>CAJUII010000134.1 GCA_910586405.1 uncultured Lachnospiraceae bacterium
AAAAAAAGAAATTGTATAGACAATTTCTTAAATTTATTTTGCAAAATTATTATTTCAGCCTCACCCACAACAGCTTACACAAATCTGGTGCATACGGCGCCAGCAGTATCACAAATTTGCGGCAGCATTCGGCAACATCAGGATGAAAATGCGCATCTGATTCCTCATGCATCTCATGCGCTGCTTCCGCTCTGCCATGCGGCACAGCCGTCTCAACTGCATGGGAGCGGAGTTCACTAATAATATCACTTGTTTTTAATTCTTTCTGAAAAACTGTCAGAAGCGTCATCAGTGCCGCTACGATATGATGGCGGTTTGGCATGGTATTTCCGCGGCATATACAGCTTCTGATTTTGGCGTCGGTGGTCTCCAGCGCCTTTTCAAGCCGGCGCACACTTTCAGCCGGAAATGTTTCTTCATTATAATGCCCCTTCCTGTTCCACAGATCGGCGGCAAGAAGCATTCTTCTGGTTCTGCCAAGAAATTTATAGATGCCCTCCAATGCGCCCTCCTGCCAGCTCTCGTAATACGGCGCATCATTTTCTTTTGGTGTCTGTTCAAATAACAGATATAATCTTAAACAGTCTGTACCGTAATCCATCACCAAATCATCATCAAATACGCGTGCGCCTGTCTCCTCCAGCCAGTTGCGCAAAGCAGTCTTTTTTAACAACAACTGTTCTTCTTGCTGTACCGTTCCTTTTGATGTCTGTGTATCGCCACACAGAGCACAGTTCTTCTCTCCTGTCTGCGCGCTGTCAATGCGGCACGCCAATGACAGCGTTTCCCTGCATCGGCGTGCGCATGAAAAACTGTCGGGGATATCACACCCCGACAGTTTTTTGGCATTGTATTCAATCTCTCTGTGATTCATTGGCGTCAAAATATCATCGAACATATTCGCCTCCGTTGGGTGGCGCACTAGTTTTTCGCCACAATGTTTAGGATTCTGCCCTTTACATAGATTTCCTTCACAATGTTCTTGCCTGCTGTAAGCTCTGCAATCACAGGAATAACATGTGCTTTTTCTTTGACAGAAGCCTCGTCCTCATCGAGTCCGACCATCAATGTCGCTTTCACTTTGCCGTTAATCTGCACGGCAATCTCCACTGTGGACTCCACCGTCTTTGCCTCATCATACTCCGGCCATTTCTGCTGGTAAGCTCTGCCATTGCCAAAGTACATCTCCCAGAGCTCCTCCGTCATGTGCGGCGCTACCGGATTCAACAGTAAAATCAACGTTGCATATTCATCCTTTGTGATGCTGTTTGCCTTGTAAAAGTCATTGACAAGCGCCATCATTGCCGCAATCGCAGTGTTAAATTTCAGTCCCTCAAAATCATTGGAAACTTTCTTGATGGTCTGGTGAATCTTCGTCTCGATCTCAGAGCGGTATCCGTCTCCTTCAGTCATCATGTCCTGAAGTTTCCAGACACGGTCAAGAAAACGTCTGCATCCTTTCACGCCCTCCATGCTCCATGCAGCGCTCAGATCAAACGCGCCGATAAACATTTCATACGTTCTGAGTGTGTCCGCGCCAAATTCGTCCACCACGTCATCCGGGTTCACCACATTCCCTCTTGACTTGGACATCTTTTCTCCGTTTTCACCCAGAATCATGCCATGTGAGGTACGTTTCCGGTAAGGCTCGTCGCAGGGCACTAAGTTCTGGTCATAGAGGAACTTATGCCAGAATCTCGAATAGAGCAGATGAAGTGTAGTATGCTCCATACCGCCGTTGTACCAGTCTACAGGCATCCAGTATTCGAGCGCTTCCTTTGATGCAAACTCCTTGTCATTGTCAGGGTCAATATAGCGCAGGAAATACCATGAGGAACCCGCCCACTGCGGCATGGTATCTGTCTCGCGCTCAGCCTTGCCGCCGCACTTCGGACAGGTTGTCTCCACCCAGTCGCGCATTGCCGCAAGCGGTGACTCCCCTGTATCGGTAGGCATATAGCTCTCCACCTCCGGAAGCCGCAGCGGCAGCTCACGCTCGTCAAGCGGGACATATCCGCAGCAAGGACACTTCACAATCGGAATCGGCTCACCCCAGTAACGCTGGCGGGAAAATACCCAGTCACGCAGCTTGAAATTAACCTTTCTATGCCCGATTCCTTTTTCCTCCAGCCACTTTGTGACTGCTTCCTTGGCGTCCTTTACCTCCATTCCATTCAAAAAATCAGAGTTGCAGAGTTTTCCTGTCGCAACATCTGTAAATGCCTCGTTCTGGACATCGCCGCCCGCAACGACCTCTATGATCGGAAGCCCAAATTTCTTTGCAAAATCCCAGTCCCTTGTATCGTGTGCCGGAACTGCCATGATTGCGCCTGTTCCGTACGACATCAGTACATAGTCTGAAACCCACACAGGAATTTCCTTGTTGTTGACAGGGTTGATCGCTGAAATACCATTGATGCATACACCCGTCTTGTCCTTCGCAAGCTCTGTGCGCTCGAAGTCAGATTTCTTGGAAGCCTGCTCACGGTAAGCTGCGATCTCGTCATAATTTCCGATTTCCGCCTTATACTTCTCGATCAGAGGATGTTCCGGCGAGATGACCATGTACGTCGCGCCAAACAATGTATCTGGTCTTGTCGTATAGATTAACAGGGTCTCGTCCTTGTCCTTAATCCTGAACTCTACCTCCGCACCCTCGGAACGCCCAATCCAGTTTTTCTGGGAAACCTTGACCTTCTCAATATAATCCACATGGTCAAGCCCTTCAATTAACTTGTCGGCATAATCCGTAATTTTGAGCATCCACTGGGACTGCATCTTTCGGATGACCTCGGAACCACAGCGCTCGCACACGCCGTTTACAACCTCCTCGTTGGCAAGACCAACCTTGCATGAGGTACAGAAGTTAATCGGCATCTCGCTCTTGTAGGCAAGCCCTTTCTTGAAAAGCTGTAAGAAAATCCACTGAGTCCACTTATAATAATTTTCATCGGTGGTATTCACTTCTTTTGTCCAGTCAAACGAATAGCCGAGCGCCTTTAACTGGTTCTTGAAATGTTCCACGTTATTCTTTGTCACAATCTTTGGATGAATCTTGTTCTTGATCGCATAGTTTTCAGTCGGGAGTCCAAACGCGTCCCACCCCATCGGAAACAGTACATTGTAGCCCTGCATTCTGCGCTTTCTTGACACGATATCCATCGCCGTGTATGGTCTGGGATGCCCTACGTGAAGCCCCTGCCCTGACGGATACGGAAACTCTACAAGCGCATAGTACTTTGGCTTTGTCTTATCCACGCCAACCTTGAAGGCTTCCTCCTTGTCCCATATATCCTGCCATTTTTTCTCAATGTCCTTTGGAGAATACTCTTTGCTCATCTCTCTTTACTCCTTCTTGACACCCTTCCATCGCAAAGGGCGCTTATTTTTCTTATATTTTCGATGCGATATACTCATGTGTTATTGTATCGCAATTGTTTTTAGATTGCAAGTTTTTATCTGATCCGTTTTTCATTTTGCCCTTATTACATTACTATTCACGGCCCAGAAGCTGCTCTTAGGAACTGTTCGGGGCGATATTCAGAATTTTGCTTCGCAAAAATCGCCCCTCACTCCTGAATCATGTTTTCACGGAATGCGCAGTTCAGCGCATTCCTGACCTGTGAATTGTAATCTTATTACATATCAATCCACAGCCGCATTCCTGTTGCGCCAACAGCTACGCTGTGATCTAATTCAAATTCTTTCTTTCCATAGTTGAAATATCGGTCAAAGCGCATACATCTTCATAGTGCCAATCATCACACTCATCAAAATATATCCGTTCTTTTCGTTTCTTAAAGATTCGGAAAGGTCTACTGGCAGAGTTGTCATATATATGGCAAATATCACAAACTTTGATTAGCTCCTTAACCAACGCTAAAGCCTTATCATATCTTGCAACTATTTTTTCTTCTGGTACATCATGCCCGCCTGATTCTACTCTCGCCTTTACACGCCATACATTAATCATGGAATCCACTGTCAAAATATAGTTTAACAGCATCAGGTTTCGTTCTGTTGACAACACTGTTTCAAAACAAAATTCCTGCATTTGTTCCAAGTGTTCTTCTCATTGCTTTTCTGCTAATTGCGCCGCTTCTAAGTCCGTACATTGGCTTTCTTTGAAATTCGCTCACTATAGCGCTCCTTCCTCATCCTTCTTCCTACTTCTTTCCGTGTTCCATCATCATTTTCCTGATATATAATCTGACTTTGCCTGTCATATACAACAATCGGAACCCCTAACACTCTATTTTTCTCTAACTCAATTCTTACCGCTTCATTCGCACGCTTCATGACTGCTTCATCTGAAATATAGTCTTCTCGTTTCATAGACTGTTCCTTTCTTCTCCACGCATTCGTTCTAATAAGCATCTTTTAATGCCAATGACCGCAAATATTTCATTTCTTAGATTCTTTTTCATTCCAGCGCCCTGAACTGTTATTTTCCTGTTTTCATTTCCACAGCCTTGATAATCAGCTCCGCACACTGCGTCTTGGTAAAAGTGCCGGAATCAAGCGAGAGGGTATAGTTCTCGACTTTTCCCCACTCCTGCTGTGTAAAATACCGGTGGTATGTGGCTCTTGAGCGGTCTTTTTGCTCGAGTTCCTTTTGGATACGCTCTGCCTGGTCTGTCACGCCCTCATGGCGCTGCACCCGTTTCACACGATGTTCCATGCTCGCGTGGATAAAAACATGAAAGGCATCATCTCGCTCCCTTAGGATATAGTCCGCACCGCGCCCGACAATCACGCAGTTTCCTTTCTCGGCAATGGAATTGATTACTTTTTCCTGTGCATCCCTGATTTCCTCATAGGGAACTTCCGCTTTCCTGTAATGTGGCACGAAACCGCTCTTCATGTCGATATAATCCTGATCGGACATGTTTTCACCATTTTCCAGAATAAGTTTTTCGTCTATCCCCATGCTGGCCGCCACAGACGCCACGATTTCCTTGTCGTAAAACTCATATCCCAATTTCTCTGCCAAAAGCCTGCCTACCGTGTGTCCGCCGCTTCCTGTCTGCCTGCTGATTGTGATGATCATACTTTCCGCCTCCTTTTGCATTGTTCAAATATATCCTGTTATCACTACTCTTCCAAAAACTCCGTTGTAGTTATTTTACTCCATATGAAAACGGTTGTCTATCACTTTGTCCCGCCAGCCTTAAAATTATAGACTGGTCTGATGACCTTTTCAATCGTCACGGTATCACTGATTACTCCCAGTATATCCTCAATCCTGCGATACGCAAACGGCGATTCATCCAAGGTGTCTTTGTTGATACAGATAGAATAAATGCCTTCCATCGCCTTTTTAAATTCAGAGACAGTATGGTGTTCCTTTACCTCGGAGCGCCTGTATACCCGCCCAGAACCATGCGGCGCGGATTCGTTCCAGTCCGCATTGCCAAGCCCGGTTCCCAAGAGGATTCCGTCGCGCATATTCATTGGAATGATAACCTTCTCCCCCGCCCTTGCACTGATTGCGCCTTTTCGCAGAAGCGGTGTCTCACCTGAAAAATCAATGTAATTGTGAATGCAGGTATAGCTGTCAAGCACTTTCCATTTCATGCCGCGCACAATCTCGTCAACCATCGCCTCCCTGTTGAGCCGCGCAAACTCCTGCACAATCTCCAAGTCATGCATGTAACACTCCAGCAATTCTCCCTCCAGACAAGTCAAATCATACGGCGCGTGTCCCTGCTTTTTCATCTGTGATGCCTTTTGTCCTTCTTTCAGATAATACTCTGTCACTTCCATTCCAAGATGGCGGCTGCCGGAATGAATCACGAGATAGAGTGCCCCTTCTTCGTCCTTGTCTACTTCAATGAAATGATTGCCGCCGCCAAGTGTTCCGATGCTGCGCTCTGCCTTTGCCTCCTCGACTGCCTTGTAGCAGCGCAGCCTGTGAAGTGATGCCTTGTCACTCAACTTGTGGCATGTCTTTCTGACTGCGCCGCCGACGGGAACATTGTCGCGAATCACCGTGTCCAGCTTCTGACACTCGAGATGTTTTGCTTTCACTTTGGCGAGGGTCATACCGCAGCCGATATCCACGCCAACCAGATTTGGCATCAAAAAATCCCCTACTGTCATGGTCAGCCCGATGGTCCCCACCTTGCCGGGATGGACATCCGGCATCACACGAATTTTGCTGCCTGCGGCGCTTGGGTGGTCACAAATCATTTGAAGCTGCCTGCGTGCATACTCATCCATTGCGTACTGCTCATTTTCTGTTGTGTAAACGACTGCATTTGTATATTTTCCATATATTGTAATCATAAAATCTCTATTCCCTTCTATCTTGATTTCTATACTAAGGAACTGTATCACTTATTTTCCTATTGTTCCTAAATTGGGGCAGGCAGAAAAAAAACACCCTCAATCAAGGTGTTTTTTCCAAAAAAGCTCGAGATTTCGTACAAATACAAATCAATACAAAAATACTCTGTCAGAACTGCGCAAACTTGCGTCAGCCCTTGATAACGCTCCAAGGAGAATGACACCCTGCCTGTCACTTATGAATTTCTGTAGGTTTTCTGTCAAGTACTGCATGTTGTCCTCCTTATCGAGCTTGTTGTCAACAGTTACACGTCACAGTTTCGCTTTTGGCTTCCTGTTCCGTTTTTACAGAGTTCGTGCTCTCTGTCTGATCAAAATAATTTACCAGCAATGTCCATGATGTCCGCTTCTGTGATGTCTGCTTCCGTGGCAGCCGTAATAGTAATTGGAATCATATGTAACGGCTGGCGCAGTGTATGTCACTGTGGGTGCAGGCGCTGCATAGGTGACAGCCGCTGTACTCGGCACTGCTGCCGTGCCTGCGGCACCGTCCAATGTCTCTGCCGGAACTGGCTTTCCATGGTCATGACAGTGATCACAGATTCCATCCTCGTCAGCATCTACAAAAAAGTCGCAGATTCCATCCGTGTTTATATCTGTATAGCAGTGAAAATCACAAATATCATCGCCGTTCTCATCAACAAAATAATGGTTTCCACAGATTCCGTCACCATCTGTATCCATAAAGCATTCCCCAAGGCTGCATCCTCCGATATGACAGGTCTCGACCTCCTCTGCGGCATGAGCGGAAAGCGCCGGAGCAAACACTACTGCACAGGCAAGTCCCATAGCCAACAATTTCTTCATATCCATATACCTCCTAAAATTTAGAAAATCCCCTGCTTTTCTCTACCATAGCACATTTGATGGGCTTTTTCAAGCGATAACCGCAGTTTCTTACAGATTCTTTTTATGTAT
>CAJUII010000135.1 GCA_910586405.1 uncultured Lachnospiraceae bacterium
TACCAATACTATACAGGAGGAGGAGAAAATGAAAGAGATTGTTAGTTTGATGGATTATCGTTCAAGCATCAAGGTGATTGATGCGACACTCAGAGACGGCGGATTGGTGAACGATTTTTATTTTACAGATGAGTTTGTCAGAGCGCTGTATGAGGCAAATATCAGAGCTGGTGTGGATTATATGGAAATGGGCTACAAGTCCTCTAAGGAGATGTTTGACGAAAATAAATATGGCAAATGGAAATTTTGCGATGATGATGATATTCTGGAAATCGTTGGGGACAACGATACCAATCTAAAGATTGCGGTGATGGCAGACGTAGGAAGATGTGATTATAAAAAAGACATCGTCAGCCGTTCGGAAAGTCCAATTGACCTGATTCGTGTGGCAACATATCTGAATACGATTCCAGCGGCGGCAGATATGATTGAGGATGCTAAGCGAAAGGGCTATGAGGTGAGCTGCAATATTATGGCGATCTCTAACGGGCAGGAGAGCGACTTGAAGGTAGCACTCGATATTTTGGGAAAGACATCTGCGGATGTGCTGTATATCGTTGACAGTTTTGGCTCGCTGTATCCAGAACAGATTGCGCGTATTGTGGATACGTATATGGAGTTTGCAAGCAAGTACGGCAAGAAGCTGGGGATTCATGCCCATAACAATCAGCAACTTGCATTTGCCAATACGATTGAGGCGGTTGGCGACGGCGTGGACTGGCTTGATGCGACTTACGCTGGAATGGGCAGAGGGGCAGGCAATTGTCCAATGGAACTTCTGCTCGGTTTTCTTCATAATCCGAAATACAATAATTATTTCGTAATTCATTTCATTGAAAAATATATGAACAAACTGAAGGAAGATGGGGTAGTATGGGGATTTGATTTACAATATATGATGACTGGTCTTTTAAATCAGCATCCGCGTACCGCAATACAGTTTACCAAAGAAAACAGAAAAGATTATTCAGAATTTTACAAGGAAGTAGTCGCACAGGATTGAGAGATTCTGATATTAAGGATAAGCCGCGGTTCAATTCTGCGGCTTTCTTGTTCGAATATTTTTATGCAAACTTGTAGCAAAAGTTTCCAGAGAGGAGGAGAAGATAGAAATGTCAGTACCAGAGAGGCGAAAGGCACTCATTACAGGGGCATCGAGAGGGATTGGGAGAGCGATCGCAAAAATGCTCGCATCGGCAGGCTGTGATTTGTACATGACTTGTCATAAGAATATCGCAATGCTGGAGCGCCTGGCGGAGGAACTTCGAAAGAGATATCGAATAAAATGTTATTGTTATGTATTTTCAATTTGTGATGAGGATAAAGTAATAGAAATGTATCATGACATACCTTATCTTGATATTCTGGTCAACAATGCTGGAATCTCGTATATAGGTCTGCTGACAGACATGACCTACCAGCAATGGCAGGAAGTTATCGATACGAATCTAAATGCATGTTTTTTGACCTGCCGTTATGCTGTACCAAAGATGGTGATGCGGCATCAAGGAAAAATAATCAATATCTCCTCTGTATGGGGGACAGTAGGCGCGTCGATGGAGGTGGCATACTCTGCATCGAAAGGTGGAATCAATGCATTTACACGTGCGCTTGCAAAAGAACTCGCACCCAGCAATATTCAAGTGAATGCAGTTGCGTGTGGTATGATTGATACAGATATGAACAAATGTTTTGATGAAGAAGAAATAAAAATACTGATCCAGGAGATACCGGCTGACAGAGTTGGGCACCCGGAGGAGGTAGCAGAGCTTGTAAAGCTTTTGTGTACTGGAAATGAATATCTTACAGGGCAGATTATAACGTTGGATGGAGGTTGGACATGATGGAAAATGAAATGTATGATGTGCTGATAATCGGATCAGGACCAGCAGGGATAGGCGCGGCAGTCTATGCGGTGCGTGCAGGACTCAAAGCAGCGGTTTTAGATAGAAGTCCGGTGAGTGGTGGTCAAGTGTTGAGTACCTATGAGGTGGATAACTATTTGGGATTTCCCGGGGTGAGCGGCAGCGATTTGTCAGATGCGTTTCGTAGACATGCGGATATGCTTGGCGTAGTGTTTATCACTGCGGATGTGCAGGGATTTGAGGATTGCTCAGGAGTACAGACCATGTACACAGTCCATACAGACAAGGGGCATTTCGTCTCAAGGACAGTTATCATTGCGACAGGCGCTTCCCACTCTTTGCTCGGTGCACCGGGCGAGAAGGAGCTTGCAGGAATGGGCGTGTCATATTGTGCTACATGTGATGGTGCATTTTACAGAAAGAGTACTGTCGCAGTGGTTGGCGGTGGTGATGTTGCCGTAGAGGATGCAGTTTTTCTCGCAGGAATCTGTCAGAAAGTTTATCTTGTACACAGGAGGAATCAGCTCAGAGCAGCAGAGAGCCTTCAAAAAAAGCTGTTATCGCTTGAAAATGTTGAAATTATCTGGGACAGTGAAGTGGAGGAAATATTCGGCAGAGAGATGGTAGAAGGCATTAAAATTCATAACAAAAAGAATCGGGAAGAAAATACGCTGGATGTTGAAGGGGTATTTATCGCTGTCGGAATTGTGCCGGACACAGCACTGTTGGCAGATCTGGTCGAGATGGATGAAAAAGGGTATATTATAGCGGATGAAACCTGTGCTACATCAAGAAAGGGGATTTTTGCGGCAGGTGACATCCGAAAGAAACCAATGCGGCAGATTATAACGGCAGTTGCAGACGGTGCAAATGCTGTTCATTCGGTACAGGAATTTTTAAATGCAGAGACAAACTAATGTATTGAACTGAACACTTGTAAATCATGGTAATGAGCACTGTTTAGTTCGCTG
Organism: uncultured Lachnospiraceae bacterium; assembly: GCA_910586405.1. Lineage (GTDB taxonomy): Bacteria > Bacillota > Clostridia > Lachnospirales > Lachnospiraceae > COE1. The sequence continues at coordinate 2,837 of CAJUII010000135.1, forward strand.
TTTTTTTGTTGGCGTCAGTCGCCATAACCACTGTTATGCATTCTCCTACTGTCTCGATAACTGACGAAATATTTTGTACTCTTTACGATGATGAACAGATGGTCAGTACACTAGAGGAAATACAGAAATCATTACAAAAAAATTAACATTTTTTTTGGATATGCTTTCCAGTGGATCGGAATCACAATTCATACTATAAGAGCATTGGTAAAGCTCTCTCTAAACCGTGATAAACGGCAACTTTGATGAAGTTGAAATACAAATCATATCTTGACAAAGCCAATAAAATGTGATAATTTATTTCATGGGTGTAATAAATTTGTAATAATTAAAAAATCATGAAACAGATAAAATAGATTCACATATACCACAATTGGAGGATTAGGACATGAATAAGTACAGCGTAAAAGCAGCGGCATGTGCGCTCGTAGGAACACTTTCGCTATCCGGCTATCAAATGACACTGGAGGCGAAGCTAAATAATTCATCAGATGTGCCCGCGGCGGGAGTTGCAGTTGTGCTTGATGAGAGTAGTACTATACAGGATCTTCAGGTGGAAGTTGTTCAGAACATTGCTTATCTTGAAAGTGCATCAGGTTTGCAGCCCAATATCATGTTGGCATCTGAGAAAGTTGCGTTGGCAGAAGCACAGAGCAGTGTTGTGATGTCAAATACAAAAAAGACAACGGCGAAGGTATCGACAGAATTTTCGCAGGAATTGAGCGAAGCGATCAGCGAGGTAGAATCAGAGTTTTCGGAAGTTGATCAGAACGAATCTGCTGAGGAGTCAAATCGTTCACAGGAAGCTGTTGAGGATGAGATGCCGCTTACAGAAAATGGCGATGAACTACGTTCTGAGGAAAAAACATCGGTTCAGGAAGATCTGGACGAAGAAAGCTCAGAACAGGAGTCAGCTGTACAATCGACTACTGAAGATGAAACTTCAAATACAGAAACTTCGTATACAGAGACTTTAGAACAGGATTCCTCTGTACATGAGACAAGTGACATTGAGCAAACAACAGAAACCAGTTCAGAGACAGAGACTTCTGAGGAGTCAACGGATAATGATTTCGAGACCAGTGCAGGATTCTCTGCACTGGATACATATGACGATGTTGAGGAGGAAATCGAGTCTGAGACGGAGACAGAAACTGAGTCTGAGACAGAGACAGAAACTGAAACACAGGAAGATGCACAGGATTTTTCTGGTCTTGTCATTGCGAGAGTCACTAATTATGTCAATGTCAGAAGTATTCCAAGTGAAGAGGGAGAGATTGTCGGAAAGCTGTATGACAAGTCCGTTGGAGAATTTATTGAAGAAAAGGATGGCTGGTACAAGATTGTATCAGGAAATTGTACAGGCTATGTCAAAGGTGAGTATTGTGTAGTTGGTGAGGAGGCGGAGGCGCTTGCAAAAGAAGTTGGTACAACGTATGCAATCGTCAATACCACAACGCTTAAAGTCCGCCAGGAAGCCAGCACGGAATCTTCGGTGCTCGGTCTGGTGCCCATCGAGGAAGAATTGGTTGTAGTCGAGGAGCTTGACGGATGGGTTAAGATTGCCATTGAAGAGGGCGACGGCTATGTTTCAAGAGATTATGTGAATCTTAGAACAGATTTCGTACATGCGGAGTCCAGAGAGGAAGAGGAAGCAAGACTTGCCGCAGAGGCGAGAGCGCGCGAGGAGGCAAGAGCAGCGGCAGCGGCAACTGAGGCGTCGAGAGCACAGCAGCAGGCAGAGGTACAGGTACAAAAGTCGGAGGCAAATCAGGCTGCGATTGATTCCGCGCGCAATATTGCGGCGGCGTCTGTAGGAAGCGAGATGGGCAAATCAGTGATCGACTATGCGACACAATTTGTCGGAAATCCCTACGTGTGGGGAGGCTCAAGCCTGACAAATGGTACAGACTGCTCTGGTTTTGTTATGAGCGTATATTCTAATTTTGGTGTCAGTCTGCCACATTCATCATCAGCGCTTAGAAGTAAGGGATATGATGTTGGCGGACTTGAAAATGCACAGCCAGGTGATATTGTGTGCTATTCTGGTCATGTCGGTCTCTATGTTGGGAATGGTCAGATTGTGCATGCCAGCACATCGAAGACAGGAATCATTGTATCAAGTGCTACATACCGAAATATATTGGCAGTGAGAAGAATTTTCTAGTGTGCTGACCGTCTGGTGATCTTGGTAAGCGTATGAAATGATTTGGCACTCAGCGGCTGCTGATGGCAGCAAAAGTTTCATGTCTTTGACAGGGGAAAATAGACAGTGCGATGTTCCATGAAGTTCAAGTGTTGAGCATATTGCGAGTGGTGAAAAATGGATAACGAAGGTTATCCATTTTTGCATTGGTTTTGCCAGATTCAGTCAATGTAAGAGATGGATTTTTTTGTTTTTAGGATCTGTGTTGTTTCAGTCTGGCGTTGCTAGAATCTGTAACAGCACTCCTCCAAAAAGTATTTATCAGGATGCCGTAGAGGACAAATAAAAAAGTGCACAAAAAATCATGGATACTTCTAGGGACAACCGCTATCGTTTCGAGATATATTCACAATTTATCCACATACAAAAAGGATAAAGTCCGCGTAAAATTAAGTTATACACCAATTTATCCACAATATCCACAGCAATGATTGGGTTTTCATGTGGAAAACATGCGGTTCAGAAGCAAATGATTGTTTTGTATAAAAAGACGAAAATAGTAATTTTCTGGAAAAATTAGCATAAATACATTGACATTAAAAAACTGTTGAAAATGATAAAATATGTCTAAAAAAGATTGAAGATTAACAAAAAAATTAGAATATCTTCCAAAAGTTGTTGGAAAATATAGTTAGATATGCTATAATCAAAATACAATGAAAGTGACAAGCTTAATTGTTAATTAAGTGGGAAGGGATGTGGACATAATGAAATTTATTATCAGCGGTAAGAACATTGATGTAACGCCCGGTTTAAGGGCAGCAGTTGAGGACAAAATCGGCAAGCTGGAGAAATATTTCACGCCAGAAACGGAGGTACACGCGACATTAAGTGTAGAGAAGGAGCGACAAAAGATTGAAGTTACCATTCCCATGAAAGGAAATATCATTCGTTCAGAACAGGTGAGCAACGATATGTATGTATCGGTGGATTTGGCAGCAGAGGTGATTGAGCGGCAGCTAAAGAAATACAGAACCAAGTTCAGAGCAGATCAGCAGGCAGGGGCAGCAAGCCTTAGAACCGACTTCATCGAACGAGATGTCGAGGACGACGATGAGGAAGTACGGATTGTCCGCACAAAGAAGTTTGATATCAAGCCTATGTATGCGGAGGACGCATGTGTGCAGATGGAGCTTTTGGGACATGATTTCTATGTGTTCTGTAATGCCGAGACAGACGAGGTTAATGTGGTGTACAAGCGTAAGGGAAATACGTATGGCCTGATAGAGCCGGAAAACTAAATAAGAATGTATGGACAGGCGTTGGGTATCCGATGCCTGTTCTTTTTATGCACACGGGCGTCCAAAGGAACAATGTCAGCAGAAGCTGACGGACGCCCGGCGCGCTAGTAGGGGAGAAGGACGTTCCCCTACTCGATTGCACATGGTCACTCCAAGGAAGTATGTCAGCAGAAGCTGACGGACGCCCGGCGCGCTAGTAGGGGAGAAGGACGTTCCCCTACTCGATTGCACATGGTCACTCCAAGGAAGTATGTCAGCAGAAGCTGACGGACGCCCGGGTCGCCTCAATGATAAGCCCGTGTATATCACCAATTTTAGAAGCATATAATAAACGGATAATGTATTGATAGAATGGTGATCATGTGAAGAATAGGATAATGACATGTCTGATTTTGATGGCTTTGATGCTGGCGGCGGGAATCATCTGGTATGAGAATAGATTTCAAGAGTTACAGGTCAGTCAAACGGGGAAGGATTTTATTAAGTGGGTTGATTTTAATGCCTCGAAAGAAGCAATGAAGAAGGCATGTCTGTTGGATATAGAGTCGTATGAGTCGGAGGTGCATCTTGACTGGATTACACTGCTTGCGTATGCGGCGGTGCGCGGAGGGGGTGAATTTAATGATAAATCGGTCGGTTACATTGAGGAGGTAGCAGAGAAGCTTTTGGCAAAGGAGACGACAGAGGAGGCGCTTCGAGAAAAGTACAAACATTTTTCCTATTATAGTGAAGCATATTCAGCGGTGCTTGGCGGTATGCTGGGGGAGTATGAGATTAAGGACGACAGCGGCAGCTATCAAAAAAAGTACGGGCTCAAGGCGTATTCACCAATTGCCGGCGGATTTGCGTATCAGGATTATGATGACTTTGGTGTGGGGCGGGATTTCGGTTACAAGCGGCAGCATCTCGGACACGACATGATGGGGCTTGTCGGCACGCC
>CAJUII010000136.1 GCA_910586405.1 uncultured Lachnospiraceae bacterium
GAACCTATGAGGATTCACTGGCTTCTTAATAGTGCAAACTTTTTACTCTCAAGTCATATTTTACTCCGTACATTAAAACTGTATGTTTTTTGAACTGCCCCTACTATACCATGATATTCTATAAATAAAAATGACGTTTTGTGAGTAATCATTACTCCACTAACGTCATTTTCATTTGATGCTTAATCAGCTATAATATTCTTGTAAACAATAATGTGTAGCTTTTAAAAAAGGATTTGCATATGAAAAAAAAATTAGTAACTTTATTAATGTCTGGATTACTTTGTCTGTCATTGTTGGCAATACCTGTTCGGAGTTCTGATTATGATGGGATATCACCTTATAATGATATATATGCAATTGATTGGGATTAATCACTTGTATCTACCTTAACACCATATTTGATTAAAAACTCTCTTGTTGCCTTCTTATTATATTCTCTTCCAAATAAGTCACATATGTAATAAGCTTGCAGACAAATCTCCAGATTTTCTTGAATCTGCATCTTATTACATTCTTTTTTCAACCCACACCATCCTTTTTCAAACACAAAAGTATCCAACTTATCTCCTCTTTCAGATATCAACGAAAGTCTGACTCCTATCTCAGCCTTTTCCATTGCTTTATCATACTCTTCCAAATCCGTTAAAAGATCCTTCCAGTTAGCTAACAGAAGCAACGCGTTCTCCGCTCGTTCTGTCAAATCAACTGCACTTTCTTCTAATGTTTCATAAACATTTGCTAAAATTCGTTCACCTATTTCACTCTTCTTCTGTTTTCTATAAGAAATTGCAATATGATTCAATAATACAATTTCCTCTCTTGAATAAAAATGTATTAACTTTTTTTGTTCATCCCACTTTGGTATTGTCAAGCACAATGCCCTTACCGCGTTCTCTTGAAATTGCTCACAGCTAATTTTCCCTCTCCTGTATAATAGATCATTTTCCTCCGCTAAAATATACTGTTGATTTCTAGTACATTTTAAATCTAACAGCTTATTTTGTTTTTGAATAACTTCTGTCATTTTATGGTAATTACTAAATTTACTAGCCAAACTCCCCTGTCTGGCTAAAGACAGACATTCATAGTTATCTGTAACCAGATTTGCAGAATATTTGCCATACGGGATTTCTAACCGCTCTGCCAGCTTATCATAATTACTCTTTTTTATTCCGCGTGTACCGCTTTCAATTCGTCCATAAGAGTTCACATCACAAATATCTTCACTGACCTCTTCCCGGCTAAATCCTTTTTCCTGTCGATAGATTTTTAAAATCTCATTGAGTAACAATACATCCTGCGAGGTCCAATCCAGATTTCTCATTCCTCTGTTCATTTCTACATGATATGTTTTATAAATTTCCGTCAACGCCCAAAGCTGTTTGCGATAGCGCTGCGCCTCTCTTGGACATATCTCTTTCAAATCATTTCCCAACAGTTCTAACAATCTAGGAATTTCCTGTATCCTTCCATTTTCTGTTAGAAGAGACAGTGCCTTTTTACAGTACCCTACCCGCTCGAAAAGATCCTCCGTTTTCAAAAATTCACAATACTGACATACCGCTTTGGGATACACCTTCACTTTTTCTTCTCCCTCAAAAAAGTGTCGTTCTATATAGTCCAAACATGCCTTCAACTCTCTTTGGGTATTCTCATCTCTGCCTTTTACCTGCAAATACAAAAGGATATAACTCATCTCTGTACTGCTGATACAGCTTTTTGTTCCGATATCTTCATCAAAATCTGGCACTGTTATCATAATTGCTTTTTTCATTTGTTCCGCATTCTGCTGGATATACCCCATTGTGTATAAATAAAACTGCTCCTGGATCCCTTTATGACAAGTACGATCCTCTGCCTCCGGCTCCAGAAACAGCTTTTCTACCTTACTTTTTCTCACAACCGTATCCTGCTCTTGCAGTGCAATCATCACTTTCCGCTTCCATTTGAAATATTGATACTCCTTCTGCGTCATCATTGTGATAAAACAATCCGGTAATTTCCCCAAACGCTGCAAAATCAAATTCAATGATAGCCTGTCTGGAATATTTGTCCATGTCTCATAGCGTGACATCATCTTTTGTGAGCAAATCCCACAACACAATCTCTGCTGACTAACCCCCTGTTCCTCACGCATTCTCATAATCATCATTCCAATGGAATCCGAGTAGTAGTCATTCAGCATGTCACACCTCCACATATAATTTTAGAACTTTATTTTTCTACAATAATTGATGCTATACAGTTACCGTATACTCCGCAGCAAACACCTCGCCCGCCGCAAGCGTATTGCCCCACTCGCGCTCAGACAAGTCGCCGCCAAACGCCTCCCGGTCACATCTGCCATACCACGGCTCGATACAGATAAACGGTGCATTGATCTTCGCGGGCGACCAGATGCCAAACAGCGGCGCATCAAATCGCACTGTCAAATAAGGCTGCCCCTCGCTGTCACACAGCGCTACGCTGTGCGCCTGATCGTGCTCGATGATCAGCGCATCCTCATCAAACAAATCCGCTGTAATATCCATCATGCCATCCTGCAGGATAAAGTCCTTGGTGCGTGCTGAGAGCGTGCCGCCGTCACCAATAATACCAGATGTTATCTTATCTTTTGCATCAAATAACAGCTTATATTCTGTCTGCACACCCCTGTTATTAATTGGACACAGAAATGCCGGATGTCCGCCGATGCTGAAATGCATCTCTTTCTCGCCGCAGTTTGTCACCTTCCACGATAAGATAACATGATTTTCCTCCAGACGATAGCCAAGCTCTAACGCAAAATCAAACGGATACTTTGCCTTAGTCTCGTCCGTAGACTTCAGCTCAAATACCAGTGTATCCTCTGTCTGGCGCAGAAGTTCAAACTCCATATCCCGCGCAAAGCCGTGCTGGGACATGGGATATTCCTTCCCCTCATATCTATAACTACCGTTATTTAAGCTGCCTACTAAGGGAAACAGTATGGGCGATGTCCGCTTCCAGTATTCGGGTTTTGCATCCCACATATATTCCGTTCCGGTTGTTATTTTTTTAAGTGACTTTAACTCAGCGCCCAATGTGTCCACCTCGATGCTGATCTGTGTGTTCTTTAGTGTATATCTTGCCATATGCGTTCGTTCTCCTTTCTTGTTTCCATATCACATGCTTTTTTTAATCACACCAAATCCCAGCGGATAAGGTCCTGTGTGCACGCTGATCGTCGCGCCGATCTGATACTTTTGCAGCTCGGCATCGGTAATGGCATAGCCCTTTTCATTGAGGTAGCTGACTGCCCCCTTGCGGAACTCCTCCGCCTCCTCGAGATCATAGCCATAGCCCACACAGATATGATATTCTCCTGATACTGCATGAACTTCCTGAAGATACTGCCACAAAAGTTCATACACCTTCTCAAGCGATTTCTTGCGGCTGCGTGCCAGACCTGACGGAAAGATTTCTCCTTCTTTTAAGGTGATCAGCGGTCTGATGCCCAGCATGGACCCTGCGATACCAGCCAGTTTGCCAATGCGCCCGCCATGTTTGAGATAGTCAATATTGCCGACAGTAAAGAAAATCCGCCCGGTGCTCTTGATTGCCTCAAGCCGCTCTAACACTGTATCATATGGAAGCCCTGCCTCCTGCATTCTGACTGCCTCAATCACAAAGATTCCCTGCAATACCGTGTTGATCGTGGAATCCATCACGGTGATTCTGGCATCTGGAAAGCTCTCAAGCACCATTTCCTTTGCATTCATCGCAGACTGGTAAGAGCCGCTGAATTTGGTGGTGATGCAGATACAAATAACTGCCTTTCCTTCTCTCACAATTGGCAGAAAAACATCCACATAGTCCTGCACAGAGGGCATAGAGGATTTGGGGAACGTGGCGGGGTCTGACACCATCTGCTCATAAAAGTCGCGAATTGGCATCTCAGCGATTTCTTTTTGGTATGTCTCACTGTCAAAGGATACATAAAAGGGAACTACGCAAACATCTTTTTCCTGACAGAAGGCTGGCGGCAAATCACAAGAACCGTCTGTTACTATTTTGTACTCCATTGCTTTAAACCTCTCTTACAATCTATATATTTAACGCCGGAACTTTTCATCATACAAGATGACGTTTTTATTACCACGTTATGTAGATATTGGAATTATATCACGTATTTCCCTCATTGTCACCGGATATCTTCTATTTTCATTCTTATTTCATCTATTTATACTCTATGTTTTAACTTCTTTTTCATTTAGAATTTTGGATAGGTCGCGATGGTCGTGAACGCTACATCCATTGTCGGACATTTCACCTTGTCAATCACGGATTTAACCAGCCGTCTGCCCATCTCCTCGATGCGCACGTCCACCGTGAGAATGTCACTCTTGAAGAAATCTGCCTCTAGTGTATTGTTAAAGCCTGTAATCACCATCCTTTTCACCGCTTGAGAATCCCGCTGCAAAAGAGCAAGCGAGACGTTCTTTGCCACATCGTCATCCTCGCAGATGATCGCGTCTGGTATATACGCCATATCCTTGACAACCTCCTCCACCATCGCATAGCTAAAGCTGAGGTTATTGGCAGGCCGCGTGTACTGCATCCGTTCGTCCAGCTGAATATGATTCTGGTTACACGCATTTAAAAATCCCAGATAGCGCGCTTGAATCATACGTGACCCCTCCGCAAAGCCAATATAGGCAAGTCGCGTACAGCCCTTCTGCTTGATCACATACTCGGTGAGCGTACTCATGGAATAAAAGCCCTCGACATTGATCACATCGCCAAGCTTGATGTACTCCTTCGCATTGACAGGGCTGTTGAAAAATGTCATCGGCAGTTTTTTCCGTCCGATCGCCTTGACAAACTTGACAGAAAAGACACTCAGAAAGATGATGCCCTTCACATCGTCCGCTATCAGACTGCCTGTGCTCTCTCCATCCTTGTCCTTCTCATCCACCACATGAAGCTGCATACGGTAGCCCTCGTCATTGACTGCATTGCTGATGCCTGCCAGCGCCCTTGTCCAAAAGGCAGACTCCATATGATTAAATAACACCAGTATTGTTCCTGTGTTCGCCCTTCGGTATGTGGATTTGACCTCCTCCACCAGCTTGTCATCGAGTTTGTTATACCCCATCTGCCATGCCTTCTGCACGACCGCATGTCTCGTCTGCGGAGAGACAAGCCCTCCATTGAGTGCTTTTGCCACGGTATTGCGGCTAAGCCCCATCTCCGCCGCAATATCCTGTATTGTTACCTTTTTCATATGTTCCCCCTGCCCCTTTCTCTACACCATAGATCGGTGTGACACAGTTTTGTACACTTTTCATATATTATTCACACAATTGTTTAAATTAGTATAGTTTACCCCAATCAAAATGTCAAATTCAGATGCACTCCACGCAATAATCTGCCATTATTGTCCGCTTGATGACTGCTGCATAGTTCCTTTCCGCATCCGCGTGTATAATAAGATAACCGCTACGGAGAATCCCCTCTCCATAACGGTTATTATTTTACAGCGCACTGTTTTGATCTACGTCTCTGCCCTTATTCAAATAAAGGAATCTTTCCCTCATAGGAATTGTTGATCACATAATATGCTGTATAATCGGTGGGCTTTAAGTACACCTGAATCAACCCGATCTTGGATGCGTCATTTCCTCTTTTCACATAATCCTCTGTAACTCTCTTCGCAATATCCTTCATGTCTGTTTCCCTGTCGCGGTATTGAAGTTCGAAATCAATCTCAACTCCATTGATTTCTGAGCGGTATCCACTATCTTTTGACGCCTCTGCAACTGTCTGATTCTGAATCTCTGGCGTGGACTCTGCCTGTACTTGTGGTTCAGACACCGCTTTGACCTGTGCTGTCTGAATCTTTGGCGCAAGCTCCGTTTTGACTGAAGATTCCTTTGTTTTCTCTGCTGCACTCCCCAGATTTGCCTGTACTTTTACTTCTTCTTTATCGAACACTTTGATCAACCTTCTTTCCTAAAATCTGAAGCAAAGCTTTGAAATTAAACTTCATTAAGAAACTTCAAAAGGATTGTGGTCTTCTGATTTTATAAATGCTATAAACCTTTTCATCTGAACAAATACCTATCATTCTTCCAATCCATCATATCACATTTTTCAGAAAATGAACACACTTTTTTAGAAAACGATTGTTATTTAATCTAATCCAAAAAGCCAAATGGTTCATTCTTCGTCATGTGCAGAAAGCTCATAAGCAGGTAGGCCGCCCTGATAGAAACCTTCTCTTCCCGAAGAATGCGGCGCACCTCCTGCTTGTCGGCAATCAACACCTGAATGGATTCTGTATCCTCCTGATCTCTGCGGCTAATACTCCCGCTGGCATATCCGAAAATGGCATTGCAGCTCTCATCTGTAAATCCAGCCCCCATAAAAAACGGTCTCCGGTATGCTGCATCTCCGTCTGTGTACACCTCAAATGACAGCCCTGTCTCCTCCTTCATCTCACGGATGGCCGCACGCTCTGGCGTCTCCCCCTCATCAATCAATCCCGCCGGAAGCTCATACAGCACATCATCGAGCGGATATCGGTATTGCCGGATCAGTACGATCTTCTCCGGGTCCTCCTTCCACACGGGAAAAATAACAACGCCCTCCGCCGCGCTGTCCTTTGTGAGAAGCTTGATCTGATCCGCTTTTCTTCTGGATACAAAAAAGTAATCAAACGGCTGTCCGCTGTCCGTCAGCGCGTCCAGATGAAATAGATTCAAAAATTTGTTATCAGATAATTTGTGAATACCAGCGTATTTTTTCATATAAATCTC
>CAJUII010000137.1 GCA_910586405.1 uncultured Lachnospiraceae bacterium
CGATTGGACTGCTCAGAGAGATGCTGAATCTCGGATGCGACGACAGAAAAGCCTCTGCCGTGTTCCCCCGCGCGGGCTGCCTCGATGCTCGCATTTAAGGAAAGCAGGTTTGTCTGTGAGGCGATTGCGGTGATCAGCTCTGTTGTTGAGCTGATTTTTGCAACTGATTCATTGGTCAGGCTGGTCTGTTCGGACAGGAAGGAGATGGATTCCCTCACACTGTGCATGACCTTATTGAGCTCTGCAACCTGCTCTAATGCTGCGGTAGCGCCGGTTTTCATGGTGCCGGAGATCTCATACAGTTGTGTGATCTGGGTAGTGTTTTCAATGATCATATCCCCCATGCAAGCTACGTTTGTGCTTGCTTGATTGGCGTCCTCTGCCTGTGTGGTGCAGCTAGTGCCCATCTCCTGCGTGGCATTGTTGACCTCCTTCATAACCTGATAGACATTGTCAGATATTCGTTCAATCTCGTTTGTATCTTCGCTGAGCGCTTCGCTTTTGACGCGGATATTGAACACGATGCTGCACAGTGCATCGGTCAGCTTTAAGATATTTCTTGCCAGATCACCGATCTCGTCTCTGCGCTTTATGAGCTTTGGCTGGACTTTGATCTGAAGGTTTCCGCTGGCAATACTGTCGAGGAGTTCCATGTTCTTTTTGAGGGCAGTCACAATCCGGCTGATGAGAATATAGGCAGTGACCGTCACCAAAACGAGTATACAAAGAATGATAAGCAGAAATTGTCTCCGGATTTTATTGATAATGACGGAAACTGTCTGCTGTGGCGTGCCAAGAAAAATCATGCCTATGATTTCACTGGAATTTTCCTGATAGAGCGGTGTGTAGGAGACAATGTAGCGCTGACCGAGAATTTCGATGTTTCTGTCATGATAAGTCTCACCGTTCTGGAGGACGCGTTCTGCCACCTCCGCGGAAGCTTTGGTGTTGATCTGGCGGTTGCCGCGTTCATCGACGATTGAGGTAAGGATTCTGGTATCGCCCCAGAAGATTGTGACATCAATGCCAGAACTTTCCTTGATATGGTCCACGATGTTTGTCGCCTGTGAGATGTTGAGGGTGTCGCCTTTCCAGAGCATTCCTTGTTCGTCTATATGGTAGGCGCCGTTTTTTCCTTCTTCAAAGATGTCGCGCACGGCGAATGTCGTCGCCTGCATACCGTTGTAGGCTGCATCGTAGATGCCGTTTGCAATCCGGTCAGCAGCGACTAGGAACATGGTGATGCCCAGAACGAGGACTGGTACAAGTGACAGCGCTAGAATTTTTCCTTTTAATTTCATGTTGTGATATCCTCCAAGCATTGAAAACGGGTAATATGTAGTTGCAAGCTGGTTCCTAATGTTATTATACGCTTGCACTTCAGGGCGCAACAAGAGTCGGTTCTTCGCAAAAAAGGCTGTTTTTTACGCATGGAGGGGAAGGGGGCTTGTTGAAAAGAATTGATCATATGTGCTATAATAGCGATAATGGTATCGGCGCTGGTGACAAAACGCCGCAGGCTGCGTGACCGCTGGGACGCTTGAAGGGCGGATTTTTCAGACAGGGTTCGTGAGGAGGCATGGAGGAAAAAATGAGAATAACGATTATAGAGCCGGAGGACGGAGAGGAAGATGAAATTATGATCCGCTGCCGTCATCTGGACAAGCGGCTTCTGAAATTGATCTATGCGATCAAAGCGGGGGAGGAGAAGATTACCGTGCTGCATGACGGCAATTATTTTCAGGTGGCGCCGGAGGAGATTTATTATTTTGAGGCGGTGGACAACAAGGTTTTTCTGTATTTGGAGAAGGAGGTCTATGAGACGAAGCGCAAGCTCTATGAGCTGGAACAGATTTTTCAGGGAACAGATTTCTTTCGCGCCTCCAAGTCCTGCATTGTCAATCTCGCCAAAGTAAAGAGCCTGAGTCCTGCTTTTAACGGGCGGTTTGAGGCATTCATGAGAAACGGCGAGCGGGTGATGATCTCAAGGCAGTATGTATCTGCCTTAAAGGAAAAATTAGGGTTATGAGGAGGTGCATTCCATTGAAGAAATTGAGGGATATGCTTTTTATCTTTGGGTGTGTGACGACGTGTGTGCTCTTTGTGACAGCACTGTATATTACAATATTCTGGCCGCAGGCGGTACTCGGCGTAGAGATTTTGTGGCAGATCTTGTCTGTGTCCTTTCTGTGCAGCGTGGCCAATGCTTTTTTACTGGAACGGGAGGCGGGCAGGAGGGGAATGCTGATACTTCATATCCTGCGCTATGTTCTGACAAATGCGATTGTGCTGGTGTGCGGTTTTTTGTTTGAGTGGTTTTATGTGGACAATCTGCCGATGGTGTTAGCGATGGTCCTCTCGATCGCGGTGGTCTATGTGATTGTCTCGGTGGCTGCGTGGAAGCATGAGAAACAGCAGGCGGCGCTCATGAATGAGCGGCTCGCAGCGTATCAGCGGGACGGGCAGTGATCAGATATTAGAAATTTAGAAATCAGAAGTCCCCCTTTTCTATTTTAAGTTGAAAAATAGGAAAGGGGGATTTTGATGTTTTATTTTAGAATATTATTTTGGTATGGTAACTTTTATTTTAACGGTAACCGGGTTTGTAGTTTTGGCCTCGGTTTTGCAGAATATGTTAAATTGCAGCGTATATGTTTTTCCGGCAGTTAAATTGTGGTTATCCTTCAAGGTTAATGCCTTCGCGTCATAGCTGTAGTTGAAGTTCTGCGTATCGGCAAGCACAACGCGCTCAATTTCTGCTGTCTCTGGCTGGGTTAGGAGAAAATCAAGTTCCTTTTCAAAGTAATCCATTGTCAGCTTGGTACTGCTTGCGGTAATTTTTGCTTTGGACTGAATCGGCTTGATACTGACAGTTGTTGGATAGGCCGTCAGTAGTAAGCTGTTGTCGAGTGTAAAGCAGAATTGAAGGCTGTACTTCGTATTGGCAGTAATTTTGGCGTTACTGTTTTGCGTGTGCGCTAAGGTAAGCTGTATGCGGTTATCTGCAAGCAAGTCGGCGCGGAATGCCTCCGCATTAGAGCCGGAGAGGGAAACGCCGGTAATTGTTCCGCTGACATTGGTAAGCTTCGGCGTGTAGTAAACAGCGCTGTGTGGATTTAAAATATCAATGCTTCCCTTTGCTGAAAGCTTAATCTGCGGCGTTTTGTTGTGTACGGAAATGGTAAAGTTTTTCTTTAGGGACGGCATATCGTTCTCAAATAGAGCCGAAGCAGTCAGTTTGTAATTTCCGTTTGCTGGCGTGGTGCCTTCTTTCATGCCAATAAGCAGTTTGCCGGTTTCAATGTCATAGCCTGCGGTAAAGGAGCCGCTCATAGTACCTGTGCTGACCGTGTAATCTGTTAAGTTTTCCTTTGTGGTTTTGTCATAAACAGTCATTAGTGTATTCAGGCTTTGCAGGCTGTAAATGCGTGTTTTGCCTTCCCGTATAGAAAGGCTGGGCGCTTTGTAGGCTGTTTTTACATTCAGCGTAATTTTCTGATTTGCAGCGTCTGGATATTCGTCAAAAACGGCGTTAAGCGTCAGCGTTTTCTGGGCTTTTGTCAGCGATTTTAAGTTTGAAAGGCCGTCAAGTTTCCCTGTCTGCTGTATGGTACCTGTGCGGCTTTCCCTGTCGTATGTAATTGCAAAGAAGGAAGCGTCTGCGGAGTCGCTGCTTATGCAGATATCTGCGATATCCATATATTTGCCGCTTACTTTAAAGGAAGCAAAAGAGGTTTTGTCAAATAAGTTAATGGTGCTGTTTTGCTTTATCGTGATTTTCGGCATTTCGCTGATAACTTTTACTGTAATTGCTTTTTCGTGTGCTTCGCTGCTTTCGTTTAACTTCACGGAAAGCGCCAGCTTCTTGTAATTTTTCTTGCGGACTGTGCCGTTAGGACGGATATAGAAGCCGCCGTTTTCTTTGGAAATACGGAAATTCTCTGCGTCGTCTCCGGTAAGGGATACGGCTTCGATGTCTGTTCCGTATACGGCGTCAATATCCAGCCTTGTTTTTCCCTGAACCAGATTTAAAATATAACTGCCCTCAATCCGCGGCTTTGTGTTCTCTGTGGAGGCGCTGACTGTAACCGGCACAGAAACGGTAAACAGCTCATCATAGACAACGGATTTACGGTTATCTAATATGGACAAAGCTGCTGTCATTGAGCAGGTGCCGATGCCTTGCGGTGTAATTTCTCCGGTTGCGGCATTGATACGGGCAACTGCTTCGTCACTGGAAGTATACTCAATGCGGTAAAGTCCTGCCGGAAGTTCCGCGCCTGCAAATACAGGTGTGGTGTTAAATATCACAGGTTTTGACCCTGCAAGCGGTATTCTGTAAATGCGGTTTATAAACGAGAGGTCTGTAATTTCCGTAGCGGTGACGGTAAGTTCGCCGGTAAGCGTTTCATAACCGTTTTCGATATATTCTATTGCAAACGTATTGACGCCGCCGTTTTCAAGAAGAATCTGTTCATTGGAGGTAACAAAACTCCAGCCCTCCAAAAGTTCCTCATCAATCTCCCCGGTGGTCGGGCAGACATTTGTAATTACGGAAATTGGGTTTGGCAGTTTCTTTTGATGCTTCTTTAGTTGATCATCAGGGATTACCTGTATCTTGCAGTTTGTAGTGATTTCAGTTTTGCCGTAGCCTGTCTCCGCAGTCCATGTGGTTGCCTCCGCTGTAATCGTAAGTGTGGTCTCTCCAAGAGCGAGGGCTGTGACATTACCGTTATCATCAACAGATGCGATATTTGTATCTGCAATGCTGTAATGCGCTGTTTTCTGGTCTGTGGTATCTTCCGGCAGATAGCTGACAACGACTGCCTCCGTATCATTGATATGCAGTTCCATTTCATGAAAATCCAGCGCAAGTTCTTTCATCGGAGAACATACTTGGATTGTGGCAGTGGCAAAGTAGGAGTTGTCAATATTGACCTTTAATGTAGTTGCGCCCACGCCAGTGCCGGTCACAATGCCGTTCTCGGCAGTGACAGCGACGGTACTGTCATCGCTGGTAAAAACAGGCTCTTCGCCGGGCCAGAGGTCAGTGACAGAGAGTATGACAGCTTCACCCTTTGGAATATCGAAGCTGTCCTGTGCAAGCGTGCAAGTTGAAATCAGTCGTTCAAATGGTATTGCATAAGTATCTGCATACGTGTTGATATACGAGCCGACAACACCGCGGATTGTCAGGCGTACTGCGCCGTCAAAAATATTTTCCGAGCCGCCGATCTTTCTGACAAACTTTGGAATGACCGCATCTTCAAGGGCAGAACAGTTCTGAAACGCTGCTGCGCCGATCGAAGTAACACTCTTTGGAATATCAATTGTGACAAGCTTTGCACAGTTTTTAAATGCATTGTCTTGTATCGTCAGGACTGTTTTGGGAATTTCTACGCTTGTAATGCCAAGTCCCTGTACGATGTTAGAGAGAATCGTATCGCTGCCCTCCTCCCATACGGCGGAGGTGATATCTGCATCTGCAAGCGGTGACGCGCCGCACTGTTCAAGACTTGCGGGTATCTCTAAAAGATGCATAGTTTCTTCGCTGTCGGCAAAACGCACCACAGAAATCCCTGTACAGCCGGAAAACGCATTGGCACCTAAATCGGAGAGGCATCTGCTCCAGATCAGCTTCTGCGGAAGCTTTAATCCAGAAAATGCTTCTTCGCCAATAACGGTAACACTGTCGGGAAGTTCTATTATCTGTGCGGCTTCTGTGGAAGATTCCGCTGCGTTTTCCTGTGCCAGCGTAAGTCCTTTTACAGCGGTACAGCCTTTAAAGGCGGCATTGCCGATTTTCTCCAGTGTGTGATCGTGCCATGTAACAGAGGTTAGTTTGGTACAGTTTTCAAAGGCGCTGTCCTCAATGACAGTGAGTTTTTCAGGCAGTGCAAGTTCCGTAATGGAAGTACCCTTGATGGAACGCGCGCCGATTCTGACAACCGTGTCAGGAATATTGACCACGTTAATCCGGCTCAGATCTTCCAGAAACCCTGCCATAACCGTTTCCGTACCTTGGGCAAATTTAACGGTGCGGATTGCGGCGGCGTCATTGAAAAATTTTACTGGCATATGGGTCAGCGTCGCAGGGATATGGAGCTGACCCCGCACGGGTTCTTCATCGCCAAGGGAGAAGGACGTAATGGCAGCACAGCCGGAGAAAACGTTATTGCCAAGGGTGGTGATGCCGTTGTTCCATGTGACTGTACTCAGATTTTTACAGTTGGAAAAAACATTATTCTCAATTGAAGTGACACTGCTGGGAAGTGTAATATTTTTTATGCTGGTATTGTAAAAAGCAGATGCCCCAATTGTTTCTACTGTATCTGGTATTTCAACAGAGGTGATAAACGTGGCATTATAAGCAATATTTGCAGGAATAGCGGTTCTGCCGTCAAGGAAAACAAGGTTTGTAAGAGAAGAACAGCCAGTAAAGTAATTGTATCCTTGATAATAGCCGGTGTTGGATTGAAGAGAATTTGGAATATAAACCGTATTCGCTTTTTCCTGTTCACCGACACGTATGGAACTTAAAGCGGTACAATCGCGAAAGACCCAATGCCCGATGGAAGTAATGCCTTCATTCCATGTAACAGAAGTCAGTTTCTTGCAGTTCTGAAAAACAGAATCGCCAACAGAAGTAATGTTGCCGGAAAGCGTAACATTCGTAATACCAGACCCCTCGAAATTATTTAATCTACACTTTATACTT
>CAJUII010000138.1 GCA_910586405.1 uncultured Lachnospiraceae bacterium
GATTTATATGTATCGAAGATTAAAAAACATTTTAGGGGTAAGTCTCATGATTTTGGCAATCGTTATTTCGCAGGTGCCTATGCCGGAAGCGCAGGCGGAGATTGTGCGGGAAATGACAGAGGCAGACATGCAGGTTGATGATACCTCTGCGCATGTTGTAACCTTCAGCATGAATGGGGGAACTTTTCGCGGAACCTACAATGGATACAGCTTTCAGGAAAAAACGCCCGTTCTCGTTATTGATGACGGGAAGTCCATCGACAGTTTTCCAGATGATAAACTCGCATCTTATGCGGGCTATAAGACAGAGCCGGATACATGGTATACAGATCAGGAATGTCTAAACAAATATAATACAGACAGTCAGGTGACAAAGAGCACGACTTTATATAAGAAGTGGTACAATATTACATCGGATGGAACAACCTTGGCGGACAAGGGATTTCATATTAGTCCAGACGGCGCAATCTTGTATCAGTATGATGGCGGCGATAAAAATGTGGTGATACCTCAGACGGTATCGACAATTGCAGCAGGAGCATTTGATCAGCTCGATGAGGTGAGGGCAGTCACGCTTCCAGCGGGGATTCAGACGGTCGAAAAGAATGCATTCAGCGGCGTGAGAGATGGAAGTATCATTTATATTTATGATGCTGGAACAGAAGCCTCTAAGACCTATGGAAAACAGCTTGCGGAGGAATATGAACAGCTTGTCTACAGCGAGTATCTCGATGCTGAAAAGACAGAGCAGATCGCAGGTATTCAGAATCTGAGCGATACATCCAAGGAAGAATCGCCAGAGACAGCAGAAGGTGCGGCAGATGTGGAGGAAAAGCCTGTAGAAAATAACTCTGAGAGTAACGCAGAGGCCAGCAAACCTTCTGAAAGTAATTCGAGTGATGAAAGTAAAACAGACGCAGGTGAGTCAGAGAGCAAGCCCACGGAAAGTAATTCTGATAACAAGCCAGAAGAGAGTGAGTCGGAGAGTAAGCCAACCGAAAGCGAGTCGGAGAGTAAGCCAACCGAAAGCGAGTCAGAGAGCAAACCGACCGAGAGCGAGTCGGAGAGTAAGCCAACCGAGAGTGAGTCAGAGAGCAAACCGACCGAAAGTGAGTCAGAGAGTAAACCGACCGAAAGTGAGTCAGAGAGCAAACCGACCGAGAGCGAGTCGGAGAGCAAGCCAGAAGAAAGTTCGACGAATGAGTCTTCTTCAGTGATCGTGATCGAGCCAGATCAGAAGTATACCGTTACCTTTGACACGGGTATTTTGGGAGTTAGCGGCGAACGGCGTCAGGTACTCAGCGGGAAGACAATATCTGAATTGGTGTCAGTGGATGGCAGTCAGCCTAGAATCTTGAGAAAAGATGAGTATACGATAGAGAAAGATGATGGAAAGCAGGAGACGATCTATACGTTTAAAGGTTGGTACAAGGATAATGCATGTACAAAAGAGTGGGATTTTGCCACGGATCTCATAGAGCACGATACCACGATCTATGCAAAGTGGGATAAGGTGACAAAAACATACTGTACAGTGACCTACAGTACGACCGCAGGAAATGAGAAAGCTTCTAATATACCAGAAAAACAAAAGTTGTATGAGGGAGAAAAGCTTGAGAAGCCAACAAAAAAGCCTTCTATGACAAATAAGACCTTCAAGGGATGGTATACGAGTGCAGAGGACACTAAATCAGCCTATAAGGCGTGGGGAGAGCCTGTGACAGAAGACATTACGCTCTATGCACATTTTGAGGAGAAGAGCAACACCGTGGTATTTCACATGAATGGAGGCGGATTTACAGGAACTTATGCTGGCAAGAAGTACACTGATGCGGCAAGCTTGACAAAAAAGATTGCAGTGGGAAAAGGTATCTCTTCGTCAGATGATCCCAAGAGCAGTTCCTCGGCGAATTTTAAGTATTCGAACTATTCAACTGATTCGAATTGGTATACGGATAAGGAATGTACAAATGTTTATTCAGAATCTGTGGTAAAAGAAGATTTGACATTATATAAGCGGTGGTACTATACATCTTCTGGATTTACGACAAATGCTTCTAATAATGTATTGTATAAGTATAGCGGAAGTGTAGCGGATGTCATAATACCAAATACAGTCACAGTCATTGGCAAGGATGCTTTTGCCAGCGTAGGCAGTATTTCCAAAATCACACTGCCTGACAAGATCGAAGAGGTAAAGGAGAATGCATTCAGTGGTGTGAATAATATATCAAAAGATATCATTATCACGGGAAAATCTGAAAAGGCAAAAAATACAGCCAAGGGGCTGGCAAACCAATATACTCATTTGGTGTATAAGGACAGCGGTACATCCCAAGACACTGATCAGGACAGTTCTGTTGTGACGAAGGCAGAAGCAGGCAGTATTCAGTTGGGGGCAGCTGCATCAGGAAATACAGGTACATCTAATAAAAATGCAAGTGATACAAGTGCATCATCAAAAGGGACTATCACGCTTGGTGCCAGCGGTGCAGGCACAACGATTGTCACAGGTGTTCAGCCTTCTGCGGGAACACAGCCAGGAACACCATCCTCAACAGGAGTGCAGCCCTCTGTAGAAACGCCGTCGGTGACGACATCACAGCCGCAGCCAGCATCGATAGCTCAGTCTGCTGCGGTACGCCAGAATAAGACAACTTCGACAGCTCAGAGTTCATCAGGCTCGTCTGCGATGACTGCAAAAACAACACAGAAGCCGAACGTAACGTCTGCGAGTGCACCCAAGGGAACACAACATATAAAGGACTCCACGCCAAAGACTGGAGACCCTTTACAGTATCGTATGTTGATCGTATGTGCGATGTTTTCAGTAGGAATGCTTCTGATTCTTACTGGGAACGGAAAAAAGAAGAAATTTTCTGCATCTTAGCAATATCATCAGAGGTTGAGTGTTTTTTCAGAACAGAGAAAATCAACTCAACCTCCTCATTTTGAAAAGAAATATTGTTTTCCTTGCTCAGCTTGCTCAGCGAGAGCAGGAAAGCCATCATTTTTTTCTGCCGTTCAGCTTGACTTCCGTTGCTGTTGATTGAGGTGCTCTGTACAAACATTTGATTTAGAAAATCAAGTTTTGCTCTGTCAATATTTTTTAATTCAGGGTCATTCATCCATTCGTTATTGTTTTCCATTGTCATTGCCTCCAAATAGTTTCATCATTTCCATGATTTCATTGATGTTAATTCCGCCTGCGTTTTCGCTTCCTGGATTCATGGCTTCCATCATGGAACCAATGTCCATGCCGCCGCCCAGATCGGGATTCAGACTCTGAAAAAGTTCCATCATCTGCTGCATTTCGCGCATGTTTCGCATCGTTTTCATGGCGGAAAGTATCTGATTAAAGCTTTTTTCCTCACTCGGAGCGAGATATTTGTGAACAGCCTTATATATTTTTTCAATATTTTCAGACGGATCAGCAGTTGTTTTGATTTCAGTATCTATACTGCTTGCATGGATTCCGCCTGAGAATCCGGCAGTTCCTTTACCAATCATAGACAGCGTGTATTTTAATTCCATATATTTGATCAAGACAGGCAGCATACGGAAGTTGTCGTTGTCCATAAAAGGCAGAAGGGACTTTAAGATTTGGATGTGATTCGTGGTATAGAAATGGTCGAATGCCATCACATAATCATTATCGTCCATAATAAACCTCCATTCATTTCTGACCATCTAATCATGTATATGAAAAAGAACTGTGAATTATGCCATATGGCAATGATTGAGGGCCCGCATGTACGGACCCCCATAGGTTAGAACATTAGCAGCATCCGCATCCGCCGCCGTTGTTGCCGCCACAGCAGCACAGAAGCAGGAGAATCCAGATCCAGCTGCCGCATCCGCCGTTGTTGCCACAGCCGTTGTCGCAGCCACATCCACAGCCGCAGCCGTTAGACATGCCAAATCCGCCGAATCCGTTGCCGCCGCCACAGCAGCACAGAAGCAAGAGAATCCAGATCCAGCTGCCGCATCCGCTGTTGTTTCCACAGCCGCAGCCACACTCCGAAACGTTATTTGTTTGATTGCATCCGCAATGGCTTGCTGATAATTCACTCATGTTGAGTACCTCCGAAGAAGCTTTTTTCTATACTATATGACAAAGGGCGGAAAGTGTTCCCAAAAAGGATACAAAAATATTTTATAAATTGTCAGAAAAGACTTGAAATTGACAGAAAATATAGTACAATAGTAGCATATATGTAAACTGTCTGCGCATAGAACGTTTATGTCCAGACAGCAATAAGGGTATAGAAGATATAGATTGATAGAAAGGACGATAGAATGGCGGAATTACAATGGACCGTAGAGGGAAAGCGCTTTAGGGACGCAGAGGAGTATGAGGCGGCGTTAAGGGACAAACAGCTCATCGATTCCATTACCGGCAGTCTGAAACTAGACAACCCAAAAGATATTGAGACGCTGTACTTGGAGCTGAAAAACGGCAAATATGCTTTTGAATCCGCAGTCGGAAGGCAGTTTGATGACAACATTTTTGAGCTGTATCAGAGAATCAAAGAGACAGAACGCAAACAACAGGAGGAGAAGAAGGCACGAAAGGAAAAGCGCAGGCAGCAGCTTGAAATGCTGAAAAAAGTGCCAAAAGTTTCTAAACAGTCCAATAAGGCGGAAAATAAGACAAAACTTGAAGACTTTGACATGGAAATGCAGCGGCAGATTGTGGAGATCCTAAAGAAGAAAGAGCGTAAGCGCAAAATTCTGATTGCGGCATGTCTGTTTATGTGTATTATAAGTTTTGGATATCTAGGCGCATATTATCAGGTATCTGCCAAGAGTGCCAGAGAGTTCGAGGAGCTTTCTGCAATGAAAGAGGCAGGGGCACTGAAAGGAACTTCCAATAAAAATAAGGTGAAGATCAATTTGGTTGAGGATGAGATCGTGATTCCAGATATTCTGCCAGAGTATGAATTGATTCATCAAAAGAATCAAAAGTTGATCGGGTGGGTGAAGATTGACAACACAATCATCGATTATCCGGTGATGCAGACTGTAAATAATGAGTATTATTTGGATCACAACTTCAATCAGGAGGAGGACAGGAATGGCTGTATTTTTATGGACTATCAGTGTGATGTAATCAAAGGATGCGACAATATCATATTATATGGACATCACATGAAATCCGGTAAAATGTTTGGAACACTCAATAAATACAGCAAACAATCCTATTATGAAGAGCATCCTACGATACAATTTGACACAATTTATGAGAAAGGGACCTATCAGGTCATGTATGTGTTTCGCTCCAAAGTTTATTCAGAGGAGGAGGTTACTTTCAAATATTACCAATTTATTAATGCAGCTTCAGAGATGGAGTTTGATTCTGCCATGAATGAAATGGCGGCGTTGTCACTGTATGACACAGGCGTTACGGCTGCTTACGGGGATAAACTTTTGACGCTTTCAACCTGTGATTATCAGGAGAAAAAGGGAAGATTTGTCGTTGTGGCAAAGAAAATTGATTAAATAGTATATGAAGAATCACTGTGTTGTGCAGTGGTTCTTTTTTGGTGTTTCTTACACAGTTAGACAAAAATTTGTATTATTTATTACATTTCGGGCAAATTTATACATTTCAATTTGACATTGAAGACTCCTTTTGGTAGGGTATGTGGTGGCATCTGCGCAGATGAACTAATAGGAGGAAGGAAAAACAAATTTTATGAATCGTACACAGAAGCGTACTTTTAAGAATGCTGCCGGAAAAATTGACTATACAATGACAAATGACTATATGTTTCGTGCAGTATTACAGGAGAATAAAAAAGTTTTGACAGGCATGCTCTGTTCATTGCTGCATTTGGAGCACCATAAGATTGAATCTGTCGTAATTGTAAATCCAATACAGTTGGGCGAGGCAGTGAATGACAAAACGTTTGTTTTGGATGTGAAAGTCATCCTAAATAATTCAGTGATTATAAATATTGAGATGCAGGTATTGCACCAGAGCTTTTGGAATGACCGTTCGCTGTTATATCTATGCAGTACCTTCAACAATCTTGAAAAAGGGGAAGGATACACAGAGGTAAAACCAGCGTATCATATTGGGATTCTTGACTTTACTCCATTTTCAGAATATCCAGAGTTTTATGCCACAAATAAAATGATGAACGTCAAAAATCATTATATATATAATGACAAGTTTACATTAAATGTGTTAGACTTAACTCAGATACACTTGGCAACGGAGGAGGATCAAGCCTACGGAATTGACTACTGGGCGAAACTCTTCAAAGCAAAGACGTGGGAGGATTTAAAGATGATAGCACAGGAAAATGACATATTTGAGGAGACAGGGGAGACTATTTTTAAACTGAATCAGAATGATTCAGTACGTTATATGTGTGAGGCGAGAGAGGAGGGTCAGCGAATCTTGAGGACGTATGAGAATATGCTGGCAACTGAGAAGGAGGCGAGAGAAGAAGGTCAGCGAATCTTGAGGACGTATGAGAATATGCTGGCAACTGAGAAGGAGGCAAAAGAGGAGAGCCAGCGAATCTTGAGGACGTATGAGAATATGCTGGCAACTGAGAAGGAGGCAAAAGAGGAGAGCCAGCGAATCTTGAGGACGTATGAGAATATGATAGCAGCCGAGAAGGAAGCGAGAGAGGAGGGTCAGCGAA
>CAJUII010000139.1 GCA_910586405.1 uncultured Lachnospiraceae bacterium
TGGCTGCGGCAGCGTTGCGGCAAATGTGGAAGACGTTGGTATGCAGCAGTCGTTCACTGGCAGCACTTTGAATGAGAGTGTGCAAATTAGCGACAGTGCGGACAGCGAAGCATTGCCCGATGCCCGTGATCTTCAGACAGAAGTTGTCAAAAAAAGTGGATTGAACACAGGGGGAGAGAATGCGGCAACGGACGAGTATGATGCTGGTGAAAAAACACAGGCTTTGGCGGCAGAGAATGCAGCAGAAGCGGCGTCCGAAGTAACACTCATCATGGTGGGCGACATCCTGCTGCACACACCTGTGGCAGAAAGCGGTGTGCAGCGAGATGGCACGTATGACTTTACCGCTCTGTTTGCAAATGTAAAAGATGAGATCGCGGCGGCAGATCTCGCACTGGTGAATCAGGAGGTCATCATCGGCGGGGAAGCGCTTGGCATCACGGGCTATCCGAGCTTTAATGCGCCGTATGAGCTGGGCGATGCCTTGGTGGAGGCGGGATTTGATGTAGTGCTTCATGCCACGAACCACACATTAGACAAAGGCAAAAAAGGTGTCACAAACTGCCTTTCATTTTGGGCGGAGCAGTATCCACAAATCACAGTGCTTGGCATCAATGAAAGTCAGGAGGCGCAGGATCACAATATTTTTGTCTATGAACAGGACGGTATCCGCGTTGCCATCTTAAACTATACTTATGGTACAAACGGTATTCCAATGCCGTCCGGGATGCCTTATGCAGTGAATTTATTAGAGGAAAAAAAGGTTGCAGCAGACATAGCGAAGGCAAAAACAATGTCGGATTTTATCATAGTCTGTCCGCACTGGGGGACAGAGTATCAGCTTACGCCGTCGGCAGAGCAGGCGCGGTGGACACAGTTTTTTCTGGAAAAAGGTGTGGACCTTGTGATTGGCACGCATCCGCATGTCATCGAACCGGTCGAGTGGGTGCAGGACGACAATGGAAACGAGATGCTGGTCTATTATTCGCTTGGCAATTTTGTGAACTGGACATCGAGCTCGGGCAAGGGCATCGCAGACAGAATGGTCGGCGGCATGGCAGAGGTTACGATCGTAAGAGAGCCGGAGGGTGATGTGGCAGTGAAATCATATGGCGTGGAGCCGGTTGTCTGCCATTTAAGCCAGGGCGCAAACGGGGTGACGACTTATTTCCTGTCTGAGTATACGCAGGAGATGGCGTCGCAAAATGCGATACTTGAGCAGGATGCGGCGTTTTCTAGGGAATACTGCCTTGATCTGTGCGAACAGGTGTGGGGAGAGTGAAGGGCAGTATTATAGAAAGATTTGGATAGAATAAGGATCTGTAGAGAATCCCGATAAGGAGATAAAATGGAACATTATATCACAGAAATTCGCATAGAAACGTTGAGGCATTTGTCTGATATCATAATCACGTTAAATGCCGGACAGAGACAGAATTTGATGCTTACTGGAAAGAACGGCTCAGGAAAGACTTCTTTACTTATTGCATTGCAAAAGTATTTGCAGGCAATTAATGATAAAAGATTTAAGAATTTAATTGAACAATGTATTCCAAGATTTCCAAGAATACAGGAACGCTTAGATAAGGCTGGGACAGAATTAGAGAAAAGTATGATTAAAAAAGACAATCAATTTTATTTGGCTCAAATAAATCAATACGCAGACGGAGTGAGGGTATTCTTTAACGATAGTGAGCACTTAGAAGCTTTGTATGAACAGGGAAATTTTATCACAGCATATTTTCCCGCCAACAGAAAGACTCAGATTATGAAGTCTCAAGGCGTTGAGGATATTAAGTTAGATGTTTCTTATAGAATTTCAGATGAACCCAGCAAACTTTTGCTTAAATATATGGTGCATTTGAAAACGCAGCAGGCATACGCGAGAAACGAGGGCGATATGGCGGTTGTAGATAAAATCCAACATTGGTTTAACCGATTTGTGGAGGCTTTAAGGATTTTGCTGGATAACGATACAATTGAGCTGCACTATGATTACAAAGAGTATAATTTTAAAATTCACCAAGCTGGCAGAAATTCATTTGGGCTGGAGGAATTGTCAGATGGATATTCTTCTGTGATTCAGATTGTGTCGGATTTGATACTAAGAATGGATAAAAACTGGCTTTTAGGTGATGAAATCAGCCGATATGATATAGAGGGAATTGTGTTGATTGATGAGATTGAGACGCATCTTCATATAGGGCTGCAAAAGAAAATTATGCCGTTTTTGACACAATTTTTTCCAAGGCTTCAATTTATTGTTACCACGCATTCGCCCTATATTTTAAATTCCCTCTCGAATGCCAAGGTGTATGATTTAGAAAATGGTATGGAATTAGAGGATTTGTCTGTTTATTCTTCAGATGATCTTGCAGAGGGATATTTTGGAGCTGATGAATATTCGGAGCAGATCAAAGAAAAAATCAAAAGATATCAAACTCTGAAAGAAAAGTCAGATTTGACAGAGGAAGAGCATACAGAGCGTGCTCTGCTTCGAAGCGAATTGCGAAATATTCCCAAAGGACTATCAAAAGAAATAACAGCAATACTTTATGATATAGAGGAAAACAGTGATGATAAAGTTGGAACGCAGGAAAACAGACAAATCAGAGATGGCGATCGCTTCATTAGAAGGAGAAAAAATAAAAAACGGTCCCTATAATACTCCAGAAGTGAACGCTGCATTAAAAGAACTGTTTCATGGAAAATGTTACATTTGTGAAAATAAACAGATTACTTCTTATCAGATTGAACATTTGATTTCACATCGTGGAAATGCAGATTTAAAATATGATTGGAACAATCTCTTTCTGGCTTGTGCACATTGTAACAATACGAAGCTGAATAATTATGAACCCATACTTGATTGTACCAAAGAAAATGTTGAGGCTTTGATTGCTTTTCGAAGAACAGGATATTTTGGTACAGATGAGAAGCTTCTTTTCGTAAAATTGGACGACCGAATAGAGGTAGAAAACACGATAAAACTGTTACAGGAAGTTTATTATGGTACTACGCCTCAAAAGAAAATGGAGGCTACAATTCTGAGAAGAACGCTCAGAAAAGAACTTTCAGCGTTTAAGGAATATGTTCGAGAATATCAGGAAGCAGAAGATGAAGAGAAAGAAGATCTAAAATATCTTATACAACAGCAATTACGAGACAGTTCGCCGTTTGCTGCTTTTAAGAGATGGCTGATTCGGGATAATCAGGAAGCGTATGCTGAATTATTCGCGTACATAGAGTAAACGCCTTGAATTTTTTCCGCCTTTTTGGAGATACTGTTGATGATATTGAAATTCATAGTGACAGGAGGGCGGTTATGAAAACAGCATATTTTAAGATTACAGATGTTCATGCAAGGGAAGTACTGGATTCAAGGGGAAATCCGACAGTCGAGGCAGTGGTGACAGTCAATGACTGCTGTGAGGGAAGGGCGAGTGTGCCTTCCGGTGCGAGCACTGGAAAGTTTGAGGCGGTCGAGCTTCGAGACGGCGAGATGCGCTATATGGGGCTTGGCGTGGAGAAGGCAGTCAACAATGTCAACACCAAGATAAAGGATAAACTGATTGGCACGGATGTATGCAATCAGAAGCTCATCGACCATATATTAGTGGATACAGACGGAACGGACAACAAAGGAAATCTGGGGGCGAATGCCACCTTGAGCGTGTCAATGGCTGCCGCGCGCGCAGCCGCAAATGCCTTGGGAATGCCGCTGTACAGATATCTGGGCGGTGTCAAGCCAGACAGGCTTCCAGTTCCGATGATGAATATTTTAAACGGCGGCAGACATGCGACAAACACCGTTGATTTTCAGGAATTTATGATCATGCCAGTCTCGGCGGCAAATTTTCGGGAGGCGCTGCGAATCTGTGCAGAGATTTATCACAACCTCAAGAAAATATGCCACAAGAGAGGCTTGTCCACGGGTGTGGGCGACGAGGGTGGCTTTGCGCCGGATCTTCCAGATGCGTTTGCGGTACTGGACTTGATCGTGGAGGCTGTCAAGGCAGCAGGATATGTGCCGGGACATGATATTCAGATTGCGCTGGATGTGGCTGCCTCTGAGCTGTACAATGAGGAGGACGGCACCTATCATTTCAGCGGCGAGACGGAGTTAAAGCGCAGAAGGGCGTCTGTGGACGGCAATGGCGCATGTGCGTGCTATGAGGCAGGCAAGGAGTTTGACCTCAAGGACAATGAGCCGATGATCACGCGTACTACGGAGGAGATGATCGCCTATTACGAGCAGTTAATTGAAAGGTATCCTATTATTTCTATAGAGGATGGTCTTGCGGAGGATGACTGGGATGGCTGGGCAGAGCTGACCAGACGGATTGGCGATAAGGTTCAGCTTGTGGGAGATGATCTTTTCGTGACGAACACAAAGCGCCTAGATGCTGGTATCAAGAAAAAAGTGGCAAATGCGATTCTTGTCAAAGTGAACCAGATCGGTACAGTGAGCGAGGCAATTGAGGCAGTGGAAATGGCACAGCACAACGCTTATAAGGCTGTGATCAGCCACAGAAGCGGCGAGACAGAGGACGCATTTATCGCAGACCTTGCAGTGGCGATGAACGCAGGACAGATTAAGACTGGTGCGCCGTGCAGGAGTGACAGAGTGGCAAAGTACAATCAATTGCTGCGGATTGAGGAGGAGATTGCGCTTACCTCAAGGTATTTAGACCCATTTAACAAAATATAGAAACAAGTGGTTTGGAGCGGCGGGGCTGTCGGGAAATGGGTAAACGGTATCATTTTCCGACAGCCCAATCGCTTTAAGTGTGTGCACATAGGGAACACACTATTGTCTGAAAATACTAAAAATAGCAAAAATTATCTGGAATATTTATGTAAAATGCGAAATTTACATAAATATTTGAAATAATATAAACAATTGCCAAAATTCTCCGATATATATAATGCGCAGCAAAATATTAGTTAAAACAGTGGTAAGAGATGTGCAACAATACCCTAATATGCCAACAAGCATTTTTTATAGCTGTTTGATGAAATATTTTCAAGATAGGGTGTCTAATGGTTTGGATGGGTATTCAGAGTATTAGATACCCTATTTTGATATATGGGAGTTGTTGTTTGACTTTATAGACAGAAAAATAGCTGCACTATAACTTCCGTTTTACCGGTGGGTTGAACAGGAATACGCAGAGGTATGAAGTGATGAAGAGAATGAATATGAAATTTTTGAGTATCTTACTGGCATCGGTACTTCTCCTGTCAGGCTGTGCGAAGGAAACCATACAGACGCAGGCTGGCGAAGTGGAGAGCGCAGAGAAAAAGTTTTATCCCTTAAAAAAGGACCGGGTCTTTAACGCGGCGGTGGACGCATTTTTTGAGGCTGTTGACGCGAGGGATGCAGATGCGATCAAGGCACTGTTTTCCCCGAATGCATTGGAGCAGGCAGAGGATATTGACGAGGAGATAGAGAAGCTGTTCGCCTTTTATCCGGGACCGACACAGAGGTGTGAGCGGGACGGTGTCGGTCCAGAGTCAGGCAGCAGTGATCATGGGAAGAGGATTCGCAGAGGCAGCGACTGGTTTGCAGTGGTGTGTGACGGTGCCAATTATTATTGTGATTTTTCAATGGTTTTTCAAAACGATATGGACCGCAACGAGGAGGGGGTCTGGAGCATTGACTTGGTGTCAGAGAAGGTGATCTGCGCCGAGGATTTCAAGTTTAGCACTAAGCCTGGACTTCATGCGGAATCGGAGGCGCCGGGAGCATATCAGACAAGGAGGATCAAGCATTATCCTGAAGTGTTTGTACCCATTGAGCGGGAGCTGGACCGGGAGGAGATTCGTGCATTTTTGGAAAAGGAGACGGACTTTGGCGTGTTTCAGGATACATTTGGGGAATCCAATGCGGAGACGATCAGGAACGCGGCATATGCGTATGAGCTTCCCGATGAAGAGGGTGAAAAACGGTATTTGATCTTGTATGTGACGGATGAAGGGAAGATCAGGCTGGCGTACATTGTCAATGAGACAGATATTAAACCGTTAGAGACCTTGTGGGAGGCAAAGAAGGATGACGCGCAGCAATAAGTAAAGTCTGTAAAAGTATTGCAGGCGGAAAAGGAGGATCTATAAAATGTGTGATTGTATGATTTGTGAGCGGATTGACTGGATCAAGAAGAACGAGAACCCGTATTTTGTGAGGGAGCTTGATACAGGGTATGTGGTGATTGGCGACCATCAGCGGATCAAGGGATACGCGCTGTTTCTGTGCAAACAGCATGAGACAGAACTGCATTTTCTCGAGCCTGCATTCCGCGATGCATTTCTTCATGAGATGGCAGTTGTGGCAGAGGCAGTCTACAATGCTTTTGAGCCGGATAAACTTAATTATGAGCTGTTGGGTGCAGGCAGAGGGCTGCATATGCACTGGCACTTTTTCCCAAGAAGGGCGGGCGATACGCCAAAACCCGGTCCCGTCTGGCAGCTTGGACAGGAACTTTTAGACGACAGGTTTCTGCCAGATGAAGCGGAGCTGGAGGACTTAAAGCGCCGGCTGAATGCGGCGCTGGATAAACTGCTATAGGGTAATTATTTATAAATATATCGAGGAATGATCACAATGAAAACAATACTGTTAAT
>CAJUII010000140.1 GCA_910586405.1 uncultured Lachnospiraceae bacterium
CCGAAGAAACGGAGGAATTTAACATGATTGCTGAAAAAGACCCTTATATCAAAAGCGCCTATGACCAGTTGCAGCGAATCAGCCAAGATGAACAGAAACGTCTGGAATACGAAGCGAGGGAGAAAGCCATCCTTGATTACAATCAAGGCATGTTTGAAGCAGCGCAGCGTGGGGAACAGCGCGGCATCAGAAACACCGCACGCAACTTTCTCTCGCTGGGCGTTGATATTCATATCATTGCAGAAGCAACCCATTTGTCTATTGCAGAAATCGAAGCTTTAAAAAATGAAATAAATTCAGACTAATTGCAATATCACAATGTACACTCTTCCTCTGGGTGTCCGTGTGCAAATCGAGAAGGGGAATGACCTTCTCCCCTTCTACCGCGCCGGGCGTCCGTCAGCTTCTGCTGACATTGTTCCTTTGGACGCCCGTGTGCATAAAAGGGCATCTGTGCTCGCAACATAAATGCCCGAAGATAACCTCTATGATTCCGCTTTGCAAAATCTCACACTATCCAGCATAAGGCACCATCTCAAAATATTCATTCTCTGACACACCGTCTATCAAAAGCTGCCACTGTTCATCGTCGCGCACATAGCTGATTGTGCCTGTCTCGCCTGTATCCAGCCTAAAGTACGCAGTCCCCGCATTGTCTGTTCCAGTAATCTTGAGCACACTGCCCGCGGGGATTGTCGTCTCTGCCCCCGCCAAATTCACCGGCAAGTCTTTTACCACTTTCAGCTCAAAGGCCGTATCGACCGCAAACACTTCCTCTGTCTGAACCAGCTTTCCTTCCTCTGTCAACTGATACTTCATACTGCCCAAATAGGTACCAAGCACATCCAGGTGCATGTACAGACTCAGCGTATCAGTTCCCAGATAAAATTTGCCAGACGTACCTGAGTATCCACCCTCAAAGGACGCACCCTCCAGCTTGTCACATGCCCGCACGTTCCCATCTGTGACTTCATACACATATGTCACAAAATCATCCGATGCGTAATCACAGTAAAACACCAAAAAGCTGCGCCCATCTGCGTGTTTTACCGCATATCCCATTAGAAAGCGGCTAAATTCCCCGACCGTCTCGCTGGAATCTCCTGACACCACTGTCACTTCTGTCTCTCCATATTCCTCATTATGCGTAGACACCAGCATCACCTTGCCATCTATGCCCAAGAGCCTTGAGATATCCTCATTTTCCTTCACGCGCGCTACCATGCTGCTGCATGGGCTGGTGTACTCCTCTTTGAGATATTCAGCAAACACATCATATGGCAGCGTCACAGACGGCGCACCTGTCGCATACGGCGCAACGCTGTATGGATTATATTGTATCACGATTCCTGTGTTGTCCAAATACCAGCACGCCGGCTTCTCGCCAAACGTATCCTCCTTCACGACCTCTCTATATTCTGGGAAAAGTCCGTCCCCGTAATTTTCCTCTAGTTCTGCTGTGAGATAACTGACAGCCTTGTCATAAAATCCCTCTGCATCGCTCAGCATATCTTCAAGCTGCATTTTTTTGCCGCTTTTTACATCAAACGTTGCACCGTCAAAGTCATAGTTTCCGTGCGCTCCGCCTTCATAACTGTCATAAATACAGCAAAAACTGGCAACACGGTTATCAATCCTGTACGCCACAACATTTTCATGATGATAATAGTTGCTAAAATAATAACCGAAATCTTTCTCTGATTGATAATGCTCTTTGGCTGATTGCAGCAATTCTTCATAGCCCTTCGATAGCCCGTCCCACTGCGCGGACAGTGCAGCATTCAGCGCATCGAAACCATTTTCTTCCACTGTAACTTTGTCAGCAGTAACTGTCAGCAGCAAAGTTTCGCCATCGTCTGTGTACCATTCTTTTTTGTCTGTTGTGATCCCAATCGCTGGGAGGTGTTCGCCAGTTTGTGTCTGCTCCGATGCTTCGCTGTCCAAAGCTTCATTGTTCATATCATCATGATTTGCAGCATCATTGTCCAGCTCATCAGTACTGATTATTTTAGTTTCAGAAGTCTTATTTTCAGCAGCTTCATCTGGTATCTGTAACTCCTGTGCGAGCTCTGAATCCGGCTCTGCGCCCTGACCTGCGCCGCACCCTCCCATGATAAAGCCTGACAAAATCCATGCAGTGCACCATATTTTCTTTTTCATAATCTATCCTTTCTCCTCAAAAATTTCCACTTCACTCCTGCAAATTAAATACCAACCGAGTAGGGGAATGACCTTCTCCCCTACTCCCGCGCCGGACACCCGTCAGCTTCTGCTGACATGCTTCCTTGGGGTGCCCGTGTGCATAAACAAGCAGGCACCTGCGCGCCCATGCAAGTGCCTGCATAATGAATTGATTCTTTTGACACAAAATTACCAGAACTGCCAACTGTCATCCATGTGCATCCAACATTCCTCTGACTTCAAACAGCTTATCCAAAAACCAGTATGGAATCATAATTCCCTGCTCTTTCATTGCAAGCACTTCTTCTTTGCATGCCCATCGGACAGCCTGCACCTCTTCCTTCTGCAATAGAAGTGAGGCGGGCTCAACCTCCTGCTCTAACAAATGATCATCGTCAAAGCCATGAACGAAGTTGATAGTAAACTATGTTCTCCTTTACAGCACTTTAGGTGCTCTCTGCTCGAACGCTTCTATTCCCTCTGGCTGGCACATGAAAAATACACAAATCTGGCTACACAAATTTTACCAGCTCCTCCACACTCTTTCTCTTAGGCGCAGCCGGCTCCTCGTCCGCATAGCCCACTGCCACGAGCGCCGCCACTTTCTGCCCTTCCTCGATGCCGATAATATCAGCGACTTTCGCCTCGTCAAAAATGCCGAGAATCACAGTGCCTACTCCTTTTTCATGGGCGGCAAGGCAGAAGGTCTGTGTCGCAAGTCCAGCATCAAACACTTCCCAGCGGTCCTCTTTTGAGGTTGTGTAAGAGCCGTCGCGCTCAAAACCGCTTCGCCCATGTACCATGTTGACTACAACGAGCGCCGCACAGCCCTTGATGATACCATTATTGTGTTCAAACCCTAAAGTTGCCTCCTCTGCGAGCTTTGCCTTGATATCTGCACTTTCCACGACGACATATCTCGTCACCTGCGTATTTTTCCATGATGGTGCAAAGGATGCCGCCGCCACAATTTCCTGCATCACCTCATGCGGCACCTGCTCTGCTGTGAACTTTCTGATACTTCTCCTAGTTTCGATGCACTTGATTGTTTCCATAGTACTACCTCGCTTTCCTTTGTTTTTTGTTTTATTTTTATATGATTGCTTCTATAAATATAGCTTCTGTCTTCCGTCATTGCATTCTTGTCTCATTTTGTGCATGGCAGGCTATTTCAAAAATCCGTTTACAATCTGCTCCTCTGCCTCTGCCTCTGTCAGTCCCAGCGTCATCAGTTTAATTAACTGCTCACCCGCGATCTTTCCAATTGCTGCCTCATGAATCAGGCTCGCATCAATACTGTTTGCCGTTATTTCCGGTATCGCGCGCACCACCGCATTGTCCATGATAATCGCATCGCACTCAGAATGCCCTGCACATTTGTTGTTTCCATTAATATGAGAATAAAATGTCTGCTCAGAAAAATCCTTCGCCACAGAGCGCGAAATCACGTTTGTGCTGGAATCCTCACCGTCCAAATCCACATAAAAATTCGTCGTTGCCTTCTGTTTTCCATGCGTCATTAATTTTTCTTTGATGACAAGCTGTGCTCCCTTTCCAATCTTTGCTCTCGTCACTCTGTCTGTGGAATCCACACCCCGAATTTGAACCGTATCCATCTCCATATAACTGTCCTCGTCCAGATTAACGATCGTCTCCGGGTTCATCACACGCTCTCCAGTGCCCTCACCAGAACCATAGTGCTTCTCTACATACCGCACCTTCGATTTTTTTCCGATATAAAAGGAATGAATGCCGCTGTGCTCGCTCATCTTGTCACCGCCATTGTGAATGCCGCAGCCTGCCACGATCGTGACATCACAGTCCTCTCCAATGTGAAAGTCATTGTACACCAGCTCTTTGAGTCCCGTCTGTGTCATCAGCACAGGGATATGCACACTTTCCTTTTTGGTGCCAGGCTTGATAAAAATATCGATTCCCGGTTTATCCTCTTTTGGGACAATCTCAATATGCTCTGTGGACTGCCTGCCTGCCGACATCCCGTTTGCGCGGATATTGTATGCGCCCGCAGGCACTTCATGCAAATCCGCCACCTGCATCAGCAATGTTTTCTGAATCTCATCCATGTATACACCCTCCTGCATTATGTCTGCACTCAAGATTGCCGTCTAATAATTTGGGCAGAATCTCCGCTTTCGACCCGATGTCCTGGATCTCACCGTTTGCAATCACCACGATTTTGTCTGCAATGTCGAGAATGCGCTCCTGATGCGAGATAATAACAATATTTCCCTGTGTCTTGTCGTGCATTTTCTCAAACACTTTAATCAAATTTTGAAAACTCCACAGATCAATCCCCGCCTCTGGTTCATCAAACACAGACAACTTCATCCCTCTGGCAATGACCGTCGCAATTTCAATCCGCTTGAGCTCTCCGCCAGACAGACTGGCATTTACCTCCCGATTGATGTAATCCCGCGCACAAAGCCCTACCTCTGCGAGATACTTACATGCGCCTTCTACGCTGAGGTTCTCCCTCGCTGCCAGCCGGATGAGATCAAGTACTGTGATTCCCTTAAACCGCACTGGCTGCTGGAAAGCAAAGCTGATGCCCAGATTTGCCCGCTCCGTGATAGACAGTTGTGTGATGTCCTGCCCCTCAAAGAAAATACGCCCTTCCGTCGGCTGTATTATTCCGGCAATCAACTTGGCGAGCGTCGATTTACCGCCTCCGTTTGGTCCTGTGATTGCCGTAAAACGATCATCTATCTTTAAATCAATATGGTTCAATATATCCTTTCCGTTTTCATCGTCAACATGATAGGATATATTCTTTAATTCTAGCACGTGCCCGCGCCTCCTCTCCTGATGCCTTTCATATTATAAATTAATACGCTCTTTCAGTATAACCAATATTTAACAAAAAAGCGACTATTTTTTCAAATTTATTTTCCAAATACCTATTGCATTTCTACCTACAACATGTTAATATAAATATATCTACAATATGTTAATATAAAAAGGAGGACTCTATGACAAATCAAATTTCCGAATCCGAACTGATTTTGATGAGGATTATATGGAAAAGTGGCGGAGCAGCCCTATATTCCCTTATCATGGACGAGTTGGACAAGGACAAAAACGAATGGAAAAATAACACTGTACTTACGCTGCTGTCACGTCTGATCGAAAAAGGATATTTAAAAGTCAAGAAAATCGGTAGACGCAATGAATACATTGCCACAGTGACAGAACAGGACTACCAAGCAATGCAGACACATCGTTTTCTCGACAAAATCTACGAGGGAAATGTGAAAAGCTTCGTGTCCACATTATTGCAGCAAGAGCTTCTCTCACCCGATGAACTGAGAGAAATTGAAGAATTTTGGAGAAATGAAAATGGATGATTTTATAAAAACGCTATTGTCATTGTCTGTATCTGGCACAGTACTATATTTGCTGCTCTGGGTATTCAAGCCCTTTTACAAGAACAGATTCAGCAAACGCTGGCAGTATTATATCTGGCTCATCGCTGCTCTGCGTTTTGTGCTGCCTTTCACCCCCTGTACAACGTTAGTCGGCAGTTTGTTTGAGAAGCTCCCGATCTCTGACATAACAACTTATGGCCCAATAATCCAACAACCCACAGACACACTCCAGGCAGCCTGCGGCAAAGCCTTTGACTCATATGCTGTACAGAATGCCTTTCGTCTGCCGCACTTTTTGTTTTATATATGGTCAGCCCTGGCATTGGTATTTCTAATTCGCAAAATAACCATTTATCACGAATTTCTCCGTTACATCAAGGCTGGTCACATAGCGATTTCCGATATCAGAATCTTAAATCTGTTATCTGACTGCAAGGAGCAGCTAAGCATCCGAACGCATGTGGAGGTATACCAGAATCCTTTGATTGCTTCGCCCCTGATGACGGGCTTATTCCGGCCAATCCTGATTTTACCTACTAAGGAGCTGTCTGACAGATCGTTACACTATATTTTCACCCATGAGCTGATTCATTACAGGCAAAAAGATTTGCTGTATAAGTGGTTTATCCAGTTTGTCATCTGCATTCACTGGTTTAACCCTATTGTATATTTGCTGGCAAAAGAGGTCAACACATCATGCGAACTGTCCTGCGATGAACTTCTGATCAAAGACTTGGACTGGCGTGCAAGACGTGAATACGGCGATACCTTACTTATATTTTTGAAATCCATGACACAATACAACAATTCTTTTGCTTCTGTCACTTTGAGCACAGGAGCAGAACAAATAAAAGAAAGGCTTGGTGCGATTATGCATTATCAGAAAAAAACAAAGTTTATAAAAACAATATCTATGATGGCAGCAATACTGCTGTCTGCCGGCGCATTTGCAATTGGGGCATATGCAGCCCAGTCCGTTTCACCAATACTGTCAACAGGTTTTGTCAATCATACTGTCATACAGGAAAATGGAATATTTTA
>CAJUII010000141.1 GCA_910586405.1 uncultured Lachnospiraceae bacterium
ATGTATCCACGATAATCTTACGTCCTGTCAGACCTGCATCGCCGTGCGGTCCGCCAATGACAAAACGCCCTGTAGGGTTGATGAAAAACTTGGTATCTGCATCGACTAATTCCTGCGGCAGAATCGCATCAAACACATGCTTCTTGATATCTGCATGAATCTGCTCCTGTGTCACATCTTCATCATGCTGCGTGGAGAGCACGACCGCCTCAAGGCGCTTGGGTTTGCCGTTCTCATCATACTCTACAGACACCTGTGTCTTTCCATCGGGTCTTAAATACTTCAAGGTGCCGTCCTTGCGCACTTTGGTAAGCTGTAATGCGAGCTTATGTGCGAGTGAAATAGGATAAGGCATATACTCCTCTGTCTCGTTGGTCGCATAGCCAAACATCATACCCTGATCGCCTGCGCCGATCGCTTCAATCTCAGCATCGCTCATCTGCTTTGCCTCGAGCGCCTTGTCCACACCCATTGCGATATCGCCAGACTGCTCATCGATTGCTGTAAATACCGCACAGGTATTTCCATCAAAACCATACGCAGACTTGTCATATCCGATTTCTTTCACGGTATCGCGCACAATCTTTGGAATGTCCACATATGCCTTTGTTGTAATCTCGCCGGTTACAAGCACAAATCCGGTACAGGTTGCTGTCTCACAGGCAACGCGGCTCATAGGGTCCTGCTCCATCAGCGCATCGAGAATGGCGTCAGAAATCGCGTCACACACCTTGTCAGGATGTCCTTCAGTTACTGATTCTGAAGTAAATAAAAGTTTTTCCATTTGTACTTCCTCCTAAAAAAATTCCGCTTACTCGACTGAATAAGCGGAAGTGATTGGTTTCCCGATAATCAAATCCTCTTATTGTTCGAACTATTGCTACTGTACTTGCCGCAAATAGTAACTCGCTCAGGTTGGCACCTTCCGTCAGATTAACGGGGTTGCCGTAGCTTCACAGGTCCTTTGTACCTCCACCACTCTGAATAAGAGTTTCATACTATAACTCACAATATTGAATTTTCATATCAGTTACATCATATACTGATTTGTCTGTCCTGTCAACTGGAAAATTTACTTATTCAATATTTTTATTGGATATTTTAACATCTTTTGCAGCACCCAAATACAAATTACATTTTTGCCTTTTCCAACATACGCTTCACATAGATCCCCGTATATGAATTGGGGCAATCCGCAATATGCTCTGGTGTGCCCTCCGCAATCACAGTGCCGCCGCCATCGCCGCCCTCTGGTCCGATGTCAATAATATAATCTGCGGTCTTGATTACGTCCAGATTATGCTCGATGACAATCACTGTATTGCCGCCCTCCGCAAGACGCTGCAAAATCTCGACAAGTTTGTGAACATCTGCAAAATGAAGCCCTGTCGTCGGCTCGTCCAAAATGTAAATGGTCTTTCCTGTACTTCTGCGGCTTAGTTCTGTCGCGAGCTTAATGCGCTGTGCCTCGCCTCCCGACAGGGTTGTTGAGGGCTGGCCTAATCTGATATAAGAAAGTCCCACGTCATACAGCGTCTCTATCTTTCTTTTAATAGAAGGAACAGGTTCAAAGAAGGTCAACGCCTCCTCTACAGTCATATCCAGTACATCATAGATGCTCTTGCCCTTATACTTTACGTCCAGTGTCTCACGGTTGTAGCGTTTTCCCTGACAGACCTCGCAGGGCACATACACATCTGGCAGAAAATGCATTTCAATCTTAATGATGCCATCGCCGCCGCACGCCTCGCAGCGTCCGCCCTTGACATTAAAACTAAAACGCCCCTTGCTGTAGCCTTTTGCCTTTGCATCGACCGTTGATGCAAATAAATCCCGAATCTGGTCAAACACGCCCGTGTACGTGGCGGGGTTTGAGCGCGGCGTCCTGCCAATCGGGGACTGATCAATTGCAATTACCTTGTCCAACTGCTCAACGCCTTCTATTTTCTTGAATTTACCGGGAATCGTGCGCGCCCTGTTAAGCATTTTTGCCAGATATTTGTATAATATCTCGTTTACCAGCGAAGATTTGCCCGAACCAGACACCCCTGTGACACAGGTAAACACGCCGAGCGGGAACTTTACAGTGATATCCTTGAGATTATTTTCCGCCGCGCCCTTTACCGTCAGCCAGCCATTCGGCTTGCGCCT
The DNA here is from genome assembly GCA_910586405.1 of uncultured Lachnospiraceae bacterium. Taxonomy (GTDB): domain Bacteria; phylum Bacillota; class Clostridia; order Lachnospirales; family Lachnospiraceae; genus COE1. The sequence goes on from CAJUII010000141.1 coordinate 2,152, forward strand.
TTTCTCTGGCACGGGAATCCGCAGTCTGCCGCTTAGATACTGGCCAGTGATGGACTCCGGCACCTGCATGATCTCCTCCGCAGTTCCCTGCGCGATCACTTCTCCGCCATGTTCTCCGGCACCGGGACCAATATCAATCACATGGTCCGCCGCCATCATGGTATCCTCGTCGTGCTCCACAACCAGCAGTGTATTTCCCAGATCTTGCAGATTGCGCAGGGCAGAGAGCAGTTTGTCATTGTCCCGCTGATGCAGTCCGATACTCGGCTCGTCCAAAATATAGCACACGCCGACCAAGCCAGAGCCTATCTGCGTCGCAAGGCGGATACGCTGCGCCTCGCCGCCTGACAGGGAAGCCGTGCCACGCGACAGGCACAGATATTCCAGTCCCACACTCGCAAGAAATCCAACGCGCGCGCGAATTTCTTTTAATATGCGTTTTCCGATTAGCTGCTGCTGCGGTGTCAGCTCCATCGTCTCCAAAAATTTATATAGATTTGTGATCGACATGGAGGTAATCTCATAAATATTTTTATCGCAGACTGTCACCGCCAGCGATGTCTTTTTCAGACGCCTTCCGCCGCACTCTTTGCAGGGCGTGATGCGCATAAAGGTTTCATACTCCTGCTTGATTGTCTCCGAAGAGGTCTCCCTGTATCTGCGCTCTACATTTTTGAGCAGTCCTTCAAATGCCACAGGGTATGTGCCCTCGCCGCGCTGTCCCTTGTAATATACGGTGACTTCCTTCCCTTTTGTCCCGTTTACCAGCACGTCCTTCACCTTATCAGACAATTCTTCAAACGGTGTATCGAGCGAAAAATCATACGCTTTGCACAGAGCCTGCAAAATCGCATTGGTGAAACTGTTCTTATCGGCGCACGACTGCCAGCCCATGACCGTGATTGCGCCCTGATTGATGCTAAGGCTTTTGTCTGGTATGATTAAGTCCATATCAAACTCCATTTTATACCCAAGTCCAAAACACTCTGGGCAGGCGCCAAAAGGATTGTTGAACGAAAAACTTCTTGGCTCAACTTCATCAATGCTGATATTACAGTCTGGACATGCAAAGCTGTCTGAAAAATTCATCATCTCGCCGCCAATCACGTCCACCATCAAAAGCCCGTCAGAAAGCGCCATGACATTTTCAATGGAATCGGTCAGTCTGCGCTCAACGCCTTCTTTCACGGCGATTCTGTCCACAATGATTTCAATATTGTGCTTGATATTTTTCTCAAGTTTGATTTCCTCAGACAAATCATACAGATTTCCATCTATGCGGACGCGCACATATCCGCTCTTTTTTGCCCGGTCAAGCACTTTGGCATGTTCTCCCTTTCTGCCGCGCACCACAGGCGCTAACAGCTGAAGTTTTGTGCCCTGCGACAGCTCCATAATCTGATCAACCATCTGATCTACCGTCTGGCGCTTGATTTCCCTGCCGCAGTTTGGGCAGTGTGGTATCCCAATGCGCGCGTACAAAAGCCTGAAATAATCATAGATTTCTGTCACGGTACCGACTGTTGAGCGCGGATTGCGGTTTGTGGACTTCTGATCTATTGAAATCGCAGGCGAAAGCCCATCAATGCGCTCTACATTGGGCTTCTCCATCTGTCCCAAAAACTGTCTTGCATAGGAGGACAAAGATTCCATATACCGTCTCTGCCCTTCTGCATAGATGGTATCAAATGCAAGGGACGATTTGCCAGAGCCGGACAGCCCTGTCAGCACGACAAACTTATTTCTGGGAATATCCAAGTCGATGTTTTTGAGATTGTGTTCATTTGCCCCGCGAATCTTGATCACTTCGCCTTTCGGAAGCATTTTCAGTTGTTCTTTGTCCATTTTTGTACCATACCTTTCTATATAATGCACTCTCGATACAGCCTGCACATACTGTCAAAGCCCGCCTGTCAAATCCTGTAGCTGTTTTTTGAGCTCCATCATCTTGTCGCGCAACTCCATCGCCGCCTCAAAGTTAAGGTCTGCTGCTGCCTTGCGCATATTTTTCTCAACGGTGTCGATGAGCTTTTTGAGCTCCTTCTCATTCATGGACTCTGGATCTTTTGCAAATGCCTGCTCTTCCTTTGCAACTGCTTTCGAGATACTGATTAAATCCCTTACTGCCTTCTTGATGGTCTGCGGGGTAATGCCATGCTCATCATTGTATTTCTGCTGAATTGCGCGCCTTCTGGCCGTCTCATCGAGTGTCACCTGCATCGAATCGGTAATGGTGTCAGCATACATCACCACATGCCCCTCCGCATTTCTCGCAGCACGCCCGACAGTCTGTATCAAGGAAGTCGCTGAGCGCAGAAAGCCCTCCTTGTCCGCATCCAGTACCGCCACAAGCGAGATTTCCGGAATGTCAAGTCCCTCTCGCAGCAGATTGATGCCGACGAGCACATCAAACACATCCAGACGCATATCGCGGATAATCTGGGCGCGCTCAAGCGTGTCAATATCTGAGTGGAGATATTTCACGCGCACACCGACTTCGGACATATACTTGGTCAAATCCTCTGCCATGCGCTTTGTCAGCGTTGTCACGAGCACTTTGTTGTGCTTTGCAGTCTCCGCATTGATTCGGGCGATCAAATCGTCAATCTGCCCCTCTACAGGATGAATCTCAATCTCCGGGTCAAGCAGTCCTGTCGGGCGGATAATCTGCTCGGCGCGCAGCAGCTCATGCTGCTTCTCGTACTCATTGGGCGTCGCTGATACGAAGAGCATCTGGTCTATTTTCTGCTCAAATTCTTCAAACCGCAGTGGTCTGTTGTCCAGCGCCGACGGAAGCCTAAAGCCATATTCCACCAATGTTGTTTTCCGTGAGCGGTCGCCGGCATACATTCCCCGAATCTGTGGTATCGTCATATGCGACTCGTCTATAATTATCAAAAAGTCCTCTGTGAAGAAATCCATAAGGCAGTACGGCGGCTCGCCCTCCTCCGAGCCGTTCAGATGCCTCGAATAGTTTTCAATACCAGAACAAAAGCCTGTCTCACGAAGCATCTCTATGTCAAAGTTCGTCCGTTCTGATATGCGCTGTGCCTCCAAGAGCTTGTCCTCGCTCTTAAAATAGCGCACGCGCTCTTTCATTTCCTCCTCAATGTCCACGCAAGCCTTTGCAATCCGCTCTGGCGCCACGACATAATGTGACGCTGGAAAAATTGTCGTATGCTCTAGTGTGGCATTGACCTTGTTTGTGAGCGGGTCAATCTCTGCGATGCGGTCGATCTCGTCCCCGAAAAATTCCACACGAATCAGATAGTCTCCGCCCTGTGCCGGATGGATATCCACCACGTCGCCGTGCACACGAAACCGTCCTCTGTCAAGGTCCAAATCGTTTCGGTCATACTGCATCTCAATCAGCGCATGAATGACTTCATCTCTGTCTTTTGCCATGCCGGGACGCAGGGAAAGCATCATTCCCTGATACTCGTCGGGACTGCCCAAACCGTAGATGCAGGACACGCTGGCAACCACCACGACGTCGCGGCGCTCTGTGAGAGATGCCGTCGCGGACAGCCTTAGCTTGTCAATCTCATCATTCACGGCGGAATCCTTGGCAATATAGGTATCCGAAGATGGGATGTACGCCTCTGGCTGATAATAATCATAGTAGGAGACAAAATATTCTACCGCATTCTCAGGGAAAAATTCTTTAAACTCACCGTAAAGCTGTCCCGCGAGAGTTTTATTGTGCGCTATTACCAACGTGGGCTTCTGCAATGCCTGTATGATATTTGCCATTGTGAAGGTCTTGCCGGAACCCGTGACGCCTAGTAATGTCTGGAATTGGTTGCCCTCCTTGAAGCCCTTTACAAGCTCTGCGATCGCCTCGGGCTGGTCGCCGGTGGGCTGGTATTCACTGTGCAGTTTGAACAACATTGGACTTGATTCACCTCCATAATTTGAATGCGAATGGAATATTCGCATCGTATTCTGTTTGATTAGGTACAAATTCATCATCACTTCGCATTCAGCTTTTTCGTCATACTGCACCAAAGCTTCTCACGGTGAATGAAAGTCATTTATATTATATTTTTCCACGTTGTCACACGTTTTAAACCGAAATAGACTACATGAAATGAAGCGTCAACTATCCGCTCTATGATGAAGATAAAATCATATGTTTGCCAAATAGAATGATATCACAGAATCAAACATTTGTACAGATCTAAAACAGAAAAAATGCAAATATTTGTTCACCAAATTATATCTATATCCGAATACCTTACAGCAATGATTTCACTTCGGCGCAGCCCCTTTAAAACAGTAAATAATACCTGCTGAGTTTTTCTTGCATGTCTCATGATGATACAGAAGTGATCATTCTATTTCCCAATTTGGGATTCATATAAATACAGTAAAACAATATAGCTGAATACATATAAAAAGGACCAGAAATTTCCTGCTCCTTAATACTTT
>CAJUII010000142.1 GCA_910586405.1 uncultured Lachnospiraceae bacterium
CGGACGCTGTCACTGCGCTGCCTGATGCCTGGCTCATCGGTCCTGTCTGTGTCTCATCTTTGCGCCCCATGGAAATACTGTCCACCGCTGTAATTGTTTTCAGGACAGCGTCTACGGTACCATCACTCAGATCCGGTCCATTTACAGATCCACCGCCGCTCGATTTATGCAAATACCACGTATCTGTTGTTTTTTCATATTTATATACGTCTCCAGTGTCAATACACTCTGCTGTACTTCCAGTACCTGCATAATGGGGAAGCTTCTGTACATCAACAGATAATCCCTTGTAGTGGCGTGTTGGACCAAGTACTTCTACAGCAACCCAGCTCCCCAGTTCCCAGATCTCACTGCCCTTTGCATAAAATTGCCCATCTTGTTCTATCCCTTTGTCTGCAACCATTGAATCCCCCTCCTATTTTATCAATACAGCAATCTTTTTTACTTTCATAATCTTATCAAGAAAAATATAGGTAAACAGCTTGTTTGCATTCCCATTGCTGTACGTTGCATTCATACATTCTGTGATTTCATTATTCTCATAACTACATGGAATGAGTGGTTCATTTACAAAGCCCTCTGTGTATGGTTTCTGGTAAATTGGCGTGTATTCAGCCATATAACCCTCCCTTATCAAGAACTTAATCATAATACCAGGAAGCAGGTATGTCCTTAAAATTCTCTGCTTTGTCACAACCATTAAAGCACGCACCATATTTCTTTGTACTTGTATGTGTTTTCCATAACTCTGGTACATTTGATACTACATTGCGACATCTTGAAAATGTTCGTTCGAACGATTCTACGTTTGGGCGCCCGTCAAATAAGCCACCAGGTATGTATGTAAGATTTGAACAGTTGTAAAATGTATATCCAAAATCACTCGCATTGATACTGTCAGCAAAAATATCACTAGGAATAGATGTCAATCCTGTGCAATATGCAAATGTATATTGAAATTGTACTGCCTCAGGGCAGTTTTTAAATAGTCCTGCCGGAATACATTCAAGACCTGAACAACCACTAAAAGCATTATAAAAATTTTTTGCATTGGGACAGTTATCAAATAGTCCTGCTGGAATGTTTTTAAGGCTTTTACACCTCATAAATGCGCTATCAAAACTCTCTACATTGGGACAGTTATCAAATAGTCCTGCTGGAATACGTTCAAGCCTCGTATCACCATAACATAAGCCAGTCAGTTGAGTAATTTTTTCCATTGTTTTAGGTAATTTCGTCAAAATTTCAATCAAAGCGTCTGATGAATAACGATATCCACTCCAAAAACGTATATTTTGTATATCTCCTCTTATTTGTACCATAAACTTTGCTGATTTAGTGTAACTATGCCTACATATTCTCAGTGCTTCCATACTTTCAAAGTCTGAACTTTCACCATCACCCCAGTCTATATGCACACTTCCTTGTACCTCAAATTCAAATGTATCTATAGGCATTATTAAAAATTTAAATATGCCTTCTTTTATCTTCTCCCACACCAGTGTCGCATTCCCCTCCCCGTCCGACAGATACATCTGGTCATGATAATGCCCGTTAAAATAAATATCTTTATGATCCTTTCCCTGAAAATAAAGCCGCGCGCTCTGCCTTCCCATTACTCAACCACCACCTCACCCTGTATCAGATAAATTGTATTGGCAGCAATTGTCACCGGCAGCACTGGAACAGACTTCACGTCCCAACAGTTTTTATGTACGTTTTCAATTTTATTGTCGATTTCAGCTTTGTTGTAGGTGTCCATGTTCTCTATCCGGTTCTCGACGTCCTTAACTTTCTTATCCAGCTTCTTCTGCTGCTTCTTTTTTATCTTTTTGGTCAGTTCCCTTCTGATTGATCCAAATACTAATGTAACTGTCTGCCCTGTATATTCCTTCCCCGTCAACACTGACTGGTATTCCTGCCCGTCTTTCAGAATCCTTGCATATCTCCCAATCTGCCATGCTGCCGGATTTACCAGTCCATCCTCTTTTAAAACAGTTATCCGTATCAGGTTGTTGCATCCTGTTGTCAGCTCTGCAAGTGCCTTCTCGTATGCTGCCTGTTCAAAAGCCGTCTCCTCATCTTCCCTGACAAAAACGGTATCAAACATTACAGGTGTTAATCTTTCGTTATTTAAAGGATTTCTTTTTACTTCTCCCGATTTCGTTAGATAGTATATCAGTATCTCTTTCTTGTTGTTCTCATTAATCACGTAAAGCTTATTAAGCATTGTTTTATTGTCACTGGCCGTCGTAAATTCTTTGGATATGACATTGGGAAGGTCTGCCTCGATTGTTTTTTCTTCTTGATTAATTTTCCCTATCTGAAATGTTATTTTCTTTTCAGCGGTATTGACAACAGTCTCTACTATCACACCATATCGGTTTAACGCTGTCTGCAGCAAATCATAAAGATTATCAATATTAGATTCAATATCCAATTGTGCCTTTAACGTCTCGCTTTCAAGATCATACTCTACAGCATTCAAATTTTGCAGCTCATCACCACTGTTTTCAAAATAATCCTGTATCACTTCCTTTATAAATTGCTCAAGTGATATTTCCTTTAACTTTTTCCTGTTCATATACATATCTGTGTCAAACAAGGACAAGAAAGGTTTATATGTTATTGTAAAAAAGGTGTCAGATTCTGTCACATTTTCTACGATACCAAAAAAACTGTCACTGTCTCCCTCCAGGTGAATATAGTCTCCTCTGCCTGCTTTGACTGCTCCCGGAAGCTGAATTTTATTGATGCTTAGAGATAAGTAATCAAATTCATACGATATTGAATCAATTTGATAATGTGATATATACGAAAAATCATGATTAAATAATTCAATATTATACAGACTCATATTCTATCTTTGCCTCTACTTTCACATTTAATGCGCTGCTGCCATCATGGAAAAACTCCAACACGTTTTCGCCATATCCCAGTGACACAAAACGTTTTGTTGAAAAATCAGATGTACCATACAGATCTGTGTCATTGTCGTATTCTGCATAGTCCTTTACCTCATAGGACAGTTTTATGGTATCAATGATCATCTTATGCCCCGTGGGAATACTGCACATAAAACGCCCGCTGCACACTTCGATACTGTTTAGATAATGTCTGTAATACGGATTGACACACGGACCCTGTATACAAATCCGAACACCTGCTCCAATGACGGTATCGCTGTGCATTGTTATAACCGAACCGCCTTCGGCACACATTATTTTATAGTAGGTTCCAAGACTTTCAAAATTAATATTACACTGTAATCCACCGTTTTCCAGTTCTGACTTCTCCAGCGTTTTGACCACCACATCCAACAGATATTCATTATTTTCCGGCGTAAATCCGCCATAAACAAGTGTAAGCGGCTTATGCTGGATAAACGCCGAAAAATCACTGAAATCGCTGTATCCCCGAAAACGTATCTTTCCGGTTATCTTTTTCTGCGAGAGACTACTCTTTTGTTGTATAAATCTGTTTCCTATACGAGTATACGATGTATCATACCCCTGCCCCAGTCCCTTCATGGTATGGAAAAAGGAATCCATATCATTCAAACTCCACCTGCTCCCTAATGCATTTATCAGCGCAAACGTTCTCATCAGTCAATCAAACCTCCCAGCTCCGTATTGATCCTGCTCACGATCGTGTTAGAAAGACCTTCAAACGCAATCATGCTAATTGATTTTTCAATTACATCTTTTACCGCGTTTACAACCAGATCCTGACCATCATAAATACCATCAGCAATCCCCTGCGGAATGCTGTAGCCAATTGCAGCAAACTTTCTTGATTTCTTCTGGCTGTCTATATCTAAACTTGTTTCAAAGCTTTTTATGGCAGCACTGCAAAGATCTGATACAGCTTTTTCAACATCGGGTGACTTCTTTGTAACCATATCTGTCATATCATCGAGGCTGCTTGATGTACTTGACACAATATCTTTCATGGAATTATCCACGGCGGCACTGGTATTTTTCGTCGTTGAGACAGTCCGATCTTCAATCTCTTTTTCTTTGACTTTTTGAATTTCAAGAACTGTATCCATTTTACTGCCGTAGAGCATTTCAACGCCCGCCATAGCTGCCGACAGGTTGTCTTTTGTCTGGCTCATCATCGCCCATTCATTCATTACTGCACTAAAAGATGTGGTATCATTCTGTGCTGCCGTAACAAGTTCATGTAAATATCCTGCCCCGTCAATCCCCATCTTCTGGATTGCCCCCAGCAGCCCCTTATCCAACAATCCCTGCTGCGCAAGCTCTGTCGCCTTGACCAAATCAAATCCATACTCTGTAAAATATTTTGTCTGTGAACGAAGGCTTTCGATCATGTCTTTCAGCGTGACATCCGACTTCATTTCCAGCTTATCAAACAGCTTAACCTGAGAACTGATAGACTCCTCCGCTTCTTTTTTTGATTCGGAATAAGTCTCCTTTAGCTTATCGACCCTCTCAGCGGTCTTTTCGACGGATTCATCAAGCTCCACGCCCAGCAGCATATAATCCAGCATAGCGTTCCCTGCATCTGCCAATACGCTGCTTTGACTGGTAAAAGCTGTTGTCAATTCTTCAACAGCTTCAGCCACCTCTGCCTGTCCATCTGTTACATCCTTATAATCATGTTCCAGCAGATCATCCAGCGCCTCATGAATCTCTTCTTTGCCCTCTTCAAGCGTTTCCACCGTTCCGATTATGTATCCTTCACCAGTTTCTTCGCCAAGATATTCTGTCTTTTTTGATGGCGAATGTATATCCAGTGCTTTTTTCATGGCATCATATACAGACAACATGCCGTTTGCCGCGACCGTGGCTGCTTCACGCATTTTCCGTGACAGACCGCGTATAACGCCTTCGCCTGTATCCAGTCCGATCCTCTCGCCTTCCTTCGCCGCCTTATCCGCCAAGCCGACAAGGCCCCAGACCAGTTTGGCTTCCATACCGTCAACCGCCTCATCCGACGCACTGAGCATGCTTTCCTTTATCTTATTACAGCTTGTCTCTACATCCGCCCGGGTATGCGAAAGTATATCTATAGAAGCAGCTCTCTCTTTCCACGCCTCCATAAGTTCTATAAAGTCCTGACTGTTTGTCTCTGCTGCTTTCACAATCTCGTGCAGATATCCAGCACCTTCTATTCCCATCTGTTCGATTTCATTCAGAAATTCCCTGCTGAACTTCCCATCTGAGACAAGCTCCATTGCTTTCTGCAGGTCATCGTTGTATGTGGTCATGATCTCTGCCTGCTTCTGCATGTTATCAGCCATCTTCTCAACTGTCAGATCCGATTTCACTTCCAGCTCATTAAACAGTCCAATCTGCCCTTTAATGGATTTTTCCGCTTCTACATAAGCCTTGGCATACTCGGCATCAAGCTCAGCGAAATAATCCGCTACCTGTGAGGATACGGCGTATGCATCATTTAGTTTGTTCGCATGATGTACACTTAGATCATTGCTGTTAAACTTCCTTGTTGTGTCATAAAGATTACGAATACATACCTGACACAGATATCTATCACGTTCCTTAATCTCTTCCCTTTTCTGCTGCCATGCAGATGTATAACGAAAACGATCGCATTCAGTCCGATGATTCTTTTTAACAGGTTTCATGTGGCAATTATATTTACTGTCATGTATCTTTTGGCAATATTGGCACGACTTTAACATACTGATCTCCTCGCTTTTCCAGATAACATAAAAAGAACGCTGTTCAACAGCGCTCTCATTGTTATGGGTCATATTTTGTTAATGTTAACATGAAAGCATCTGTTTGTTTCCATGTTAACATATTAAAAGTAGAAAAAATCGACACTTGCATTCCTGCTACAAAAAACTTAAAAAGAGTAGTCGCTACTTGCCTAGAACATCGGTTACTCTTATTCTTTTATATCTTCTTTCAGTTTCCTAATGCCGCGTCTGATACCTTCTGAATGTGGAATATTCTCTTGCGTACAATATCTTTCCAATATTTGATTACATTCCTCATCAAGCCTTACTTGTCGTGGTTTTTCTTTCGGTGACACCGTAGGTCTACCCATTTTTTTATGTTCTACTTTACATCACCCCTTATTAGTGATATGTTAATTACAGGAGATTGGACGGTGGCAAGCCCGCCCTTTCTTCCTAATCCTCTAAATCCTGCTGGATGATTTCCAGCATTTCCTTTATTAATTTGTCTTTTTCCTCAGCTGTCTCTGCCTCTAAAATTCTTTCCAGTTCTTTCTTATCCCGCCTTCTCATTGATTTATACTGACTATCTGTCATTCCTATATCCTGCATTACCTCCATATGTTGTATTCTCCTTTCCGTCAAAGTCTTGCCTCTTTAACTATAATTTATTATATACTTTTGTAGCTCAAAAGTCAATGCCTTTATCTGAACCACTACCGGCTAAAGCCGGTAGGTTCGGTGTGCTGCTAAAGCAGCCT
>CAJUII010000143.1 GCA_910586405.1 uncultured Lachnospiraceae bacterium
TTCCTGTAGCATTCACAGCCATGCGCACCGCCCTTTCCATATAGTGCCCGCATCATATCATGCAACAGATAAAATACATCGCTCTGTTCCTTATCTGTAGCCGAATCCTCATCTATTTTTTCTATTTGTTCAAGGACTCGGTCACAGAGTTCTTCTACGACCTCTGCCGCCCAGTTTGAGGACGCATCTACCAGATACCCCAGCACCGCCTTTAGGTTCCTCTCTGCATACTCCCTGAAATAAGCTGCTGCCCGCACATCTTCCATATTGGCGAGCGCCTTAAAGGCGGCGTCTTTATTTTTGCCACGCTCCTTCTTTGTCAGCTCCAAAAGAAGCGGCACATTATCCTGATGATGGCGCAGGGCAAAAATCAATGCCTGCCGTACTTCCTTCTGCGCAGTGTCCAGCATTTTGATATAAAAATCATTGGCATCTGCCCCGGCAGCCGCCTCAATTACCTCGACACGCCGCACCATCTCTCTCTTGCCTGCGGGATCGAAATTCTGATACAGCAGCGGAAGGATACTCTTGTCCCTGTCCTCACAAAGCCATTTTGTCACATCGTTTGCAAACTCTGCGTAAGAAGCACCCAGTGCCTGCACGAGCGCGCATTTCACACGGTAATCCCTGAAAAGCTCAGGGTGTTCCTCGCGGATACGATAGGAGCTGCCGCCTGCTCCTTGCAGCCCCTCCAGCAATTCCTTTAAGACTGAATACGGCGCATTGACAATCATGCCAGCCGCTGTCTCCTCCGACTCGAAGATCTCAATCGGAGTGACTTCTCCCTTTATGTCCACTGCGCCAAGCGTGCAGATCACGGCGTCTGTAAGGGACACTGCCTCCAGCAAAACACCCTGTGGATTGAGTATGTCATTTGACAATAGCCGTTCTGTCAACTGCCCCACTTTGGCAAAGACTGGTGATGCCGCCTCCAATGGCTTGAATGCCTCATATGTCCGCTTTAACCGAAAATCCTCGGCTAACAGGCTCGTCCCCGCCATCGCTGCCGCACGGAGACGCTCCCGCAGTTCGTATATTGGTGTTGTATCCATACTTTATTCCTCCAAATAATTAAGAATTGGCACACGAATCCATATCAATTCATCCACACAGTTTCCTTTTCTATTGTTTTATAAGCACTGCTGTTATTCACAGCCAATCCCATATCTAATAGCATTCTATCCATTTTGTCATCATCTTCCTTTAGCGCAGCTAAATCCACAATATCAAATTTAATTTTTATTTCTTTATTTAATGCGTCATACAATTTAAAATAATCTTCCCCAGATAATTCACCCTTGCCGGAGACTATAATATCCAAATCACTTTTTTCATTTGCCTGTCCCCGCGCATAAGAGCCTGCATATCCAAGCCTATATCCTAAGTTTAACTGCATCAATGCCTTGAATACACAGTCAATCTCCTTCATTGACAGCATAAAATAATACCTCCTATTCATTGGCATTTTTATGTTCCTGACAATATTTTATCCTATTCTTGACCTGATCATAACTTCCATTTTGAATACAATCCTGCACAAAAGAAAACAAAACTTGTCTGTTTAGTTTTATATAATCATGTGCAATCATATTGCGTACAGGAACTAAATTTCCTGTACTGATAAAATTTAATACCTGATAAGAATCTGTTGTAAGCTGCCTGCTCAAACTATCAATTTGCAGTATACAAAATGAACAAATATCCATGCAATCCTCATTCAATGCAAATTCGAATGAAGTTTTGCACTGATATCTTTTTAATGCACTTTTTATTTTATCCATATACGTCAGTATTTTTAATAATACTTGTACATCCCTTGCTAAAGTTTTCCCCATTTCTCACAAATCCTTGTTTGCACAACAATTCAATAATTGTTATTTGAATAACTACTGCTATATCAATACAGCAGCCGCACCACCGCATCATGTGTAACGATGCTGAGCGGCTGTACCATAAGTCTGCGGTTCTCTTTATTGTAGTAAAATGCACCCAAAAGTACCTGATTTTCAAGCAGAGAGGCACTCGGCAGCATGGAAAGGCGCGCGATTGTCTCCTCCAGCTCTGGCATATCGCCCAGCAGGATTGTGTCATTGTTCTTGTCCACCAGCACAAAATCTTCCCCTATTTTTCCAATCTGGTTAAAGGCGAGAAGCTTCACCATCATGGGCTGTGTCATTGCATTTTTGAGGAAATTTTTGACGGCCTTTGCCTCCTGCTTGACAGAGGTCACTGCATGTTCAAAAACTGCATCATAATCTGATTTTTCGTACTCTCGGATCTGGGCACCGTCCCATCTCACGCGGACATTGCCGTCGCCCGGATAAAAGACGGCACTCGGAACCTTCGCAACGCCAAAGACCGTATCCTCCTGCTTGACGTATTTGAGTGATTTTAAAGGGCGGTAATTGTAGTTCATATAGACCTCGCCTGTGTCCAGATCTGCCCAGCAGCCTGTGTCGATGTACTCTTTTCTCGCCTCGTCATATGTCACCCAGAATGAAAGCTGCATCAGATTTGCATCCTTTTTGCTCTTGCCCAGCTCCTCTAACTCCGACAGCTTCCAGATACCGCCCAGCTCTTCATATAAAACGGTGTCCTCAAGCGTCACATCATCCTTCTCTAACTTCTCATTCAAATATTGGCGTGACTTTTTGATCAGTGTCCACAGCTTTTCCAGTACGCTGATCGCCGCATCGTAATGAGACTCATCCTGATCTTTCTGAAATGCAGTGATCTCGATCAAAAGCTGGCTGCACAGCCGCTGCGGTCCCGGCAGATAATAGTCGCCCATCTGCTTTGCAAGCTGCTGATACGTCTTGAGCGAAGCGCCGCCAATCGTGCCAAGCCCCGCAGACATCAGGTCAATGACTACCTTTTCGACGAGGTCCAGCCCCTCTAGCTGTGTTTTGAGCTTCTTCACTCTTGCATTCTTCGCCGTCTTTGCGGCGGAAGCTTTTTTCTTCTCGGCCTTTTTCTTTTCCTCCTCGGTCATCTCGCTCTCTGGTTTTGCCACCTCGGCTGCCTTGTTTTCCTTTGCCTGCTTCTTCTCGCGCTTTTTCTGGATATCCTCCGGGATTTCGCAGATGTCAAAGGTCTTTTTCGCAAGCATCTCATACATCAGTGCCAGACTGTGCTTGCACGGAAACTGCCTGCTGGGGCAGGAACAGCGAAACACGGGATTATTTTCATCTATGTAGTCTGCCGATGTGATATAGTTGCTCTTGCCGCTGCCTGTGCACTCGCCCATATAGAATGTATCATCCTGCGACTGCTCTAATTTCACAAAGCCGCCTTTCTGTGATATCTTTTTGCCGTTTGAAGCTGCCGCAGCGTTCGGCGCCAGCGCTAAGATTTGTTGTTCATTGATCTCTCTCATGTGATTTCGATTCCTTTCCTCTATAAAATAATATGATAAGCCTACAACTGCTTCCTCAGCTTTTTGCTGTACTCTGCCACCTCCGCGGTCATGCCCTTGATCGTCTGCTCCTCCGCCAGCTTGATAAATTCGTCAAGTTCTGCCAGCACTGCCTCCATGTCGCCCGGAAGCCTCTGGAAAAAGGCGCGTATCTGCCACGGTTCTCTGGCGATGATATTGCCAAGAACCAACGCAAAGACGCTCGAAAGCCCCTTGCATTTTTTCCATCCGCAGCTCTGCATATATTCCAGATAGGAATACAGCATTGAGGATGCGGGTGTTCCGCCATGCCGCCCAATCGCAAGACATCTGTCATAAAACCATTCTCCCACCTTAGCACATTCCGCCGGGTCGTCTTTGTTTGTCCATTGGTAAACCAGCTCGTCCCATCCTGCCTGCATCATCCAGTCTAAGATGGCTCTGTGTCCGGGAATATCTATTGTGCGCTTTACCTCCTCATCACTTCCCTGTGTGTGACCAGTCGCAACATACGCATGCCGCGACGCGTCCCACTGGATATACTGCAATGCAGCTTTGATTGCAGTCAGTTTATTCACATCAGCTTTCGCATAGACGCCATCACTTAACTGTGCATCAAACCATTCTGTACAGTGTTCATCGCGGCACAGCTTCACCAGTGACGCCGCTGTCAGAAAGTAGACATTCTCCTTTGCCTGCGCCATGATAAAATCCGCTATTTGTGGTGCGTCATTCAGGACAAACGAGCTTGCCAGATGCATACCGATCACCTGATCCCACGGACGCTTCTTCTTGTCATTCCAGCTCTTATATCCGGTTGTGATGACATCATAATTCATATCTTTGCTGATGACTTTGAGCTCTTCCTGATGTGCAAGCAGCTCCTGATAACATGCAATCACTTCATCGCCGCTCTTGCCGATCAGCGCCTCCACGCATTGACAAAACTCATATTTCAGGGTATTTTTGAGCGGGCATTTGTTCTCATCATCACAGTTACATTTGGCACAGATCTCATTGTCCGACCGCCTCAGCTCGTCCTTCGATGCCAGTACCTTCGCAAGCAGCTCCATACACAGCCGGGCAATCAGCTTTGACGCACTCTTTGTCGTCGATGTCAGCAGACATCTGCATACGGTTGAGAGCCCTTTCTTCGCCATTTTCTCATAAATGACAACCACTCTGTCGTCGTCCATACACCCCAGTGACTCAAGTGCCATCTCTTTATTTTTGCCCTTTTCTGTCTGTGCCAGTTGCAGCAGCAGTTCGATATTGGACTGGTCCAGACGCAGCAGGCGGAGCAGTTCCAGACGAATATCCTTCGTGGCATCTGGTAACATTTCCCGGTAAAAATCGTTCTCTTCTGCCCCGGCAATACTGCCAATCAATTGCAGTCTGCGCACCATTTCCATTTTACCCTTTGGATTAAAATCCTTTTTTAACAACGGCACGATCGACGCATCCTCACAAAACAGCATTGTCTGCACCAGATCGGCAAGCTCTGAATAAGAGGCGCCAAGCGCCTTCACCATCGCATATTTCACACGGTAATCCTTAAAAATCCAAGGTCTTGTGTTGTACAGCTCCTCCACATACGCATAGTGACCGCTGCCGCTGGTCGTGAGTGCCTCGATCAAGCCCTTGATCTGCGAACAGGGCGCATGGATTGTCACACTCCTTGTATCCCCTGCCACACAGAATAGATCTGCCGTCTCGACCTTCCCCTCTGCGTCCACTGCTGCAAGAGTACAGACAACGGCATCGAGCAGTGCGATCGCGTCCAATAACGCAAGCTGTGGACAGGAACAGTCTGGCGACAAAAGCTGTGCTGTCAGCTGCCCCACTTTCGCAAAGACGGGGGAAGCCGTCTCCAACGGTTTGAATGCTTCGAGGGCACGCCGCAGACGGAAATCCTCCGACAACAAATTCGCCCCTGCGATAACGGCTGCGCGGAGCCGCTCCCGCAGTTCATATACTGGTTTTACATCCATCTTTCATACCTCCTAAATTCAAAGTCACTGCATCATCTTCCGAAAAGATGCATCGACCGCAGGATAATCGTGTTTCAGCGAAATGACATGTCCCTCCCGGTCCAGAAAACAATGCGTGCTGGTCCCTTTCGTTCGCAGCTCCCCGGTGCTGCTGTCAGTCATTTCGTATTCAAAATCCAGCCGCACACCATTATACTTTGTCACTTTGACCTGAATCTGAACGGTGTCATCAAAATGCACCATCGCCTTATACTGGCAGGATACCGACACGACCGGGCTGATCACACCGCTTTGTTCCAAATCACAATACGAAATGCCAAACTGGCTCATAGCGTCCATCCGCGCCTCCTCCATCCAACGGATATAATTGGAGTGGTGGACAATGCCCATCTGGTCTGTCTCATAGTATTTCGCATGATGCAGGTATGGTTTGATATGATTTTCTGTGTTCATCTTACAGTGATTCCCCTTTTTTATGCGCAGCCTCATGCAAAAGAAGTATGCCGCAAAAGCGGCGTATGGGGCGCGCGGCGAGCAGGGAAGATGTCTCTTCCCTGCTTAATTATATGTTTTTCCACTTTTCCTAAAGATTTGTTTAGATATATTCATGGAGTAATTCATCAAATCTAATAAATATCATATCACATCTATACAAAAAAATATATAAAATGTCAAAAAAAATCAAAGACCATTTCACAAATCATGAAAATGGCTTTGATTCTTTTTGGATGCGTTCAATCACACAGTGGTGCGGTTTATTGGTGCAATCCTTCTTATAACTGATTCCTACGAGCAGGATATCACCCACATAACCTTCCAGCGCCTGTACATAATTTCTGTCCTTGATCTGCTGAATGGCTGTATGCGCAGTTTTTTGATATTTTAGTTCCACTACAAGCGCCGGTTTCGCAGTATGGGGCTGCGGCAGAAAAACAATATCCGCAAATCCCTTCCCAGCCGGAAACTCCCGTATAAGCTTATAATCCTTTCTCGCACTGTAATATGCAAGTCCGATCGCACAT
>CAJUII010000144.1 GCA_910586405.1 uncultured Lachnospiraceae bacterium
CTATTACAAATATTGATAAAATGAAAAAATTACACATATAGTAAACTATCGTTTGTCTAAATCTACACGACTTTACAACTTTATAAATGATACCATTGATTATTCATTTGAAGCCTTTACAATGATGTCTTTTTAACTGTTTTTTAAGATGACTTTATTCTAACACATTGTTTTAGTTTGTACAATACTATTTTAGTTTTTCGTAATAAATAATAATTTTCGGATAGTAATTTTGCTATTTTCCCCCTATTTATTATACAGTTTGCACAAAATATAATTATTCGTTTTAGTAACGCCTAAAATGGCAGGATTTTGCATAAGAATCTGATTTTATCTCTTTACAGGGGCGCATGAATGTGTTTCAATATTAGAATAAGTATAAATATCATAAAAGAGGTGAAATTAGAACTTTAAACAGTCTACGATAATCTGGCTGGGAATGGTTGTCCTCCTCACGCTCTATATCACAGACTTGCGTTACGCATTATTTCTAGGCAATACGATTGGCAGAATCATGATCATTAGCTGCTCTGTTTTTCTGATTCCAATTACATTGACCACCATCTACATTTTTCCTGTGCAGGCAAAATTTGAGAACAAAATACGGGACAATTTAAAAAATGCCCTGCTTATGTCGCTCAGGCATTTTCCATGTTCGCTGTTATTATGTTTTATATATGGGACCTTCCTCCTCCTCACTTTGTTCTTTATCCCATTTATCATGCTGATGATCTGCTGCGGTGCCGGGCTGATTGCCTACCTCACCTCCAACATTTTCATCTACATCTTCCGCAACTATCTGCCTGATGAGCTAGAAGAAGATTTGGAGCGCTCTGGGGAGTCTTTTCACTAACACCCTCAGAACATTATTTCAATCCCTTCTGCCCGCAGCACCACGCAGCCCCCTTTCGCACCAGCGTCAGTACCAGCTTCTCAAAACATAGACTCAGTGCCACAATCACGATCGTCCACGCAAACAGATCTGGTGTATCCAGATAGACCTTTGCCTGCTGGAGCTGCTCACCGATCGATCCTCTCGGAATACCAATGACCTCCGCGGCTGCCCCCGCCTTCCAGCTAAGCCCCAGAGAGACACTGCACGCTGAATAAAAAAAGGGCATGACCTGCGGCAGATAAATATATCGCGCCACGCGCAGCCCGGAAATGCGAAAAACCTGCGCCATCTCAAGAAGCTGTCTATCCACACTTCTGATTCCGCCAAGCACACTGGTGTAGATCACCGGCAGCACCATCAGAAATGATATTAATATAGAAAGATTTCTCGACGAAAACCAAATCAGCGCCAAGATGATAAACGACGCGACGGGAATCGACTTGACTGCCAGCATGACTGGCGAAAGCAGCTCATAAACGCGGCGAAAGCGCGATGAAAGCCCTGCCAGGACACTCCCCGCCAAAGCCGCCAGAAAAAATCCCAACGCAATGCGCGTCAGCGTGAAAATAACAGACCTCCAAAACGCTGCTGTGACTGCCAGAATACCAAGCCGGCAAACGACCCTGACAGGCGACACCAGCAAAATATCGCTGTCCAGCCACATGCTGACAAGCTGCCAGACAATCAGCCAAAATCCCACCGCCCAAAGACGGATTTCATGTTTCTCTTTTCTCTTTCTCATAAACCATAATAAAAATCATCTGCTGGAAGCGCTCCGCCGATGGCCTTTGGATTCTGCTCGGACAACACTTCGAGATACCCTGAGAGCTTCTGTTTCATCGTCTCTTTGGTGATGAATACAATGTTACAGTCTGGCACTGCCTTGACTGCGACTGCCGCCGGGACGATATCATATTTTTCTATCAAATCTGCCGCGTCCTCCACGTTTTTATTGACATAGTCCACAGAAGCCTCATAGTGCTTGAGAAAAGCTTCAACTGCATCGGGATTCTGCTCGACAAACGATTTTCTCGCCACAACCACACCTGTCAGAAGCGCCGAATCCGAACCAAGCTTATCCCACTCCTCAGTGAGATCCAGTGCAACCCGGATCTTGTCACTCTTGGTCTGCGCCGTTGTCACAAATGGCTGCGGCAGCATCGCAACCGCACTCTCCTCAGCCAGCAGCGCAGAGAGACATTCTGCGTGTTCACTCTTCCACTCGATTGTCAAATCTTTCTCAGGATCAATGCCATTCTGCGCGAGAATATAGTTCAGCGCATACTCAGGCGTTGCGCCTTTACCGCTGGCATAGATCGTCCTGCCCTTTAAATCGCGAAGATCTGATACAGTATCATCATTCTCCACAATATAGATAACCCCTAGCGTATTGATGGCAAGCACACATATACCACCGTCTGTATTATTGTACAGCACTGACGCCAGGTTTGCGGGAACGGCGGCAATATCCACCTGGCCTTGTATGAGCTTGGGCGTCACTTCATCCGCTGCTGCCGCAATCTCAAAATCATATGTGTAATCTGTGAGCGTCCCCTGTTCAGCCTTGTCCATCAAATCCACCATCCCCATCGCTGTCGGCCCCTTCAGCGCAGCGACATGGATAGTTTCAGAGCCTGATGGCATCTTGTTCTTGGCGCCGCAGCCTGTCATCAGCACTGCGATCAGCATAAATGACACAAATATTTTCATAAACCTTTTCATCATATATCCCCTATTTATTTTACGTATTTATTATAAAACTCCTCAACGCGCAACGGCTTGTCAAAATAATAGCCCTGCAATAATCCTGCACCCGCCTCATTGACAATTCCCATGATCGTGGTATTCTCAACCCCCTCCGCACATACAATAATCCCTACATTGTTGCAGAAAGAAATAATAAATTCAATGAGCTTGCGCTCCTTGTCAGTGCCCACCACAGACTTGATCATCGTGTGGTCCAGCTTGACAATATCCGTCGGTATGTCTTTTAACACTGCCAGCGATGCATACCCTGTGCCAAAATCATCCAGCGCGATACTGATTCCCTGATCCTTAAATTTCTGTAACCGCTGTGTCAGCTCGTCAATCCGCCCAATCCTACAACTCTCCGTCAGCTCCAGCACAAGGCGCTCCGGCGCAATATGGTATTCATTCAGCTTGCTGACCGTATAGTCCACCAGCTCATCATCATGCAGTTGGATATAGGAGACATTGACATGAACCTTCTCAATCGCGTTAAGCCCTCGCTGCTCCCACTCATTCAGATATTTCAAGACCTGTTCGATAATCCATTTCCCTACCGGAATTATGAATGCTGTATCCTCAAGAATCGGGATGAACTCCATCGGTCCGATTCCCGGAAACCGTTCATCATCCCAGCGAAGAAGCGTCTCACAGCTTGTTCCTCTCCCTGTCTTGGAGTCAATGATCGGCTGCATCACGATTGAAAATCCCCTGAAATTGTCGTTGACACACTCGCGCATGGCATCCCTCAAACGCAGCATCCGCGTCTTTTTCAGATGCATCTCCTCGGTGTAGACAGACACGCCCATACTGCCGGCACTCTTGGCATTCTCCAGTGCGATCAGCATATTGCTCATGATCTGATCAATGTATTTGCCATTTTGCGGAAACAACACTGCCCCTGCCCTGAAATCAAGCTGTACCTGGTTTCGCTCTATCTCTAAGGAAAAAAATGCCTGTTGCATTTTTTCGACCTCCTGCGCCACCTGCTCGCAAGTCCCATTTTCAATCAAAAGTGCAAAGTCAGAACCATCCATTCGATAGATGCGCGTTCCCGGCGTCCGCACGCCAAGCATCTTGTGCGCAACTGCATAGAGTGTCTTGTCACCATAGGAATAACCAAACTCGTCGTTAATTCGCTTAAAATTATTGAGTCCGATCATGACTGCCGCACCGCATTTATTGTTATACAGCAATTCCTCTGTATCCTTGCGAAATTCGTGCAGCGTCCACAGCCCTGTCACGGGATCAATTTTATTTCTGACGCCCAGATTGGTCACAAACCCGGCAAAGAAATCCATATTGCCCTCGTCATCATAAGTCATGTATCCCTTGCAGTTGACCCACACATAATCGCCCTCTGCATTCAGCATCCGGCACTCCACATCATGATATGCGCTGACTTGGTTTGCCATATCCTCAAAGTTCTTTAAATACGCTCCCTTATCATCTGGATGGATTCGTTTGAGCCACTCTATATCCGCAGGACATAGAATCTCACGCTCCAAGCCAAAATATTCCACGGCGCCTTTTGACCACCTTGCCGTATTGTCCTTCATATTGCTTGCAAAGAAAAAGGTTCTGTTTGAAGATTGTGCCAGCACATCAAACAGTTTCGAATCGTATTCATTCATTATGCTATCATACTCCATAGCTTTCATCCTCTTTATAAATCTTACACAACTTTATTATATAACCTATATATTATAACGTAACTAAGCCCTAAACTCAATCATGTATCATGATTTTTTTGTTAGTTTTCTTGAAATAGTTGACACTCCGTCCTATGTTTTAATCATATGTTTAGAAAGTTTTTTCAAAATGCTGATAATCCTTACTGCTGTTCCATGCGCCGCCCCATTCGAATCCATGTTCTATAAACAATTTGTAACACAGGTCCTCTCTGTCAATCTTATGTGGAAACACCGCGCTGCGGTCCGCATACGCGGAGGCATTCTCCGGCGAGACAATGATCTCACCATCTTTCGTGCGCACATAGGGATTGTAGCGCGGATTGATATCGATCGCACAGCCATAGGAATGATTCGAAAGCTTCGTCTTTCCAGCCACTGTCCGATAGTTAAAGCAGGATGTGTTGTTGTCTGCCATGGACAGCTCATCATCCGCATCGTATTCATCGATCAGCCGCACTTTCTCAATCGGATACTGCTCCTCATATAAAATGCGAAAGATATCTACTAAGTCCTGTGCGATCGCATGGTTGCAGATCAGCTCACCCTCCTGTACCTGTGCCTGAAAATCATAGTGAAGGATGTGAACATAAGCCAACTCATCATAAGAAATCTGAATAGGCTCCTCTGTGTCAGGATAAGATTTCCCTGTGATGCGCATCTTAAGTTCTTCCGTAAGGGCAGTACTGTAAAAAGCAGACTGAACATCCTCAACTGTTGTCGCGCACGCTGACGATTCCATCATATCACTCACTGTATTGATTTGTGTTTCGATTTCCGTCTCAACTTCTGTCTCATTTTCTATATCCTGTACTGTTTCCTCCGCTTCCGCCAAGGCGCCAAAGTCGATCGTTGTCGCTGTATTCTCCGGCAAATTACCAAGCTGTCCTTTCCCTAAATAAATAATTAGACACACAAGAAAAAGGATGCCCGAAAGCAGTACGATCAAAAAATATTTGTCTCTTTTCATGAACGTTATATCTCCTCCATACAATCAAAATTGCCGTCATTGCCCTCACAGTGACAATGTGCCTCCTCCATATAGTTAAGCAGGAGGTTACAAACGCCCTCCTGCTCAACCGTTCTTTGTATTATGATATATCGACAACCATACGCCTAATGATAATGCATATGTACCAAAATAACGGCAGCACCTGATCTTCCTTTGTGTGGCGATGTACATAAGAAGCGAGAATGCAATATAAGTATTTGTTTAGTTTTTTGTTTAGTTTTCACTAATTAGACATCAAGTATTGACATTATTCGACAAATGAGCTATACTGTTTTAGAAAACTTTATAAAAATTTTATAAAAAGGAGTGTTTTAATATGATTCAGCAAAGAAACATTGCATTGTGTATTATTTTATCCATCGTTACCTGTGGAATCTATGGGCTGTACTGGTATGCCTGTCTGACAAACGACACCAATACTGCTGCGGGGACAGATGGACCGTCTGGCGCTGTCACGGTTATTTTGACCATCGTTACCTGCAACATCTACGCGCTGTATTGGGCCTACAAGCAGGGTGAGAAGATTGATATCATCAAGCAGAAGCATGGCCAGCCTTCCAGCAACAGCAATATTCTGTATCTTATTCTCTGCCTGCTGATTCCAGTTGTAGCGTGGGCATTGATGCAGAATGAGTTAAATAATTTTGCGAATTAGTACACAGGCAATATGATCAGAAAACGGCTGTTTCAGGTTCTTCGCAGCGGACTTCTCCTTCTGTGTATCGGGATACTCTATAGTATTTTTCTACAAAAGACGGGCATCGGACTTGTCTGTCCTGTCAACTTTCTAACAGGTCTTAAATGTCCGGGCTGCGGCGTCTCACATATGTGTATTGCCTTGATGCAGTTCGATTTTGTGACAGCCTTTCA
>CAJUII010000145.1 GCA_910586405.1 uncultured Lachnospiraceae bacterium
CCAGCAATGGAATTTCAACTAAATCGGATACTTCCTTTATCTTCTGTGTCACCATCACGTCCTGTCTGCTGGGCGTCGGATCACCGCTCGGGTGATTGTGCAGAATCACGATATAGGATGCCTCATTGCGCATTGCCCTGATACAGATATCTCTCGGCGAGATCAATGTCGAATTAAAAGTGCCTGTCGATAGTACAGACTCGCTCACGATATGCCTTTTGGCATCCAGAAGCACCAGCAGAAGCTGCTCGGTGTCCCTGTGGCGCATTCTTTCCATATAATAAGCTGCCACCGTCTCAGGCTTGTCAAAGGTCAAATCCGGTCTTGCCTGCATATTTGAAGTGCGTTTGGCAATCTCGGCAATGCACAGCAGTTGTACTGCCTTCACTTCTCCAATTCCGGGAATCTGCATGAGCTCTCTGATATCAAAATGATACAGACCCAAAAGCCCCATGCCCTCTCCAGCCAGCTTCAAAACGTCTCTGCCAAGCTCGATCGGGGTTTTATCCCGCGTTCCGGTTCTGAGCATGATAGCAAGAAGCTCGGCATCCGAAAGACAATCCGGCCCAAGCCTCATAAACTTGTCATAAGGCAGCTCATCCTTTGCATATAATTCTTTTAAAAGACTCATGTATTTACGCCTTGCTCTCCATTATAAGCGCAGTAAACAGTACGAATGACTATCTTGGCTGAGAAAGTCCCAGCTTTCTTAGTTATCTTACCACACCATCTTGCGTCTGTACATAAAAAAGATTAGTTTTTTTTCGACATATTTCCAGTTTTGGAAAAATTTATGAAATTGTTTATACTTTTTTTAAATCTGTACAATACCTGCATCGACTACGCTTTGCAGTGTTTTCATAATGCCAAAACGGGCGTGCTCAAAGGTCAGTCCGCCTTGGAAATACACGGCATAAGGCGGCTTGATTGGCCCGTCTGCACTGAGTTCAATCGACGAGCCGGAGACAAATGCGCCCGCAGCCATGATGACCTGCGCATCATAACCGGGCATATCCCACGGTTCTGGGGTGACAAAGCTGTCAACAGGCGCTGCCGCCTGTATGCCTTTACAGAATGCGATGACACCCTCAGCGGTTCCAAACTCCACCGCCTGTATGATGTCATGTCTTGACTCTGTGCTGTTCGGAACAACTTGAAATCCCAGTCTCTCATAGATATTTGCCGCAAAAACAGCACCCTTTAAAGCCCCTGCTGTCACTGTCGGCGCCAGAAACAGACCGTGATAAAAGTCGCGCAGGATTCCGAGCGAAGCGCCGACTTCTTTGCCAAGTCCGGGCGAGGTAAGCCTGAATGCGGCATTTTCAACACACGCCTTCTTTCCCGCGATATAGCCGCCAATCGGCGCCAATCCGCCGCCGGGATTTTTGATCAGCGAGCCGACCACCATGTCCGCGCCTGCGTCTGTCGGTTCCATACACTCCACAAACTCCCCGTAACAGTTGTCCACCATGCAGATCACATCTGGCTTGATCGCCTTGATAAACGAAATCAGCTCTCCGATTCTTGCGACAGATAATGTCGGTCTGGTCTGATATCCCTTCGAGCGCTGTATCGTGACAAGCTTTGTTTTCTCATTGACTGCCTTTCGAATGTTCTCATAATCAAAACTGCCGTCTGAGAGCAAATCCACCTGTCTGTAGGAAATGCCATACTCTGCAAGCGATCCCTTCGACGGGCGGATGCCAATCACCTCCTCAAGTGTGTCATAGGGTTTCCCAACCGGAGACAACAGCTCATCGCCGGGGCGCAGATTGCTCATCAGCGCCAAAGCCAGCGCATGTGTTCCGCACGTAATCTGCGGTCTTACCAGTGCATCTTCTGTATGAAAAAGAGATGCGTACACTGCCTCTAACGTCTCTCTGCCAAGATCATTGTAGCCATAGCCGGTGGTTCCAAGCAGACATGCCTCGCTGACTTTATTGTCCTGCATTGCCTTGAGCACTTTGAGCTGGTTGTACTCCGCCGTCCGGTCAATCTCCTCAAAACGCGGTTGTAACTGGTCTAAAATCTCTTTGCTGAAATGATAGACTTTGTCTGAAATTCCGAGATGGCGGTACATGTATTGTACAGACAATCTCTCCTCATTTGTTGTTTCCATCATTTTATCCTTGTTTCCTTCCATATCCAATGCATTATGCTGCATGTATTTTTTGTACTTATTTTTTATAGCTGTGTTTTTATATAGTGTAACATTTTTTCGTCATCATATGCAAATTTATCCTTTTCGATCCAGATGACATTGCGTTCCCGGCGAAACCATGTGAGCTGGCGCTTGGCAAAATGGCGCGTGTCACGCTTGATTCTATAGACTGCCTCCTCCAGCGGAATCTCTCCTGTCAAGTACGAGATGATTTCCTTGTAGCCAAGTCCCTGCATTGCCGTCGAGTCCCGCCTGCACCCCAGCTCGACCAGCTTCTTTACCTCATCGACAAGCCCCTCCGCCATCATGTTGTCCACGCGTCTGTCGATCGCTTCATACAGTCTGTCCCGCTGGTCTGTCAGCACAAAATAGCGGGAATCATATGCTGGCTTTTTCTCCCGTTCTGCCGCATTGTGCTCTGAAATTTTTCTGCCTGTCTGACGGTGAAACTCTATGGCGCGAATCACGCGCTTGATATTATTCTCATGGATTTCCTGCGCTGCCGCGGGGTCGCATTCTTTTAATATATCATGTAAAAATGCGGCGCCCTTCTCCTGCGCAAGCTGTTCTAACTCAACCCGCAGCGCGGTGTCCTCTGCACTCTCCTGAAAATCTATATCATAAAGAACGGATTGTATATAAAAGCCTGTGCCGCCGACAAGAATCGGAACCTTTCCCTTCGCGTAAATTTCTGTGATTGCCTGCTTTGCCAGTTTTTGAAATAGGACAATATTAAAATCCTGCGTTGGTTCCAGAATATCGACAAGATAATGTTTCACACCCTGCATTTCCTTTGGCTGGATTTTGGCAGAACCGATGTTCATATGCCTGTATACCTGCATGGAATCAGCAGATATGATCTCACCGTTGACGGCTTTGGCAAGCGCTATGGAGAGCTTCGTCTTTCCAGCCGCTGTGGGACCTGTCAGAATGATCAGGGGCTTGGTAGATTGTGTCATGCGTGGCAATATCCTTTCTTTATTTATAATATATTTGTAATTTATAAACGTAATTTATAAGGGTGTGGCGGACTTTAAGAGCAAATAACGCTTGTGGTATTTTAACTGCACATAATGCATGATTCGCGCATAATACACTGGATTGCTGATTCCGCCCAAAATCCCGGCGACAGGAAGCCCCTGTATAAATTTGGCGAGCAGCATATCTACTGCAAAGGCATCTGCTGTGCTTCTAATCTGCTCAGATAGCTTGATCTCGTCAAGATGCTCTGCGGAAAAACAATTGTCCACTGCCGCGTTGCACACCTTCCAGCGCTCGCCCTTTGACATTGCTGTCTCTAACACTTTCAAGATATACCGCCGTTCGTCCGGCGTATCATAAGAAAACCCATATTGGAGTGCGGTCTCATACGTTCCCTTGAGTATCACAGACAGAAACAGGACGATATCGGGCAAGCCGATTCCCAGCACGCCCAGACCAATTCCCTCAACCGTACTGACTGCCATATTCACCAGATTTGCGCGGTTTACATCTGCTTTTAGATCACGCAGCTCCTTCTTTCCACCCTTTAGGCTGACGGCAAAATCATGTACCTGAAAATCCTTTTCGATCGTATCTTTTGCGTATGTTTTTTCGATGATGCCAGTTCCCTTTTCAAATATTAACTCAAACGCCATACAGAATGCTTTTTGCAGGTTTGTATATACTCTGGGCGGAATTTTCTGTTCTAATGTTTCCTTCCATTTGGCGGCGCGGTATGCCACAGCCTGCCGCTCGAGCTTCTGTTCTTCCCGCTCAATGCGGTCCAATTCTTTTTCAAAAGGCGTTTTTTGCCGGTTCTTTTTGAGTTCGTCGAATATATTTTTAGGATGCGTCATAATTATCCCCCTTGCCGCCTGTCTGTCAGACAATCCGTTTAAATTTTTTCTCAATCTCATATTTGGACATGGAAATGATGGTCGGTCTGCCATGCGGGCAATTATATGGATTTTCAAGTTCCAACAACTGTTCGATCAACTTGTCAGCCTCCTCGTATGTCATGGAATTATTTCCTTTTACTGCCGCCTTACATGCCATAGAAGCAATCTTTTCCCGTATAATCTGCGGCACACCACGCACCGGACTCTCAGACATTTGAGTCAATATCTCCTCAAACAGTTCTTTAATATTATGACCAAATAAGTCAATTGGCACCCCTCTGATCGCAAACGCATTCATGCCAAAATCTTCAATTTCAAAACCTAACTCCTTGAAATAATGGTCATAACTGAGAATCAATGCAGACTCTTTCGGTGTGACACTGACTACGACCGGCGGAGTCAATATCTGCGTGTAGATTTCATTGCGCTCCACTTTGGTCAATATCTGTTCATACTTTACCTTCTCATGTGCAGCATGCTGGTCAATCATCAACATTTTATCGCGATACTCAATAATCCAGTAGGTATTGAACACCTGCCCCACAATTCGATACTCCTGTCTGGCTTCTTTGGTAAGTATCTTTTCATCAAAAAAATTGAGCTGTTCAGGCTTCTCGACAATGATATGGTCTTTGTTCTTGATCACGCCAAGATTTTTTGTGTCCGGTTCTCTGGCGGACGCGCCAAGTATTTTCCCCGTCACGGTATGCGGTTTGGGCTGTTCGATGCTGGTATCCTTTTTGGCTTGGGCTTTCCTGTTGTCCACGAAAAAGGATTCCTCATAGCTGCTCTCATAGGGTTTGTTGTAGCCGCTGTCTTCTTTTAAGATGTTTGGCAGAGGTTTTGATGCAGGACTTTTGGGCGCTGCTGTCTGTTCTGCGAAGCGGCGCTCCTTCTCAAATGGTTCCGGCGCATCTATTTTCGGCGTTTTGTTTTCTTTTTTAGCGGTCTTTTTGTCTGCGCCAAGTGTCGCGTCTGGTATCATCTCCTGTCTTGACAGAAAATCAGCAATATTTTCAGCAATCAATTTATAAAGGCTGTTCTGGTTCGAAAAACGCACCTCCATCTTCGTCGGATGAACATTGACGTCCACGCTTTCAGGCGGTACAGAGATGTGTATAACGCAGAACGGATATCGGTGCTGCATCATATAGGACTGGTATCCCTCCTCTATTGCCTTGGAAATCACCTTACTTTTGATATAGCGATGGTTGACAAAATAATTCTCAAAATTTCTGTTTGCGCGGTTCAGCACAGGTCTGCCGAGAAAGCCCTCCAGCGTGATGTTCTCCTCAACTGCCTGAAATTCAATGATTTCATTTGCGATGTCTCTGCCAAATATTCGGTAAATGATCGCTTTCAGATCACCATCACCGTTTGTATAAAATTTGGTTTGACCATTTATGACATACTTAAAAGAAATCTCAGGTCTTGACAATGCCATATGTTCTAACAAATCTGTGATATAACTCCCCTCTGTCATGGCTGTCTTTAAGAATTTTCGTCTCACAGGCGTATTGAAAAACAAATTGCGCACGATAAAGGTGGTTCCGTCTGGCGCCCCGACTTCTTCGAAGGAAGTTTCCTTCGCCCCTTCGAGACAGAGGCGTGTTCCTGTCACACTCTCCCTTGTCTTAGTGACAATCTCAACTTTTGACACGGCGGCGATGCTTGAGAGCGCCTCTCCGCGAAAGCCCATACTGCTCAGACTCATCAAGTCAACAACCGAGTTGATCTTGCTCGTGGCATGCCGCATAAAGGCATTTCGCAACTGGTTCTGTTCAATGCCTGAGCCATCATCTGTGACACGGATAAATTCGATTCCGCCCTCCTTGATCTCCACTGTGACAGCATGTGCGCCTGCGTCCATCGCATTCTCCACCAGCTCCTTGACCACGCTGGCAGGCCGTTCTACCACCTCGCCGGCAGCTATCTTGTCGATCGTCATATCATCAAGCACATGAATTTCTGCCATAGTTGTTCTTTCCTTTCTTGATTCGATACTCACGACAGCCGCAGCCGCGAAGCGGCATATTTCCTTATGCGGCTGTGTGCATAACTTTA
>CAJUII010000146.1 GCA_910586405.1 uncultured Lachnospiraceae bacterium
GTATCGAAGCGAGATCCTGCTGCTGATACAGCTGCCGCCTTTAACCACGAAACTATCAAGTGCGGGCAGAAGCACTGCATCTGAACAGAACTGTCTCCATTTTTCTTTTGTGACAACACCTTTATTAAGATGAAACGCATTCAGAATTCCCACGAGTGCAGTTCCCTGTCCTGAATAATCTTTAATATCAAGAAGCTGGAATCCACTTAAATTTGCACTGCGGAATGCAGCTTCAAGTTCAAGTTTATAGCAGGCTGCCGCCAGTTTCCCAGAAGCCTTACAATAAGCATCTGCATAGGAAAGCAGATTTTTTTCCTCCATTCGTCTCATAAAAATCTTTAAATTCTCAGGCTGTAGTACTCCAGTGTAAAGCGAGATTTCATGAAAATCAGGGGTAATCTCGTACTGACCAATCTCGTGTGACACAACAGGAACATGTGGAATAACCGTCTCCCCTCCTTCAAGTTCAACCTCCTTGACCCCTGTACCATACTGGATCTGTATAGTCCCGCCTTTTGAAGCGTCTTCGTTTATTGTGTCCTTCGGCAGTATCATTTCATCATAATTCCAATATGCGCCCGGTCTCTGAGTCTGTACGAATCCCAACGGTGCATCACACATGGCATAGGAACCGCGAAACAGACGGTTTTTCGAGAATCTTACACCACTAAAAAAGTCATCATTTGGCAGTATGGACGGCACAAACTGATGATTATTGCTGCCCTGCGTGTACAAATGTCGATTGTCATGTGATTTGAGCACGCCCATAATCCTGTTTATTTCCTCTTTACTGCCCCAAAGCTCGTTTCCCATGCTCATGCCAAAATAAGACGGATAATCGCCAAACGCATCAAGGGCGTGAATGCCTTCTTCCAATAAGAAATCCTGTAGGATTCCATTGTATTTTACATCATCAGGAGCATAGACTACCCCCCAATACGCCAATTCTGCCTGTATGTAAATACCAAGATAAGCAGCCGCAAGAAATGCCGCCCTTGGTGGGCAGCAAGTATGGTATCTGTAATGGTTTAACCCATATTCCTTGCTCATTCCATAAATCTTGAGCCACGAATCCAAATCCATCGGCGCATAGCCTGTCAACGGGAAAATCATTGCGTCATGTGTGCCCCTTAAAAAAATTTCCCTGTCATTGCAATAGAGTGTAAGTCCATTATGTGTAAAATCACGGAGGCCGAAATGACTCGTCTTTTCGCACAACGGCACGCCATTGCACATAATGCGGACTGTCAGCTCATAAACACAGGGATCATATTCGTCCCACTCTCTTGCCGATTTACCAAGCGGATAATTGACCGTCAGCGACATTTTGTCATAACCCGTTTCGTATTTCAAGTCCGGTGCTTCATATGATTTATTCGGAAGAATCTCCAGTGTCTCGATTGTATATGGAAGATTCTGCCCTTTATTTTGTGTAATCCATTCCTTACGCATTTGCGCCGTCTGCGTTCCCATCGCTTCAAAATGTTCAAAATCCCTGCCCTCTTTTACAAAAAGCTTTGTCAGCCTACAGCCAATATCAACTTTTATTTCTGATACAGATTCCCTGTGTGAAAGCTGTAAGCGGATATCTGCATCCTTATTTTTCCTAGACGGGTATATCCACATTTTATCAATTACAACATCAGCAACGGATTCAAGATAGATTTCTCCCAATATGCCATTCCAGTTTGTCTGTGTATCAGGTGATGTCATATGTCCGCCATCTGCTACGTAGTCTGTGTTGTCAATCATCACAACCAGCGTATGTCTCCCAGGCGTGAGCCATTCTGTCAGTTCGTACCGGTGCTCCACATAAAAGCTATCAAAATTACCTGCCCATGTCCCGTCAACCCACACTGTAGATTTTCTTGTTCTTTCCATGGAAAAATAGAAACGTTTTCCTTTTTCCTCCTCTGGTATTACAATGTCTTTTAAATACCATGCATAACCCTCAAAATGATAGGTTTCCGTGAGGTGCCCAATAAAATATTCCTCCCCTTTTTCGCCCTTTTGCGCCTCGGCAGTCGTAGTTGGCAGTTCGATTCTGTCATCAAATGATGTTTTTTTGTAAAACTGTCTACCGATGCCCTCTTTGTCCTTGTCCAGTATAAACTGCCATGTACCAGATAAATTAACTTTCATTTCCTGCTCCTTTCACTTTGAGCCCAAAAGAAGGGAGAAACTTATTCCATCCCCCTTGCTTTCTTTGCATGCTCTATATCATATTCAAGCAGTATATTATATCCATAGCTTATAACTGCTGCCCGCATCTCTTCCAGCAGCCGCTCGAATGTTTCACGATCCGCCGCGAATATCATCTTCCATGAATACTCCTGTATCGCCTGTTTGCACAGACTGCGTATAGTCAGCTGTTCCATGCTTTCTGCTTCCGCAGTATATAACATACCTGTCGCCACCAAAAGCATATTGTTCTTCTGTAGATACTCCATTGTCGTGTCCGCTTTCATTTTCTCACACCAGTCTTTTTTCAGAGCAGACTTGTCAAGTACCTTGACACTGTCCCACATATCATAATAATAGTAATAACCCGCCGCACTCTTTTCACATTGGACTACTGCTTTATAATTCAATGCGGAGATTCCAGATTCCCAGGTTCCTCCTCCATACTCATCGGGAACCTCCATCTCTTTGCTATCCAGCAGCACCTTTTTTCCGAAATCCGTCAGATATGGACCATCCTCATGCATCTCCCATGTAAGCCCCTCCGGTCCCGCTGTTCCCGAGTGGGTCGCCTGGCCTGTCATAATTCCCTCATCGGAATACAGCCAGTCAATAAAATCAACAAGCCTTTCTGGATCTTCTGCCTGTGATCCCACCGCGATAATACTGTCCTGGTTCCCATACGGATAACAGCCATAGGAATAGATTTTCATGTCCCCTATCGGCACCATCATAAAACCTCTTCCCTGCTCCATGTTCAAAGCAGAATTGTACGCCGGCTGGCACATCCACGGCCACGGGGAATATAGTATCTGCCCCTGCCTGTATTTTTCAAAACACCTGTAATAATTCTGGTTTATTGATTCCGGGTCAACAAGCCCCATTTGGTTTGCCTCAAAATAAAAGTTCAGCATTCGTACATATAATGAATCCTCATCAATAATACTTTGATAATCTGATCCGTCTGCCTTTGCAAGCACCACACCATACTCATCATAACCATACATACAGCAAGGCTGTTTTATAGCGTTCATCATATTGTCATCCCATTCTTTGAACAGGGAAAATCCATATGTTCTTTCGCCATTCTTCTGGCAGAGTTTTTGCATTTCTTTTAACAGGGGAAGTAAATCTTCCACTGTATCAAGCACCGGATACCCCAGTTCCTTATACAGGTCCCATCGAATATATGGACCATATATCGGCTCGTTTCCTTCACTCGAAACGTCCGGCGGATTTGTCGATACCTGCGACGGAATTGCATAAATTCCTCCCTGCGGTATATTGTCATTGAGATTTTTTATCGCGTCTTTGTATTTGAGGATTTCTTTTCCCCTTAGGTCACTCTCCATATTGTAAAGCAGTCCTACGTCAACAAGATTTTCCAGCTCGCCGTTCGCCCCCCTGCATATAATCAAATCGCCAAGATTTCCTGCTGCCGCCCGCACTTCAAAAAGCCTGTCCCCGCCTCCTGAATAATTTGGCGTAATAATGTTAAGCTCCATGTTAAACTTTTTCCTGACAATCTCGCCAAACCATCCCGACTGCACACCCTGATCGTTGGCAAACAGATCCAGTACGTCAACAACAATAAATTCTTTGTACGGACACTCATAACTCGCTTTTTTATCTGCATAACAGCCTGTCAGGTTTATGCAGCATATGAGCGCCATCACAACTGATAACAGCTTGTGAAAATTCTTAATTATCATTAAATTCCTTTCCTTCCACAAATAGAATGTACCCCTGAACATTAAAATCGTACATCAAAAAGTTATCTCAATCACCCTGGCACCCGGATTAGGCACAATGACAGAATCGTTGCCTTCGATTGTTAAAACTCCGTTTGCGGCACTGACTGCATACATATTCACCATGCGAAGGACATATTGCTTACTGGCATCTGCTTCCATCACAATCGTATTTCCTTCCCTTTTTACAGAAACAGAGAGTTCTACATTATTATTCATGCCATATACCTCTGTGTCAATCTTTACACCGTCATGAATGGCATAAACGCGCAGCTCGCATCCGTCTGCATAATCATAATCTGGTCTGTCATCCTGTGCACCAACTGCAATAATGGAATTCTCACGTACCATCAGCGGTATGCTCAAATAGCTATGCTGTTCCTCGACCCACGATCCGCCATTGTATTCCCTGCCTGTACAAAAGTTGGTCCATACACCCTTCGGCAGATAATATTCCGCCCTGCTTTCATCATTAAAAATAGGCGCCACAAGCAGACTGTCACCGAGCATATACTGTTTGTCAAGATAATGACAGGTCCTGTCTTTGGTAAATTCAAGCACCATGCTGCGCATACTGGGAATCCCTTCCGTGGCAGCCGTGATGGCAGTCCTGTAAATATATGGCATCAGCTTTGCTTTCAGGCGTGTGAAAAAACGCACGACGTCAACCGCCTCCTCATCATATACCCACGGCACGCGGTAGGACTGGCTTCCGTGAAGCCTGCTGTGTGAGGAAAGCAGTCCGAAAGCAACCCAGCGCTTGTAAACATCAGCTGTCGAGGTATGTTCAAACCCCCCGATATCATGCGCCCAAAAGCCAAAACCTGACATACAAAGCGACAGACCACCGCGCAGGCTTTCCTCCATGGAAACATAATCTGACCAGCAGTCTCCGCCCCAGTGTACGGGAAATTTCTGACCTCCGACAGTGGCAGAGCGGGCAAACAGAACAGCCTGTCCCTTTCCCCGCTTTCTTTCAAGCAGTTCATATACGCATTGATTGTATAAATAGGTGTAATAATTATGCATTTTTTTGGGATCAGAATTATCATAATAGATAACGTCTGTCGGGATTCTCTCTCCAAAGTCTGTCTTAAAACAGTCAACACCCATGTCGAGAAGAATTTCAAGCTTATTCTGAAACCATTTCCACGCATCAGAATTGGTGAAATCAACGATTGCCATGCCTGGCTGCCACATATCCCATTGCCATACCTGACCGTTAGGACGCCTGATAAAATAACCTTTCTCCATCCCTTCCCTGAAAAGTACGGATTCCTGCGCAATATAAGGATTAATCCAAACGCAGATATTCATCCCTTTGTCACGTATCCGCTTTAACATTCCCACGGGGTCGGGAAATACGCGGTTGTCCCACAAAAAATCGCTCCAGTGGAACTCTTTCATCCAAAAACAGTCAAAGTGGAATGTCCGTAACGGAATTTGGCGTTCTATCATACCATTCACAAAACTCATGACCGTCTCCTCATCATAGTTTGTCGTAAACGACGTGGAGAGCCATAGTCCGAATGTCCACGGCGCAGGAAGTCCCGGCTTTCCAGTGATATCCGTATAACGCCTTAACACATCCTTTAATTCCGGTCCGTTGATGAAAAAATAATCAAGATACGTGCCTTCTACAGAAAACTCCGTCTTTGTAACCATTTCTGTACCAATTTCAAACTCGACATTTTCAGGATGATTCACAAATACGCCATACCCTCTGTCAGATACATAAAACGGGATGTTTTTGTAGCACTGCTCTGTGCTTGTACCACCGTCTTCATTCCAAATTTTCACGCTTTGTCCATTCCTGATAAACGGCGTAAAACGCTCCCCCAAACCATATATTTTTTCATCAACGCCAAGACTAAGCTGCTGGCGCATATATGTATTGACATTATCTCCCCTGTCGTATGCCAGTCCGGTCCACGCTGTTTTCATCAGTGCAAGGTCTTTTGCCTTGGATTCCGTAATCAACCTGCCATTTTGTGTGTATTTCATATACCACTGTGTTTTGCCGATTTCAAGGGCAAGTGTGCCACTGTAAATAATGATGCGCTCCTCGTTGTCATCAAACTGTATCGGTCTTGCATCGGCGTTGATATCAAATG
>CAJUII010000147.1 GCA_910586405.1 uncultured Lachnospiraceae bacterium
AAATTTTTTTAACAGGATTGATGGTGTCTGCCCTTGTTGTCCTTGGCAATCTTTTCGTCTATGCAAGCACCTCTAAGGCAGTAATTTTTTCAGGGATAGACGGTCAAAAAATTACCGTTACTACCAATCAAACTTTCTCAGAACAGAAAAATTCTTCTACTGAGATTGACACCGTGAAGGCTGGTGATATTATCGAAATTGGCAGCTCACAAGAAATTGTAATCGGGGTAAGCGATGATGGCAGATACCTTACAATGCCACTAGAAGACTATCAGCTTGAGCATTAAGACAATAAAAAGAAATTCAATTTGATAGAATTTTGGTAGAAATATAAGTGTGATTGTGGTATTCTGTTAATGGCAAAAATTCGAAGTTGCAAAGGAGACCACACGATATGGCAAAACAGCTAAAGAAAAGACCCATTGAAAAAGAACTGAAATTTTTGGCTGACTTTGAACTATACGGCATGTTCATGTTTGTCGGAATTTATTTCGCAGCAAAGTATATTGTTGATATGGATTTAGGGGAGAACGCGTTTGAATTAAATTGGATTTCATTCTATCCATTGTTCATATTTTCTGTCATCGTAGTAGAGGGCAGCTTCTAGTGATATGCTCCCCCTTGCGTAGATAAGGTACATAACCAAAATCTATTGAAGGGGGGCTTTTTAAGTTTCAATCATCTTTTTTATACTCTAAAATATCCCCCGGCTGGCAATCCAGAACATCACATATTGCTTCTAAAGTCGAAAAACGGATTGCACTAATTTTTCCTGTTTTCATCTTGGATAGATTGACATTCGCAACGCCTACTTTTTCAGATAATTCTTTTAAAGACATTTTTCGATCTGCCATCACCCTGTCTAATCTCATTATTATTGGCAAATTATCACCTCACAACGTTTCATCTGATTCTCTTTGCAAATCACAGCCATAACTAAATATCAAAGAAATACAGTAAATAATAAGCGCCACGATCATGCCAATGATATGAACACGCCATGTTAATTCTCCAATGGTGTAATAATCCACCAATGCATCGGAGCAGCTTCCAACTATACTCAAAACAGCCGTTATCATTGCAATCTTTTTCATTCGGGCAGTATTTTCATACGTAAATGGCGTATAACCTTTTCTGATTTCATCAAAAATGGCAGAAACAAAAAATATTGCCAGAGAGATCAGTATTGTATCAATCAGCATAAATGCAAACAGATTCAAAAGTGACCGTGCCTCAATCCCGATTGTAGTGCCATTATTCGCTGTAACATTGAATGCCGCCAGAAAAGATGATTTCGTATCTTCTCCCGAAAACACTAAAATGCCGATTGCCACTAAGGACAATAGTACGATAACATTTGATACAATAAATCCTACCTTGAGTACAATGCTGATTATCTTACTCATGCTCCTGATTTTTTCTTGACTTGGTTTCATTTCCTATCCCTCCTATAGAGCATATTATAGAGCAGAATTAAATGAAAGTCAATAATTAATTAACGTTTATCGTTAATTTTATTAAAATTCAGCTTTTGCTTTAAGATGCTTTCCTGACCTGTCACTTGGAAATCCATCTTCCTCTCTCCTTTCATTTATCACTATCACTGCCAGGTGTCCCCCTATCCTTTGCCTTAAAATCCATAGTTCCATGGTACTTCTCTGCTGCGCTTTCTCCCATTCTTTCATGAATTTTCTCAGTTCCTCTTCCCCTTTGATCTGCCTTGCAGCCACAGGTGTACGGATAGGACGGTTTTGGGCAGATTCTTCAATCGCATTGATAAACATCTCCACCTGTTCCTTGCCGGAAATAACAAAATTCTTTGTGATTATAGCTCGCACCCAACATCGCTTTTACTTTCGATGTGCAATCGCCTGCATATAAAAGTCCACAATATCCTCAAACAATTCAGTGTTCAACTGCGAGGTCAGTTTTTTGTCAATCGTGTCATTCCACGCTTTGAGAATTTCATCTGGAATCTCATCCTGGTACTGCTCGAGCATCTCTTGATACTCCGCATCCAGTTTTTCCATATATGCCAGACGTTCCTCGCTGTAATCCATCATGAGGTCGCCATGCTCTCTGCCCTCCAGCAGCACATACTTCACATCGGTTCTTGTGATTTTATCGCGATTGGCATAAATGCATGGTCCGTCAAATCCCACAAAGTCATCTTGATCTCCTTGGACAATCATAACTGCCGTGTTGACTGCGCGGTTGATGCCATCTGCCGCAGTGAGATTCATCTTATCCCCAAAAGTGAGGCGCAGCGTGAGCCATATAAACGGTTTTTCCACATAGGCAAAGGACCCGATCAGACTTTTCCCGACATATGTCATCTCCTGTATACTGTCGTTGTACCCCGCAAGGCTGGCAACCGCTGCGATATCATGGTCCAGATTCAGCACAGCCGTCGTGGCAAAGCCGCCCCAGCTATGCCCGTAAAGGCAGATGGGCAGCCCGTCAAAGACAGCATTCTGCTCCACATAAGTCAGCGCACTGTCCAAATCGAGCGCCGACTGCACCAGCCCGATACAACTGTCGCCCGTCGATGCGCCACTGCCTGTATTGTCATAGGCAAAGACCATAAACCCATTGTCCACGAAATATTTTGTCTCGTTGATATAGCCCTCCGAATATCCGCCCAGCCCGTGCGAAATCACCACAAGCCCTTTTGCCGGCTTGTCTTTGCCGTAGATGTAGCCTGTCAACGTCTCACTGCCAGAGGCAAATGTCACAGTTTCCCTCGGAAAATCTTCAAAATCCGCCCAGCGCATATACTCGGAATACTTCTTCTGCTCACTCCGGTTAAAATATTCCTTCATAAAATGATTGATCAGCATAAACGACCCGATGACAAAGATTACGAGCAACGCGCCCGACGTAATCAATACAATTTTTATGATTCGGCGACTCTTTTTCATATTTCAATCTCTCCTAAAACCCCAGTGTACAGACCGCCGGCGTAAGTCCGCACACTAACAACGCGCCACGCCCACTGTAGCGTTCTCACCATTAATATTCCAGTTCTTTGCATTGGGCACATTGTCCTCGCCATATACAAACGCATCCGCAAGAACCTTTTCGCCGATTGCCTTCTCGTTCTTCTGCACAACACTGACAATCGTGTCATTTCCGCTGATGTAAACCTTGATATGGTCCATCACCTCAAAGCCGGAATCCTTACGCATGGTCTGCACCTTGCTGATGACCTCGTAGACAAAGCCCTCCTCGACAAGTTCCTCTGTGAGATTCGTGTCAAGCACGACCGTCACCGT
Organism: uncultured Lachnospiraceae bacterium; assembly: GCA_910586405.1. GTDB lineage: Bacteria > Bacillota > Clostridia > Lachnospirales > Lachnospiraceae > COE1. Next base: position 3,276 of record CAJUII010000147.1, read on the forward strand.
ATTGTCCGCCTCTGTCACATAGCCCTCTTTCTGGGAAATGTCAATCAGCAAGTCCTCCTCGGCAAGCTTCACCTCTGTTCCATTCACGTCAAACGCAATAACCCCGTCTGCCTTCAGCGCATCCATCGCCGCATTTCCGTCAATCGTGGAAAGCTTTTCCCTGATGCCGCCAAGCTGCTTGCCGTACTTAGGTCCCACAGTCTTTAACTGCGGCTTAAAGGTGTATGTCGTAAATTCCCGCACATCATCCGTAAACACCACCTTTTTGACATTCAGCTCATCCTCGATGATTTCCTGATAGAATGCGCCCAGTGTAAACGGCGCCTTGATAAACATGGTACTGATTGGCTGACGGTTCTTGATATTTGCCGTATTGCGGCACGCGCGTCCCATCACCACGGTCTTTAGCACTGCCTCCATATCCGTCTCGAGCTGCTTGTCAATGAACTTCTCGTCAACTGACGGGAAATCGCACAGATGGATACTTTCCGGCGCCGACGGATCGATACTGCAAACAAGATTTCGGTAAATGTCCTCCGTCATAAACGGAATCATCGGCGCCGCCGCCTTAGAGATGGTCACAAGTGCGGTGTAAAGTGTCATGTATGCGTTAATCTTGTCCTGTTCCATGCCCTTTGCCCAGAACCGTTCACGGCTGCGCCGTACATACCAGTTGCTCATCTCGTCCACAAACTCCTGCAAAGCGCGCGCCGCCTCGGGAATCCTGTAATTTTCAAGGTCATTGTCCACTGCGCCGACAACCGTGTTGAGCTTTGACAAGAGCCATTTGTCCATCACCGGAAGTTTGTCATACTCCAATGTATACTTCGTCGCGTCAAAACCGTCAATATTTGCGTAGAGTACGAAAAACGCGTAAGTGTTCCACAGTGTTCCCATGAACTTGCGCTGTCCCTCCTGCACTGCCTTGCCGTGGAATCGGTTCGGAAGCCAAGGTGCGGAATTGACGTAAAAATACCAGCGGATTGCATCTGCCCCGTAGGTTTCCAGCGCCTCAAACGGGTCTACCGCATTGCCTTTTGACTTGGACATCTTCTGCCCGTTCTCGTCCTGAACATGGCCAAGCACGATGACATTCTCATAGGGCGCCTTGTTAAACAACAGCGTGGATTCCGCCATCAGCGAGTAGAACCAGCCGCGCGTCTGGTCAACCGCCTCCGAGATAAACTGTGCCGGAAACTGCTGCTCGAACAATTCCTTATTTTCAAAAGGATAGTGGTGTTGTGCAAACGGCATGGCGCCGGAGTCAAACCAGCAGTCAATAACCTCTGGAACCCTGCGCATCTCCTTGCCGCAGTCCGGGCATTTAAAAGTCACCTCATCAATATAAGGCCTGTGCAGCTCGACTTTTACCGCGTCGGGATTCCCGCTTCGGTCCGCAAGCTCCTGCCTGCTGCCGATGCACTCCTGATGGCCGCACTCGCACTCCCACACATTGAGCGGCGTTCCCCAGTAACGGTTCCGCGAGATGCCCCAGTCCTGAATGTTCTCAAGCCAGTCGCCAAAACGTCCTTTTCCGATGGACTCTGGAATCCAGTTGACTGTGTTGTTGTTGCGCACCAAGTCCTCTTTTACCGCTGTCATCTTGATAAACCATGACTCGCGCGCATAGTAGATTAACGGCGTGTCACAGCGCCAGCAGTGCGGATACTCATGCTCGAATTTCGGCGCGTCAAACAGCAGTCCCTTCTCCTCCAAGTCCTTCAAAATCATCGGGTCCGCCTTTTTCACGAAAACGCCAGCGTAGGAGGTCTCCTCTGTCATCTCGCCCTTTCCGTTAACAAGCTGTACAAACGGCAGCTCATACTTTCTGCCGACATTGGCATCATCCTCACCAAACGCAGGGGCAATGTGTACGATGCCGGTACCGTCTGTCATTGTGACATACGTGTCACAAGTGATAAAATGCGCCTTTTTGTGCTGCTTTTCAATGATGCCTGCCGCAAAGTCAAACAGCGGTACATACGCCTTGTACTCTAAATCCGTACCCTTGTAGGTTTCCAGCACCTCATACGCCTTGTCGCCCTCATTTTCCGCCAGTTTGCCGAGCACCTTGTCGAGCAGCGCTTCCGCCATATAGTAAGTGCAGCCGTCCGCCGCCTTTACCTTACAGTATGTCTCATCGGGATTTACGCAGAGCGCCACATTGGACGGAAGTGTCCATGGCGTTGTCGTCCACGCGAGGAAATAAGCGTCCTCACCGACCACCTGAAAGCGCACAACCGCGGAGCGCTCCTTTACGGTCTTATAGCCCTGCGCCACCTCCTGCGAGGACAAAGGCGTTCCGCAGCGCGGGCAGTACGGCACAATCTTGAAGCCTTTATACAATAATTTTTTGTCCCAGATTTCTTTCAGCGCCCACCATTCGGACTCGATGAAATTGTCGTCATACGTCACATAGGGGTCGTCCATATCCGCCCAGAAGCCGACGGTTCCTGAGAAATCCTCCCACATGCCCTTGTATTTCCAGACAGACTCCTTGCACTTCTTGATAAACGGCTCCATGCCGTACTCCTCAATCTGGTCTTTGCCGTTCAAGCCCAAAAGCTTCTCTACCTCAAGCTCCACAGGAAGTCCGTGCGTGTCCCATCCTGCCTTTCTCGGCACCATATATCCCTTCATGGTGCGGTAGCGCGGAATCATGTCCTTGATGACGCGCGTCAGCACATGGCCGATGTG
>CAJUII010000148.1 GCA_910586405.1 uncultured Lachnospiraceae bacterium
ACAAGTCTTTATGCAGCTCCATGTCAAAATTTCTGGCATAAACCGCTTTGCTCCCCCTGCGAAAAATGCGAGTATACCCGATTGGCTGTGACAAGATGTCATGAACCGGAAGATCGGCCCGCACTGCAACCGATTTTGCCGTCTCTATATCATTTCCGCCCATATAGACATACGTATCCGCACTTGAGATAATTGTCTCCGCCTCATTTCCATATGCTGCCTTCAGTTGTCCCTCGCCCTGCAAAATGATCATGCTTGAGATATTCCTTGAACGGATACATGACGCAATCCTCGGATACTCGTCAACGCATACATTTGTCGCAAAATCGTCCATAATAAATCTCACCGGGATCAGCAGTCTCCCGTCTGTACATTCTTTATCCGCATAACTGCACAATTCCTGAAACGCCTGTGTAAAAAATAAACTGGCAATCGTATCCATGGATCTGTCCGTATCACTGATAACCACAAAAACTGCTGTTGGTTTACGCCCGATCTGTTTAAAATCTATGTCGCAGCGGCCAGTCATTTGGTTCAACTCCGGAAAGTCCAGATCCGCCATCTTGGCGTTCGCCGTAATCAGTATAGACTGCAGTGTCTTTGCCGGGGCAGTCCTGAATTTCTTATACTGGCTGACAGCAAAACACCCCGGTTCTGCTTCTTCCAATTCTTCCATCATAATGTCTGCCTCACTCTCCTGTGCGGCGTCCCCCACATAGCACATGGAAATCAGCCTCGCGAGATGGTGCAGTGTATTTAACTTCGGTTCACAGCATCTTTTCAAATAATCAATCAATGCGCTCAACAGCAGCGTGGCCGCCTGATCCCAGAAAGGATCACTCTTGCAGACATTTTTTTTCTGGTAGGATATCGTATATGCCATCCGCATGACATCCTGTGTTGAATGCAGAAACTGGAACGGATTATAATGCGAGCTGCACTGCGGCTGCGTCATGTCCAAAACCTGTACTGCATATCCCTTACCACGCAGGTATTTCGAATATTTCCGATACAGCTTTCCCTTGGGATCTGAAATGATATAGCTTCCATATGCCTGCATTATATTAGGTTCTACAATTCCTGTTGTCTTTCCGCATCCTGGCGAACCAACTACGATCACATTGTTATTGCACCGGGTTTTGTAATCGTCCATGCTATAGTACTGGTTCTCCGCCAGAATGATATCATTTCGCTTTAATAAAGCACATTGTTCACGTTTTCCCTGTAGTTCTGTCTGCCTGTTCAATATTGATTTCATCACTCACACTCCTTTCGTGCCCGGAGCAGCAAAATTCAGGACTTCCGGAAGTTGTCTTTTTAACTCTGTCCGTAATCTTACTTTTTCAAGGCTTATCTTCTTGTACTGGTTTAAGTCGTTTAACATCAGAGCTCTATTGGCATCATCATATCCCTGAATATCCCTCATTTTTTCATGCTCAAGTTCTTCAATACTGCCTCCGATACGAATAAGCTGTATCTTTAGGGCAAGCTGCTGTAGTTTTCTGGAACCATTGTCCTGATCCGCAAAACCACTGTCATGATAGCTGACAAAAAAAGATATGATACTAGTTACTAAGGGAATCATTCCAAACAGTATGGTCATTGCCGTGCGCCCCGCAGTATCAGACGCTGCATGATCCATTTCAGGTGTCAAAGCCGACACAATCTGAAGCTGTGTAGATGCAGTTTCATATATAATATCCTGTGAATACCAACGCACTACAAATATTACGATGAATACGGTTAATAATGCTGTCGTTGAAATAACGATTTCCAAATATGTGTACCATCTTTTGCATTTCATTTTTGCAAGCTCTGCTATAATCGACGGCATGATATCCATAATCGCTGCAACCACCAGCGCGCTAGCCAGCGTTTTCCACCACGTCTCCGCAAAGTAACAATCTGTCAGCTGCTTTATAAAGCTAAAGTCAATTATAATAAAGAAAAAGATTAATATTTTTGCCATAGGTGAACTAGGAAAAATTTTAAATACATTTTGTCTATTATCCTTTCCATCAATTCTAACCGCTGTCTGAAAAGTTTCTGGCAGATACTGATACTCTTCTTTCTTTCTACCCAAAAATCTATCTAATATTCTCATATTCCTTTTCCTCCCCTGCCTGTTTAAATACTTCCTTATTCGGCAACAATTCACTCCCGACGGTCTTGATCTCCCTGTACTCCCTTAATGCTATCTGAACTTCCCCAACAATTGAGTGTACCGCCATTTTATGTTTCAAACCCTGACGCTCGACATCATTGATCAACATCTGATAATATGAATCAATCAAACCATCAAATATATTCAAATCCGTATAATAATCAATGCCCCCTTCATTAATCAGTTTGTCAATATCCTGCTCCATCTGGTTTAATATCTTTTTCATATTTCTGGAAAACTCATAATCTATTGGTCTTGTCCCCGCCTGAGGAGTTCTGTATGTGATTGGTATCGTTTGTGTTTCCTCCATCGCAATACGTCCCAACCCTTGTTTTTTCTTAAACAGACTGCGCCACATATTCCTTCGCCTCCTTCAAATCAATATTGCTACAATAATATCTATATAATTCCAACGAAACATTATCATCATGCAGTTGTGGCGGATTTGACGCGTGAAAGCATTTTGCTCCCTGTACATAGTTTAGCAGCTGAACCTCTGCATCCATCTTCTTCGCATACTTCATCGCTTCCGTTTCGAGTAAAGAAGTCCTGATCTTTTGTCCAACTTCCTCAATCTCAAGTTTCAGGCATTCGTATTCCTCTTTCAACGCATTCATCTGTCTGTAAAGGTTTTCATTATAACGTTTCGTCGCAGCTTCATTCAATGAGTTTGTTTTTATTGCTGCCGCATATGCTTCCATTTTTTCTGTGATATAATCCATCTTATTTCTCAGTTCATTCTCGCTTTTCCTATATTCCATGAGAATTTTTGCTGTTATGTCATACAGCCGCGCACAATACTGCGCATAATTTTTCTGCCAACATAACATATATGGCGATACTGCCTGTTCGTCAATATCAACAATCAGTTTGCGCCTTCTATGATACCATCCCAGAACGCGTGCGCACCACACTGGAATCCCCTGTCCTTTCATGCGTATACACTCTTTTTTTATCTTATTTTTCATTTGCCGTTTCCTCCTCATGAATATTCTCTGCAATTATTACCTTCTGTGCCAGTTCACTGTCACTATATGTAATCAATACCTGTCTGTTCTGTTTGCCCAGTTCTTCAATAAACTTACCATTTTCATCAGTATCTACAATCGTGAGTCCATACAAGAGGGCTTTTTGATATCCCAACCCATATACTTCAATCTGACCGACCTCTATCCCTCCACAGGAAATCAATATTCTTTTTAGCACATTACAACGATTCGTACTGAGTAAAAATAAGTCATCGTCTTTCCCGGCGCTTGCTGTCGTACCCATCAGTACGATACGTTTTGACCGATCTTTTTTCAGATATTCTACGACTGGTTCAATTAGTTTCTTTACCTCCCGCTCATCTGATAATAATTCAGCTGTACCTGGCTTAAAATTAAGCGTCTGCTCATCAAACACAATTGCTTTTTCTTCTTGAAATATTTGTCGTACATCCATATCTTTTTGCGTTAGTACTGATACTTGTTGAGAAACAGATACGATGTGTACATCAGGCAATGTTTCATTCGACTTTCGGCAAACAGATCCATCTGTTAGTACTGTCAATTGCGCTCCCGATTCTGTTAATATGCCAGTCCATAGTTCGCGTAAAGAATTCCTATCTTTTTGCAATAGTACGGGCTGTTTTCCAGCCACATCGCCAAGACCTATCCACACGGCTTCACAAGCCAAATCAGGCAATGCCTGTTCCATTTTCAAGTTTTTTATTACTGCATCGACATCCAAAAGCTCCAATGATGTTAAATTGATATACCCTTTTGTGGAAAGTCCCGAATCCGCGATAACCAGCTTTTTAATGCCCTCATGCGCATTGAATGCTCTTGATGCAAGCTGCAGCGCCGATAATAAATCTGCCTCGTCAGTAACCGCTTTGTTTTGTTCCATGAGCATCATAATCTGGTTTGTCTGGTTTTCAGCAATCTGCCTATACTTGGAGGAACTCATTCCAGATTTTGCATGAGGAATTTCCACAGTTGCGACAAGATATGGTTCCCCGTCCACTGCAATAAGCGTAACTGTTCCACAAGTCAGACATGCTGTCATAATTTCTTCTCTTATTCTGGAATCGTTAAAAACAGGCTGATTTGCTCGAATTGTCCCACCTACAATAACAAGATTCAATGGATTTTTGACAGCGTTATCTTTTGGTGCTGCACATCCTTGCATATTGCATATAACAAATACTAAAGCCAGTAATAATAACAATATCTGATTCAATCTTCTCTTCATGTTATTTCCTCCTAGTAAAACTTTAATCCTGTGTTACATTTTATGAAAGCAAAGCATATCTCCGCCACACCTCAATTATAGCATTTCGAATTTTTATTTTTTTGTTCTTCTACATAATACTTTTTCATAACCATGACTATATGTTTTATTACGGACTACACAATAGGGCGTAGTCCGTAATACCAGCTTATCTTGTGACATACCTAAGCTGCATACTCAATTATGGAATCTATTCCTACTAATGTAAGTCTATCATTCATTGGTTTGCGTAATACTGTACATAACACTTTGCTTCCTGTTCTCAGACTCCAAAATTTATACGCAAACGCCCTTTGCCCATTATCAAGTTCGAGAAATATCCCCTGTCCACATCTGCTGTTGACATATCCGTAACAGCTTTCATATATCTCATAATCCACCGTTTTCTTGTTTTCACATACTGCCATAATATGTACCTCCTTCATATATAAAACAAAAACAATATGTATCTGTTAGTAATATTGTATAGGATAAAATAAAAATTTTTTTAATAATGTGTATTTAAAGATAAAACCTGCAATCCCGAAACTGCTTCCATTTCAAAATAGCAGCCACACCATCGTCTCTTTTAACCGTGTCCCTCCGTCTCCATAAAAGTCTGTCCTCTATTGCCCCCGAAAGGCATTTTTAACCGTTTTCCCCTATACTGTGGAGTTGTAAATCAAATTTCGGGAGCCTTAGGGGGAATTTGCCAGATACGCATGAGAGACAGCTCATGCCTCTGGTTAGGGGAAAAATCCCCTAAAACCCCTTATATATACATATGCCGCCACTTTCTGGCTGCATTTTCCAAAAAGACTGTCATTTTATGGCTGCATTTTTCAAAAAGGCTGTCATTTTATGGCTGCACTTTTTTACTGATAAAATCAATCCGAAAATGAATAAATAAATATGCCGTCATTTTCTGGCTGCATTTTTATGAAATGCCGTTTCTTTTTGACACCACTTTTCAAAAGTGCCCGCACTTTTTAACGGCATCTTTTAACGGACTGGATTTTCTCCGTTTTTGTTTCAGCAGGTGCATTCCCAGTATTGCGTTCTCCTTCCGTCCTGTAAATTATGGACACAGGTTTTCTGACTGCTTTCAGGCATTCGTTGTAATCCTTGTACTGTTCCGGCGGGCGTTTTTCCCCTACGTCAAATCCCAGCCCGTAATACTTCTCCATGAGCGCCTCCGACGCTTTCCGCCCGGGAGCGTCATTGTCAAAACAGAATGTAATATTCTGTACCTGCGGATGCTCCGACAGGAAAGTCGCAAGCGGCGCGTCCCACAACATTCCCAGCGCGACAAGGCTCTTTCCATGTTCCGGGAACATATCCGTGTAGCTCATCGCATCAATGGCTGCCTCAAATACCATGACCTCACTGCTCTCTTCGCGAAAGATATTAAATCCATAATTCTTGTCGCTGCCTGCCACGTCACATTTAAAAGTTTTTCCGTCCCTGTCGTGCACGCCCCGCATATATGCAGACCTGGTAATCC
>CAJUII010000149.1 GCA_910586405.1 uncultured Lachnospiraceae bacterium
ATTAAGTAAACTTCGTCATCATATAGTAAAAAAGATGCATTGGACGCTTCATATTTGAAGATCGTAAAATCGGAATTGTTTGCTATAAAGTTGGGAGTAATATTATAACATGCATCATCAGTAAAAGGAGAACAGTACGTCTTGTTTTGTGCTTCAAATTCTGAAACCTGTGCCTTGGATGGCGTAATGGTCATTTCTGATTCTGCCGCGATGGTGTCAAGAACAGTTTTGGCTGAATAGGAAGAATAAGCTGACAATACGAAGGGGATGCAACTAAAGATAAATATTGCGTTTTTCGTGGTGTTCATCGTTTTCGCTCCTTGCTGACATTTCATCGTCTTACTTTATTTTATATATATCACTATATCATATTCGCCACAAAAAAACAGCAGTGTACAATAAAATTTATCCTAGTTTTTTTGCCGTAAATTTGTTACACTATAAAAAGTGTCAGAGTGTCATGAAAAATTATAGATACAGAAAGGACGATCATACAATGGGGAAAATATTTAAGTTTGGGCAGGATGTGGACACAGACCAGATTATTGCGTCGCAGTATATTATATATCCTACAATTGATGAGATGAAAGTACATACGTTTGAGTCTTTGGACACGGAATTTGCATCACAGGTGCAGCCGGGGGATTATGTTGTGGCATCGGAGAATTTTGGATGCGGTTCATCGAGAGAGCAGGCGCCGACGGTGCTAAAAGCGCTGGGCGTCAAGGCGGTTGTGGCGAAGTCTTTTGCGCGCATCTTTTATAGAAATGCGATCAATATCGGACTTCCGGTCATTGTCTGCAAGGAGCTGTACGACAATGTCAATGCAGGTGACGAGATGGCGTTATCCATGCAGGAAGGGGTTGTGCGTGTGAACGGTAAGGAATATGAGTGCACGAAGCTGCCGGCATATATGCAGGGGATTCTTGATCAGGGCGGACTGATTGCGTCACTTGACAGAGAATAAGAGGAGGATTTGGAGAAAATGGGAATGACAATCGCTGAAAAAATTATTGCGGCTGCGGCGGGTGTTTCGTCCGTCAAGCCGGGAGATATCCATACCGTAGTGCTTGATCGTCTGATGAGCAACGACGGGACGACGCATCTTACAATTGATATGTACAACCAGTTGAAAAACCCGCGTATCGCAGATGTCAGTAAATTAGTGTGGATTATGGACCACAATGTACCGTGCGACAGTGTCAAGACTGCGGCATCACACAAGAAGATGCGTGATTTTGCAAAGGAGCACGGTATCAAATTCTATGAGGGTGCCGGCGTCTGTCATCAAGTGATGATGGAGAATCATGTCACAAGCGGCGAGCTGATCTTCGGCGCTGACAGCCATACGTGCGCATACGGTGCAGTTGGTGCATTTGGCACTGGTGTGGGCTGTACAGATTATCTCTATGCGATGGTGACGGGGAAATCGTGGCTTTTGGTGCCGGAAACACTGAAATTTAATTTGACAGGAGCATTGCAAGAGGGCGTATACGCCAGAGATTTGATCCTGTCTATCATTGGGATGATCGGTGCAAACGGCGCAAATTATATGGCGATGGAGTTTGGCGGAGAGGGTTTGAAAACACTGAACATGAGTGACAGGATTTCTATCTGCAATCTCTGTGTAGAGGCAGGCGCAAAGACAGCGCTGATGGAGGTTGACGAGATCGCGCTCAACTATCTAAAAGAACATGGCAGAGAGCCGAAGCATTGTTTTCAGAGCGATGAGGACGCTCAGTTTGCAAAGGTATATGACATTGATTTGGGAACGATCAGACCAATTGTAGCGAAGCCGCATTTTGTGGACAGTGTGGTCGATGCGAAGGCGTGTGTGGGCACGCATATTGATCAGGCATTTTTGGGCTCCTGCAATAATGGGCGCATAGAGGACTTGCGGGTCGGGGCTGAGCTGATCAGGGGCAAAAAGGTGCACCCGCTTGTCAGATTTTTGGTGGTTCCAGCAAGTGCAGCAGTGTACAGGCAGGCGCTGGCTGAGGGGATTATTGATACTTTTATGGAGGCAGGCGCGATTGTCATGAATCCAAACTGCAGCGTGTGCTGGGGAAGCTGTCAGGGCGTGATCGGTGAGGGAGAAGTGCTCATAAGTACTGGAACGCGCAACTTCAAGGGACGCGCAGGCCACAAGGATTCGTTTGTGTATCTGGCATCTGCGGCGACGGTGACGGCATCTGCGATAAAAGGTGAGATTACGACAGCAGATTTGCTGACTGTGTGAACGGAAGTGAATATTGCGCCAGCCGCGAAGCGGCATACTTGATTATGCGGCTGTATAGCTTCGGGATATATTGTATAAACAGAAGAGAGGAGTATTATAAATATGGATCAATTCACTGGAAAAATATGGGTTCTTGGCGATGATATCGACACGGACATCATTATTCCTACAGAATATTTGGCACTCAAGACGGTGCAGGACATGGCACCGTATGCATTTTCGCCACTCCGCCCAGAACTTGCAGGGCAGATAAAGGAGGGGGATATCATCGTGGCAGGGAAGAATTTTGGCTGCGGCTCTTCGAGAGAGCAGGCGCCGGAAATCATTAAGGCGCTTGGGATTCAGTGTGTGATTGCGAAATCCTTTGCACGTATTTTCTTTCGCAATGCCATCAATAATGGTCTGCTGCTGATCGAAAACGACAAGCTGCGTGACGCAGTAAGCGAGGGCGATGAGATCACAATTACCATCAACGAAGCGATCATGCATCATGGAAATCAGTATCCTATCACGTCCCTGCCTCAGAATCTAGTAGATATCATCAATGCGGGTGGTCTGGTCAAGGCGATGCAAAGGCTGAACCATGTCAGTGATTAAGGAAGTTCCCGCAGAGGAAATGGAATGGATTAGATTAGGAGGATAAGCAATGGGGTTAACGATAATAGAGAAGATTGTGAGAAATAATATCGGGAAAGAGGTTCATCCCGGTGAAATCGTGACAGTGAATGTGGATCGCGTGATGATTCATGACATTTTTATTCCGTTTGTGGCGTCCAAGTTTGAGGAGATGGGATTTACAAAAATCTGGGATGCAGACAAGGCTGTGCTCATCTATGACCATCTGGTGCCAGCAAGTCAGGTGGACGATACCAGACATTTCCGCATAGGGAATGCGTTTGTAGAAAAGTATGGAATGAAAAACATTCATCGGGCAGATGGAATCTGTCACCAGCTCATGACGGAAGCCGGTTATGTGAAGCCGGGGGATATTGTGTTTGGCACGGACAGCCACACAACTACCTATGGCTGTGTCGGCGCGTTTTCGTCCGGTATTGGATATACGGAGATGGCAAGCATTCTCGGTACAGGAACACTCTGGATTCGCGTGCCGGAGACAATCAAAGTAAATATCACCGGGAAGCTTCCTGAAAATGTCATGGCAAAGGATATTATCCTAAAGTTAATCGGAGATCTGGGGGCAGATGGCGCTACCTACAAGGCGCTGGAATTTACAGGAGACACCGTCGAAAATATGACAGTGGCGTCAAGAATGTCCATGTCCAATATGGCGATTGAGGCGGGCGCAAAGTGTGCACTTTTCACACCAGATGAAAAGACTGCCGAATACTGCGGCATCGAACTGACAGACAAAGAGCGGGATTTGGTCGGCGATGCGGATGCAGTGTACTGCAAAGTGATAAACTACAGGGCGGAGGACTTTGTTCCCGTGATGGCGTGTCCGTCCAACGTTGATAATGTAAAACCCGTCTCAGCGCTTGTCGGAAAGGAGATTGATCAGGTATTTATCGGCTCATGCACCAATGGGCGGCTCGAGGATTTAATGGCGGCGGCGGCGTTTCTAAAGGGGAAGCATGTGGCGCCTTTTGTGAAATTGATCATCACACCGGCAAGCCGCAAGATTTATAGAGAGGCGGTCGCAAATGGGACGATGGCAGTGCTTGCGGAGGCGGGCGCGATCATCACGCATCCTAGCTGTGGTCTGTGCTGCGGCAGGACTGGAGGCATTCTGACCGATGGGGAGACAGTGATTGCCACAAACAACCGTAATTTTCTTGGACGCATGGGTACCTCAAAAGTAAATATTTATCTGGCATCGCCTAAGTCGGCTGCGGCTTGTGCAGTGGCAGGGAAAATTGTTGTTCCGTAAAGAGTGTGGACAATCTGTCCAATGGACAAAATGACAAGAATAGGATATCCTTTTATTGATACATGTATTGATGAAAGGATATCCTTTTTATGCACACGGGCAGAGGAAAAATACAGCGCAATAATTGACATAGGAGGAGTTTATGAAGGCAATAAAAATCGGAACCAAAATTGAGATTTACAATGACACCGTCATGACTTTTAATGAACTGCCGGCACGAGCCTATATTGTAAGGTTTGAAAAAATGACAGGTTTTTATCTGGATGAGTATGCAGAGGTGGAGATTAAGGAGGATAAAATTTATGGAGAACACATAAATAAGGTCAAGAAGGTATTGCGGACATACAAAGCGTTTAACCGCAATCTGGGGGTGATTCTAAGCGGTTATAAGGGAATCGGAAAGTCGCTGTTTGCCAGACTTTTAACAGTGGAAGCGATAAAGAACGGCATTCCACTCATTGTGGTGGACAAGTATATTCCGGGAATCGCTTCTTATTTGGAAGCGATTGACCAGTGTGTCATGGTATTGTTTGATGAGTTTGACAAAACTTTTGGCGATGTCAAGGCAGTGGAAGGAGAGATCGAGCCACAGGCTGCGCTGCTTGGTCTGTTCGACGGGATTTCACAGGGAAAGAAATTGTTTGTCATCACATGCAATGATGTCAGGAAACTCAATGATTTTATCGTGAACCGTCCGGGACGTTTTCACTACCATTTTCGCTTTGAATATCCAACTGCGGAGGAGATTAAGACGTACTTGCGGGATAAGCTAAAGAAATCATTTTATGGTGAAATCGAGCCGATCATATCATTTTCAAGAAAAGTGGACTTAAATTATGATTGTCTTAGGGCAATTGTGTATGAAATCAACAGCGGAGAGAGTTTTCGCAGTGCGATTGAGGATTTGAATATCATGAATCTGTCAAAGGAGAGCTACCACCTCTTGATATATTTTAAGAATGGTTCGCCGATGCGCATTGAGAACAAGCATATTGACTTTTTTACAGAGGAAGAAATTATTGCCTGCTTTTCGGACGATGGATTTAATGAGATTCTGACAGTCAGTTTTTGGATTAAAGACAGTACGTATGATGTGAAGGAGGACTGTGCAGTCATTGCGGCGGAACGATTGAAGATTACGTATGATGAAGAGTATGATGAGGAACGCGTGCGAAAGATTAAGACGCTGATAGTGGACCGTCTGGAAATCAGAAAGGTGCGGGAGAGGAGCCTGCACTATGCAGTGTAGGCTCAGCTTGATTCAGGTTTCGCTTAATTCAGTTGGTCATGCTCAAGAATATGCTGGAGAAGTCCGTCACAGCCTTCCATGATATCCTTGTAGGTGGTGTCAAAATCTCCGGTATACCAAGGGTCTGCTACATCTCTGCCAGAACCGGCAAAGGTGAGTAGTTTATAGATTTTGCTCTCGCTGTCACCGCCTGCGATGCGGGTCATATTGCGGATATTGGCGGTATCCATACCGATCAGATAGTCATACGCTGCGTAATCCTGTGCCGTCATCTGAACTGCGCGGTGCGGAATCAGCGGTATTTTGACCTCTCTTAATTTGTTCACTGTGCCGTAGTGGGGCGGATTGCCAATCTCCTCGCGGCTGGTGGCAGCAGAGTTGATGTAAAAGGCGCTTTCCAGTTTTTTTCGTTTTACGAGGTGTGTCATGACACTCTCAGCCATGGTGCTGCGGCAGATATTGCCGTGGCAGACAAATAATATTTTTATCATCTTGGATTTATCCTTTCATAAGCCTTTAAACCTTG
>CAJUII010000150.1 GCA_910586405.1 uncultured Lachnospiraceae bacterium
AAGGAGAACACAAATGCGGGTGAGGCATCTGTCATCGTCCGCGGCAAAGGTAATTACACGGAAGCCCGCACAGAACATTTTACCATCGATAAGGTAAATCTGGCATATCTGGAGATTGCGGATTTGTATGGCGCCGTCAAGGCAAACAACACCAAGCAGATCGCACCGAAACCAACGGTAAAATACAATGGAAAGACGCTGCGGTTGAACAGAGACTATACAGCGGCTTACAACAATTCGGCGGATGGAAGGACGCCAGGCATATACAGTGTGAAGCTGACAGCCAACTCAAACAACCAGAATTTCACAGGCAGCGCCACGATTCAGATGATCCTTGCGGACAAAGACAAACAGGTCCTCATGAGCAGGGTGCGCATCGGAAAGATCTCGCCGCAGAAGTATGAGATGGACAAGACGACAGGCAGGGGCAAAGTACAAAAGCCGTCTGTCAGCGTCAAGTACAAAGGCAGAGAGCTGACACAAAAGGATGGAAGCAAGAACCAGGAGAGCTGGGACTATGAGATTCTGTGGGACGAGATTCACACAGAGGCAGGAGAGACGGCAGTGATCACAATCAGAGGCAGGGGAACCGACTATGTCGGGACAAAGACTGTTTCCTTTAAAATCAGTGGGACACCGTTGAAGGCAAGCGCCGTGACCTGGAAGTCGATGCCAAAGTCCGGACTGTCTTATAATGGCGCAAAACAAGAACCGGCTGTGGCGGTCAAGGGAGCATCCGCCAGCCAGTATACGGTAGAGTACAGCAACAATATCAATGCCGGCACAGCGACAGCAGTCATTCATGGCAGAAATGGTTATGAAGGTACTGTAAAGAAAACATTCAAAATTGCAGCGTATGATCTTGGCGCTAACACAGACAACAGGTTTACATTTGGTGAAAATAGGCAGATTACAACGGCAATTCCGTATGCAAAAGGCGGAAGCAGGCTGGATGATGCGACGTTGAAAGCGCGGTTTACTGTACCTGGCACAGAGCGGACAATACCGTTAGAGCAGGGCAGGGATTACAGTCTCACCTACACGAAGAATAAGGCAGTCGGAACAGCGGCAGTGACAATCAAAGGAAAGGGGAACTTCAAGGGCACAATCAAAAAGATACCGTTTACCATTGTAAAACAAAATCTAAGTGCGCTGAGCGAGATGTCATTCGCAGAAGACCTTCTGGTCAAGAATGCATCCAAATACAATCGGACCATTCCAAAGATTATAGATCGGGATGGCAAGGCGCTGAAAAATAAAGTTGACTTTACAGTGGACCGCAGCACCGCATACAAAGATGCAGGCGGCAATCCGATCACAGGCTCTCTGGCAGTCGGACAGGTGATTTATGTGACAGCAAAGGGCAAAGGAAACTACGGGGGAAAGCTTTCGATTCCATTTAGAGTGATTGCCAATGAAGATTACTGCACAGAAAATGAAATAAGTTCATAGCGCTGCACAGCGAAATAGATACCAGACACATAGACATCAAATGCAGCAAAAAAGGCAGAGGAAACATCAATCCTCTGCCTTTTTCTCCCAAATCTCCCCCTCCGGCAAAAATCCGCCGCAAGGGTATTGTGTCAGCCACATGAAGGCTTCCGCAGACGGCATCTTGGCGGTGAAAGCTGTGTCTGCATAATCAGGGTGTGCGGTGTTGATCACAAAGCACCCTTCTTCGTCCTTGTGCGTTGCGCATTGAATCCATAAGGCATGCTCCATATATGTGATTTCAACAGATTGCAGCCGTCCGCTGATCATATCCGCGGCAGCTGTCTGTACATCCTTTCTTGAAAAAGAAACAAAGCGCTGTGTCGTCTTTCCGACAAGAATCATCTGCTGATTGCGGGCAGTCACCGCCTTTGGGGGAAATATGATCGCTGTATCCCGTGTGAGACGCCACCTTGTCGTGTCTGGCGCCTGTAGGTACACAAGCCAGTCCTTTAGAATACAAAGTGCGTCCTCAGCAGACATTGGCGGACTGACAAATGCTTTCATTATGCCATCTTCACGAAGGGGCAGATGCGCCTTCAAAGCCACGAAGTCTTTGTGAATGGACGCCTCTAATGCCCGACATGCGGAAAAGCTGCCATACAGTAGCGCAATTCCAGCTCTACCAGTTCCATTGTGACCTGCAGAATCCTATTTGGCTTTTGCTGTTATTACAATTGAGGTTTTTGGTTATTGTAGTTCTGTAATTGGCGGTTTCTGGTATAGCTTGCGCTCAAGACACTTTTTTTCAAATGCAAGCTGCTGTTTCATTTTTTCATAACCCCCCTCGTTATCTGCCATTTCTAGTCTTTCTAATATGTCTAGCTTATCTAAAAGATTGACATTTAATTCTTTTTCACTTGGCATACAATCACCTGTCCTTCCTTGAATCTGTTCTTCTTGTTATAATTTATACTGGTGTCCAGTCTTGTGGACTGTTAATGTAATCATAACAAATTATAGAAAAGGTGTAAAGCGTTCACGCCATTTCCTCCGGCAAAAATCCGCCGTCGTCTATTTAAATCTCCAGCTCACGGCACATTTTCTGCACCGTAATGCGGTAAACGGCATAGACAATACAAGCCATCACAAGCAAAATAATGAGACAGGCTCCAAGCCCTGCAACTTCGCCCATTACAAGCTGCCCGTCATTTCCGAACATCAGCATCACATATAACAGATACATTGCCGT
The DNA here is from genome assembly GCA_910586405.1 of uncultured Lachnospiraceae bacterium. Lineage (GTDB taxonomy): Bacteria > Bacillota > Clostridia > Lachnospirales > Lachnospiraceae > COE1. The sequence goes on from CAJUII010000150.1 coordinate 2,684, forward strand.
CATGCCAACGACAGAAGGCATTCTAAATACAGTGCCCGCCTGACTTTTCACCTCACGCACCAAAAATGCGGGCGGAGCGCCCAGACGGCGCAGATCGTCAAAAACATAGCGGTTGTTCAGCGTGATGGTCATGCAGCGGGTGTAGCTGATAATCAGTGCCGCAAGCGTACAGATGATGGAGATAAACAGAAACATCATCAAATACACGGCAAAACTCCGCAGGAAATCATTCTGGTCCAGGATTCGGATTTTGGGCATGTAAGCCCAGTAAAGGCGGAAGTCACTTGCATCGGGGGCATCAAAACTGATCTGCGACATTGAGTCGGTATCGCCCCAGTAAACCTCTCCGGCTTCCTCCGCGGCTATTTTTGCCACACGGTCATAAAAATACGCATATTCACATTCCGGTCCAAAGCACGAAATCAGTGTGTGGAAAAAATCCTGCGCGAAAGCATAACTGTCCTTTCCGTCAATGTTGAAAAAAGCGACTGTGCCCAGCCAGTCCGGCGTTAGCCCGCTTGCAATTGCCGTGTAATCGTCATCATTGATAACATAGTAGCCCGGCGGTCCGGCAAGAAAATCATAGTGTGCGTACCCGCCAAATTTCGCAGGAATTGTCTCCCTTGTCGCCATGTTTGTCAGAAAGGTGCCTGTGTTTGTGTAATGATAAATGTCGGACTCCGTGGATGTCGAGACAACGCGGTATTCGCCGGAGGGAACAACGATTTGTTCTCCAGTCAGCGCATTAAAACCGGATTCGGAGAGAACCTTGACACTTTCGCACAGATCGACATGTTCCTCATGAAAACGCCTGCCATCTTCTTTTCTAACAATGGCATCAATTCCAAGAATCAGATAAGAAGACTGCCTGAAATCCTTCACGGAAAGCCCATGTGCGGCTGCCAGCTTTTGGATTTCCTCCTGCTGCAAAGCAGTCTGATCCATACGGTAATGATAGCAGTAGTCAAACGGACGCGAATGGACGTCGAGTACCTGGCCTGCCCCCAACATAGGAATGTAAAAAATGGCAAATGCGCTTCCGGCGATCAGCACGGTGCTGACAAGCAGGTTGTTGACCGTCTGCTTTCCCTGAAATTTCATCATGCTTCTGGAAATGATATTTTTGTAAGGATGTTTTCTTTTTCCTGCCCAGCCGTGCACGACCGAGTGCAGCATGACCATGTACAGCCCCACAAAAACGGGTGCATAGAAAATACTGATCAGCCCCGTCGGGTAAGCGCTGAACAGATTCATGTAGACAGCGGGCGCTTCATAGCCGCAGACAGCGCCTGCAAAAATCAATAAAATTCCCACAGGTCCGCACCATCTGCCAAGCTCCCTGACCGGCTCATTCTTGTGCTCCTCATGCACAACATCAATAATGTTTGTCCGCCGCAGATAACGGTATGCAGTGACGCAGGAAAAGGCGACTACAAGCACAAAAAACACTGCTGATAAAAGAAGACAGCGGTAATCCAGCTGTAAGCGCATCTCATCGGTGTCTACAATAAACAGCCGAAATCCATTCCACAGAAGATATACAAACGGAAATCCCGCCACGATGCCGAGCAGCGAAGAAACACTGCTCAGTATGAGCACTTCGCGGAATAGACCGGGGGCAAGCCGCTTCCGCGAAGCGCCAAGCGCCATCAGTATCCCGAGCTGTCTGGACTTCTTGCGGAAAAACAGACCGGAGGCGTAAACGGTAAAGACCACACACCCAAAGAGCGCCAGTACAAAAATCATTGTGACCTGTTTTCGGCTGTCACCACCCTCCGGCAGTATGAGAAGCACAGTCGGAGAAAACATCATCGCCGCGTAGGAAGTAATTAACAACAGAGATACAAAGTTGCAGAACAAGTAGAGATAGGACTGTTTTTGGTCTGCTTTTTGTAGTTTACGTTCCAGTTGGTTCATGGTCATCATTGTTCCTCCGGCCTCCCCTCTATAGCGCTCATCTGCTTGATGGCAGCGAGCAGACGGTCCTGAAACATGTCTCTGCTCTCGCTGCCAGTCATATTTCGTGTCAGTGAATCATAGACAGCGCCATCCTTTAATAAAATAACACGGTCACAGAACGAAGCCGCAAAGCTGTCATGCGTCACCATAAAGATGGTTGCACCCAACTGCTTTCTGGCATTTTCAAATGTCTCGATGACAGTCCGGCTTGACTTGCTGTCGAGATTGCCAGTCGGTTCATCCGCAAGGATCATCAAGGGCTGGTTGATCAGGCTTCTTGCGACCGCCGTCCGCTGCCGCTCACCGCCCGATATTTCCGCCGGATATTTTGCGGCAATGTGCGCGATGCCAAACAGGGAGAGCAGCGTGTCCGCAAGCCGCTCGGCTTCCGGCTCCACCTTGTCTTTGATGATACGCGGTACAAGGATATTCTCGCGCACCGTCAGCCCGTCGAGCAGCATAAAATCCTGAAAGACAAAACCGAGCTTCTCATTGCGGATTTTGGCAAGCGCGTCCTCATTTAGCCCCTTTAAGCGCTCGCCGCCCAGCGAAATGGACCCTTCATCAAAAGGAATATAACAGGAAATACAGTTCAGCAGCGTGCTTTTTCCTGAGCCGGACGGACCCATCACCGCCACGAACTCCTGCTCCGCAACCGACAGGTTGATACCCTTTAGGACTGGGTAGGACTTTGTTCCAGTACGATATGATTTGTGTAGATTTTTGATCAATAACATAGAAAACCTCCATCTGAATTTTTGGTTGATCTGAATTTTTTGCAGGTCTAAGCTTTTTGTTATACTGGCGGTCAAAAAGACTGACCGCTCAGTATAAAGTTATGCACACAGCCGCATAAGGAAATATGCATAAATAGAGCATAGCACAAAAAATAAGTCTGGATTTCGCCATGTAATTATTCGCGCCAGATTTGTCAAAATTGGAACCGGCGGGCGAAAAATGTAAAGTTATGCAGGTTTTTTGTAATGGATTGCAGCTTCGCAGTCTATTATAATAGAAGAAAAAGTGTTACAATGTTTTTAGGAACTGTAGAAAAATAACTGTTAATCTCGTTTTGTAAAGGGGGACAAGATGCTTCGAATCGGAATATGTGATGACGCCGCAGACGCGAGAGACGCACTGCGCATACAGCTTGAAAAGATATTAAATGAGGAAAAAGAGCAGA
>CAJUII010000151.1 GCA_910586405.1 uncultured Lachnospiraceae bacterium
GAACGAGTCAGGAATTTACTGGGATTCACTGGCTTCTTAGTGGTACAAACTTTTTACTCTCAAGTCAGTTACTATTTCATTCAGTATTTCGCTGTCTTTCCATGTTTTCCTATCATGGGTAACAGAAGGGCTAGCATATGCACCGGTTACAAAAAAGCAGACACAAACAGCAACCGTAAAAATACCCGTGACAGCAATCATCGCTTTTGATTGTTTTCTAAATTTCATAATCGCACCTAACCTTTCTTTTAACTGTTCTGCGCCTTCTGATAACGTAACAGACGTGAAAGAGCTTTTGTAAAGATTGTTTGATTTCAGAAAAGAAATTAACGTATCCCCGTATTCACGCTTTGCCCTTTCATCACATATGGATATGACTTTTTCATCACAGGATTTATTCACTTCCTTTTCCAGCAAATATACAAGAGGATTGAACCAGTGGACGCACACCACAATCTGTATCAGCCATTTATAAAACATATCCTTTTGTTTGTAGTGCGCCAGCTCATGCAAAAAGATATAAGACAGTGCTTTATCCTCTAATTCCCGGGCAGGCAAAACGATTCTTGGACGAACAAAACCAATCAGCATAGGGGACGCAATCAGCGGATTACACGATAGCTCCACCCTTGTGCTGATATTCAGTTTTTCTTCACAATCAGACAGCAGATTCAGGATTTTGATATCTGATATCTCGTTACTGCCTGCTTTGATGTATTGGATTAAGCCTTGATAAACCGTTATCTTGCGGACAAATAGAACCAGTGCCAATGCTGACCAGATCAAAAACAGGCAGACATCTATCTGAAATGGCACACGCAGGGCATCGGCGGTTATATCATGTTTTGTCTGTACCGTCTCTGTTTTGGTGTTTTCTGAACTGGCGGAAACGGGTGCGTTGGCACTTGTAAAGATTTCCTTCGTTATCGCTGCTGTATCGAACTTTTCAAACAGACTCCCAACTATCGTCGTATCGAACGTAACGGGAATCAGAAACCGCAGCGCAGCAATTATAAATAGAAAATGAAAACAAATTTAAGAATCCTGTATCAAAATACCACCTTTCTCGAAATCTTTTGACACAAAGACAAACATCGTAGGACTCCCGCCAGCGCGCAGCACGAAGGGCAAAAAATTACAATGCAGTTGCAGCAGCAGCTTCCAGCAGCCCTCCTGCGGGGTATCGTCTCCCTGAAAGAACGCAGGTGTTCCGCCAATCTTATCGATATCAATACAGTCAAACTGTCCGCTGTCCAACTGCGCATAAGCGCTCTGCGAAATCTCGTCCGCTTCCTGTATTTCCTTCAAAACGGGCAGATATTCATACTGTGCATCATTTTCGTCAAATACTGTGGGACCTGACGCGCCGGATATCGGCGTTTGTACACCGTCAAGGCGCTGTATGCGCACCGCAGTTTCTCCGCCCTCCCACGCTGCGATATCCGGGTCATAAAAACTGTCCTCAAAACATTCCGGCTGTGTCATAAACAGATACACCATCAAATCCTGCTGATTGCCAAGCATATTCTTTTTTAGAAAAATCTGGCCGATAAAAGTCATTTTTCGGTTCTCCCAGCCCGCACTTACAGGCCAGTCCTCTATCGCGACCCAGTCCGGCTGGCCGCCAAACTTTGTGACCAGTTCTTTGCTTCCAGTTTCCCGCCGCTGAAAATCAATAATCTCATATACTTTTGCCATTGTAAACTCCTTTGTATATACTATTTACGGACTGCATCTATAACATATCACGAATCAGACCGTCCGGCAATGGCTGTGCGGATTTGCGATAGTATCACGAGTTTTTATATTTCTGCCAGCTACACACCAGATAGAGAACAGACACCGCACCGGCAAAGCTAAAGACCCCTTGGCGCACCCATGAAAACCCTTCCTGACATTGTATAAAATCTAAATCCTTGGCAGCCCCATTGACAAAGAGCATGACAGGCACCGAGTAATAAAATGGAAATTGGTGCCTGAAATATTGTCCAATCAGCATTGGCAGCACGCAGCACAGCACTTTTCCAATACGGAATACTGTTGGCGGCAGCGTATCCGGCACCAGACTCATCAGCGCAATTCCCGGAAACAGAAAAATACTGAACTGGCTAAGCTGAAACACAATGCCGCGAAGGTTATCCCGCCCCAGTTGGTTTAGAAAAACGGGCACAAATAAACACATAGCAGACGCTATAATCGCCTGAAACGAGCTTTTGCAGTGCGATGAAAAATATAAGGATACCGACGCAACCTCCACAAAACCCAGAAAACATTCCACAATACAAAATAAAATGTAATTCATGCTGGTCCATGTAGAACTATTATGATACTCGTTATATTGGGAGATAAATTCTTCCGCCAGCACCTGACCGCTAAAACAGTCTCCTCCCCTCAGACCATAGATGCACGCCACAAACAGGAAATCTACCAGAACAATCACAACAAAGATACTGACTGCGACCGTCGTGCCTGCCGCAATTTTTGCCGCAATATCCCTGTGCTTCCCCTCTTTTGTGGTAAACAGCAGATGCCGTGTATTCTGCCAGCTTTCATCAGCATAGATGGGCGACAGGGAAAGAAGCATCAGCGCCATTCCTAATGTGCAGCCAATTCCGAGCACATCATAAAAGACCTGCCAGCCATAAGTATATTCTAATTGCAGCGGCTTTCCAGTTGCCGCACTCGCTTGTCCAAGCACTGTCTCTGCGATTGGATAGGTGCGCGTTGCCACTTGATAATCATCGTATCCGCGAAAATATCCGTCCGAAAAATATTCCATCACAAAGTCATTTAAATAATTGCTGTCGAGAAAACCGTAATGCCGTTCCTCTACCCCGCTTGGAAAACCATATTTTTCAACAATTCTTGTGAGTTTTTCATCTGTCAGCTCCCCGCTAAATTCCGCTGTAATCTGCTGGTCCATTTTGACTGCCTGAAAACCACTATATTTTACACCGTTAATCGTTGTAGTTCTGTCTATGACAGCGGAGTACATATATAGGAGCAAAATGGCAAGCGACGCCGCCGCGCTGAACAGAAACAGCTTTTTTGAGCAGATTTTATATAGTTCCATTTTGTATAATCTCATATGGTTCCTCCCTTCTGATCCCAAGTCCCTCTATGGTGGCTTCGCTCACACAAATAGTAATACAAATATGCATCTTCGAGTACAGGCTCTACCGCCGCCGCGTCTGAATGCGGCTTTTCCTGTGAGACAATTCGAAGCTCAACCTGTCCGCTGTGCTCGCCGCCCCTAAGATTACTCACTGCGTATGCTGCATTGAGCGCCTCTGCCTCGCACTCCGGCACGCTGCATTTCCAGACACAGCCGGCGACAGGCTCTAAAATCTGGGCCTGTGTTCCTGTCTTGATCAATGCGCCCTGCTTCATAATCATAATCTGGTCTGCGATATACTCCACATCTGATACAATGTGCGTTGACAAAATGACAATGCGGTCCTTGCCCAGTGCACTGATGATATTTCGAAAACGCACGCGTTCCCTCGGGTCAAGCCCCGCTGTCGGCTCATCTAAGATTAGTATTTGGGGTTCGTTTAAAAGCGCCTGCGCAATACCGATGCGCCGCAGCATTCCGCCGGAAAATGTCTTTAACTTCTTATTCCGCGCGTCTGCCAGTCCCACGGTCTCAAGCAGCCTGTCAATCCGCTCTTTGGCGGTCTGGGGCGCAATGGCTTTTAGTGCCGCGATGTAGTTCAGAAAACGCACAGCGCTAAAGTCCTTATAATATCCAAAATCCTGCGGAAGATAGCCCAAAAGGCTTCGGTAGGCGCCCCCTAGCTGTCTGATCGGGACTTCATCATATGTGATCTGCCCCTGCGTTGGTTTTAAGATGCCGACAATCATGCGCATCAAGGTCGTCTTTCCAGCACCATTTTCACCGAGAAGCCCATAGACGCCATGTTCAAAATGCACTGTCAAATTCTGCACTGCCTTTTTTTCCTGCTTTTTGTCCTTGTATATTTTCTCAATTCCAGTCAGCACTAATCTGCACATACAATTTCCCCCTTATCCAATATTTCGAAAAACCACTTCATCTGTAAGACGAAAATACCCATTCCCGCCACCAGCGCAGCAATCCAGAAAACCAGCGCAGACGCTTCGTACAAGCGGGGCATGGAAGCCAGTATACTCCAGAAAAACGCGGAAAAAATACCAGCAGCAATCAGCACCAATAGATTTCTCCGCCCAATCTCTGTGAGCATCACCGCCAGACAGACACACTCTGTAGCCACAAAAGGAACCAGAATATAGATGCCTGTCATCAGAATATTTCTCTCCAGCCTGATACTGGCAAAAACCGTTGACAGCAGCAATGCCGCCAAACTAAGAATACCTGAATACGTCATCTGAAACGCGGTGAGCTGGCGCACATTAAAGTAACAGCTTGCCTCCAGCTCTGTCATACCTGAAAAAAACATACTGCCGACCTCCAGAACTGACAGAGCGCCAAGTACGCCAGAACAAATCATGCTGTATTGTTCCCACGCTTGTATGTCACACCAGTTTGTCCAGACGAGCAGCACCATACCCATGCAGGCCGCCAAGTGGAAACATAAAATATTTTTGTTCATGTAGAGAAGCTGTCCCTTTACAAGCTGCCATCGTGAGCCCGCTGTATTTTTCATACTTGCGTTTTTCGTGCAGACAGACTGTAGGGCTTCCTGCTTTCTGGCTGTGTCAATTATGACATCTCTGTCATTTTCTTCAAATAATGCTTTGATATCATCATATTTTTTACGCATAATTGCCTCCTATTTTTTTCTTGATACTGGCAATTCCAAGACGAAAACGCGATTTCACGGTTGACAGTCTGCACCCTGTGATTTTGGCAATTTCATGGAATTTTAGCCCATCATGGATTCTCAGGATCACAACTTCACGCTGCTCTTGCGAGATACTTTGCAGCAGCTCTTGCAGATAAAGTTCACTGTCGCAGTTGTCAATCGTTCTGACAGTACCCAAGCACCCTCCTTCTGCGGTATCTTCAAGCATATCAAAAGAAAGAAGCTTTTCGCGCTGTTCGGACTGTCTGCGGAAATAGTCACAGCACAGATTGCGCGCAATCATCATCAAATACGCCTTGAGATTTTTATGTCCGCAGGAATCCATATATTTCATATATCTTAGAAATACTTCCTGCGTGATATCGTAAGAATCCGTCGAATTACCAGTATAGTACCGGCAGAAACGATACACATCTTCATAATACATTTCAACTGCCGACTGGACACAGTCCTGTCTGTTTTTCTGATGAATCATTTGTCACCCCTTGCAAGGAAAATTTAATACTGTATACACTATATAAGACTTCGTATAATCAAAAAAAGATTAATTTATTCAAAATTTTTTTAAATAATTTTCTGAAATACTTATATAAAAAGAAAAAAGGATGTCGTCAATACAACACCCTTTTCTTAGTTACTGTGATCCTGCTATTTTATTGTTTAATTTTGTCCAATTCTGTAATGTTTACACCCGCTGTGGAAAGTATTACTTTTAATTCAATATAGCGGTCAAGCATCATATTATAAGTAGCTGTGTCATTGTTCTCCTTCGCTGACAGCATCCAATTTTGTAATCTTGAAAATTCTACTACAGAATCTTTTACAATATCTGACATACTAGGATACAATCACCTCCTGCATATTGAACTCTATTACCAGATCAAATTAAGTATATCATAATCAATAT
>CAJUII010000152.1 GCA_910586405.1 uncultured Lachnospiraceae bacterium
GTTCCTAAGCGGGCAGAGTGCCGAAAGAGTATCCATGTACTGATAAAATAGCAAATGAGCAGTAAAACAAGAATCCCCACGGTGATGCCCAGCTGCGACAGCAGGGCAGGAAATCCGATATAGGCTGAAATTTCTACCGAAATGGTCTGCATAAAGTACGAGATCACAACCACTGCAACAACAATGGCGGCAGACACAGGCAGTCCGAACCAGACACCCAATTGTTTGAACACAAGCTTTTCAATCTTCGATTCCTCAACGCCGAGGCTTCTCAGTACAGAGAAGCGATATCTGTAATGTCCTGCGTCCAAAAGCTGTTGCAGGGAGAGGACAGTGAGGCAGATGACCATGAGTACAATCGCCCCATAGAGCATCGCAGCCTGTAAGACAAAACAGGTTCCTTTCGTTTCATTTACTTGCAGCGTGCGCAGACGAATCCCATAGTGCACACCAGTGGCAGTCTCCTCTGGATATACTGCTGTAAATTCCTGTTCAAAGCTGTGGGCATTCTCGTAGGGGATTGTCTTGGCTGTCATAAGATACCGGTTTTGCATGACAGGGAGTAACGTGTCACAAGCCGCATCTGGAAATACATACAGAACATTGGTGTAACTGTTGTAGAGCGTCCCGCCCATAGGTTCTTGGTGATATGCCTGCTTGGCACAACGCAGCAAGCCTGCATCTGTCGTGACAGTTTGGTGCGTTTCCAGAAACTGCCGGCGCTCATCGTCCGTTGCGGCAGCATGCCACTGGGTTGTAAATTCGTTTTCTTCCAGCGTGATTTCGCTGAGTCCCAGCATACATCGTATCGCGTTATAATCCTGCAGTGATATTGCCACGGCAGGAAAATCATATTTCATGCGGTTGTGAAAGGCTTTCTTTTCGGGCAGATACAGATGGAAAGTGCAGTCATAAACTGTTTCAATGCCTTGATCCATGAGGAGTTTGGTGACAGTCCCATAATCATCATGTGGTAAATCGCTTTCTTCATGTACGTTATTGTAGTGTGAAAAAATCTGTATGTCATACATTGAGCGGGAATCTAAATAACCCATTGCCCAATTTACAAGGACTGGCGCGGCAATAAACAGAAAAATGGCAAGTACCAGTGTAATGCTGACGAGGGTCATTGTCTTGCTGGTGGTATTTAATTTGGAGATGACCTGCCCGAAAAAGAAAAGGTTTTCCTCATGATATTTATGTGTCGGTGACTGTTCTTTCCATGCGAGCAGGAAGCTGCCTGCAAGAAAAATGATGCCACAGAGGAAAAACAGCAAATCAACCAGAACGAACAATAGATACTGGTTTCTCGTTCCGATTCCCAGCGGTAAATAATAGCGATGCATCAACGACGGCACACTTGCTGCTGTAAAGGTATTTGGGACGCAGAAGAGGATAAGTCCCCGAAGCAGCGTGTGAAAGTGAACATTGCTTTTGCTGTATATTTTTCGGAGCAGCCACACAAAAGACCAAACCAAGGCAGCCGCAGGAATCAGGATATTTCCCCAAAACATCGTTTGTACCAAAAACGGGTAACGGCTGTCGTAATAAAAATATAGTTTTTCGACACCGACAACCAGCATGAGCAGCAGGAACAATTCAAAGAGTATCACGACCACATGAATCCAATGACTCCTTCTCAAATCCGGCTCATTTTCCCGATCTGCCAAAAGCATGTCAATCACTTTTGTTTTCTGAATGGTACGCATATGAAACAGTCCCGTCACAAGAAAGATCAGGACAAAAAAGAACAGGGTGAGCAGTACGGTGTCTGGAAAGAATGTCCATGTCGGCTGGTAGCTTTTTCCATAGGCGGTGAGCAGCATTGCAGTAACAAACTGTGAGCTGACCACACCGAGGACAATGCCCAGCCCGACAGCGCATATTCCCATGACAAATGTCTCGGCAAAGAAAAGCCTTCCAATCGTTTTGGCCTCCATTCCCAGAATTGCCTGAACGGCAAATTCTTTTTGCCGGCACCGAAGCATATAGTTGTTGACAAACCATATCAAAAACAACAGAATCAGCGTGACAGTGCAGATTGCCAGTTTCATGCTGTCACCGAGCAGTGTGAACTTATAGTCACTTCCGATATCCGGTTTATAATAGCGGCTTGAAACAGACAGAAACGAATAAAATAGTGTGGCACAAATGGTTAAGGTCACAATATAGACCAGATAATCTCTTGCGGAGCGCTTTGCATTTTTGAAAATAAGTTTAATATACATGGCTTTGCCCTCCTCCCATGACGGTAAGGACGTTCAGTATTTTGTGAAAAAAATCGGTTCGGCTGTCCGTTCCCTTATGCAGCTCCGTAAAAATTTTTCCGTCCTGCAAAAATAAGATGCGGTCTGCATAGCTGGCAGTAAAAGCGTCATGTGTCACCATCAGAATTGTTGTGTGGAGCTGTTCATGGATACTTTGCATGGTGGACAACAGCATTTGCGAGGAATGGCTGTCCAAAGCGCCTGTCGGTTCATCTGCCAAAAGCAGCTTCGGGTTGTTGACAATCGCTCTTGCGCAGGCGCAGCGCTGTTTTTGCCCGCCCGAGACCTGATAAGGATATTTGTGCAGAATGTCGGTGATATTTAGTTTTTTGGCGATGTCAGAAACGCGGGAGTCCACCGCCTTAGCAGGAACTTTGTTGATCGTCAGCGCCAAGGCGATATTTTCGGAAATTGTCAGGGTATCTAACAGATTAAAATCCTGAAAGACAAAGCCTAAATTTTCCCTGCGAAATCTGGCAAGGGATTTTGGTTTTAACGCAGTCACATCCGTTCCCTCCAAATAGATGTGACCTGCGCTCACGGTATCAATTGTGGAAATGCAGTTGAGCAGTGTCGTTTTTCCCGAACCGGAAGTGCCCATAATCCCCAGAAATTCGCCTTGCTCTACGCCAAAGCTAATGTCCTGGATGGCTTGGGTTATGCTTCCTTCGCTGCCGTAATATTTCTGAATATGTTCCAGTTTCAAAATCGTCGTCATGATTATTCCTCCGTCAATCAATCAATCAGTTTTGTATTGTCACATTGATTGTAAATCGTGCAGCGAACTTTTTGTATCAGATTTTCTTACAGAGTTCTTACAAAACTGTAAGAAGTTTTACGTATACGGATAAATCTTCTTTACTCGACTAGAAAATCGGACACAAAATGATTGATTTGAAAAGAGAGAACCATTCTTGTCCCGATTCCTTCTGAATGGGCAGTCAGCCCGATGCCCAATTTGTCACAGAGCCGCTTGCAAAGGTACAGTCCAATGCCTGTGGCGTTTGGGACGGTTCGTCCATTCTGTCCGGTGAAACCCTTTTCGAAAATGAGGGATATATCGCTTTGAGCAATGCCGATACCGTTATCTGCTACGGACAAAAGTACATGGTTTTCTTTTCTTGTGGAATAGAAGTGTAAAACTGGCTGTTTTGTGCGGTATTTGACGGCATTGCTAATGAGCTGGTTCAGGATAAAGCGCACCCATTTTTCATCGGTATAGACACGGTTTTCCATTTTATCAACCGTCACCGTGACATGATTTTGACGGAGGAGATATTTGCTGTCTGCAATTGCGCTGTGCACGACATCATTTAGATTGATTTCACGGACGCAATAGTCTTTTTCGGGATGCTCGCTGCGGGCATAGTAGAGCGCCTGCTCGGTAAAACGATTGATATTCTCAAGCTCTGCCAGCATTTCTCTTGTAAATGGGGAGCGGTTGTTTTCACAGAGCAGCTTCAGGGCTGTGATCGGGGTTTTGACTTCGTGAATCCACTGTTCGATATATTCTTTGTATTCGCTTCGCTCACGCTGCACACTGCCTATTTTTTCCAACATGGATTTTTCAGCCATTTTCAGAAGCTGGTAGAAAACCTGATCATCGGCACGCTCGGGGATTTTTATGACTTCTGGAATGATATAGCGCTCCTCTAGCTGTTCTGCCATAGACAGCATATTTTCCAAATATTTTTTCCGCCTGCGATAGAGGACGGTTAGGTAGAGAAGGACGACAGCTCCCCAGACACAGGAGAGAAAAAGAATACTTTGGATAGAATTGCCGCAGGCAAGCAGAAATAAGGAGAGCGTAATTATGCCCAGAAGATTGACGAGTAAAACGGGAAGCTGATTTTTTAGATATTGTCTGCCATTCATATGATGTACCCCTGCCTGTGTTTGGTTTTGATAAAGTTGGTCAGACCAATACCTGTCAGTTTCTCCCGAATGCGGGCAATGTTTACACTCAAGGCATTGTCGTCCACATAGAGCTGATTGTCCCACAGGAAATCGACAATGTCATTGCGGGAACAGATTTTTCCGGCGTTTCGGAACAGATAATAGAGTATTTTTACTTCGTTTTTGGTCAAGTCGGTTTTGTGGTCATTGTGTGCGATCTGGCTGCTTTCTAAATGCAGCGCGGCACCGTTCCATGTGAGGACTTCTGTCTGCGGCAAGGCATACGCGCGCTTTAAAAGAGAGGCAATTTTAGCCAGTAGAATTGCGGTGTTGTACGGCTTTGTGATAAAAGCATCTCCGCCTAGCATAATGCTGTTTAACTCGTCCATATCGGTGTTGCTGCTTGTCACAAAGATGATGGGAATATCAGAAAAAGTACGGATTTGTGAGCAGATTTCAAATCCGCTGTTTACAGGCAGCTTAATATCCAGCAGAACCAGATGCGGGGTGGATTCTTTGAGCAGATGGATGATATCTGAAAAGTTGGTGACAATGTGAACCTCGTATCCGTTTGCGGTCAAGAGGGTTTTTAGCTGCGTCTGTATGGTAAAATCATCTTCAATGATTAGTATTTTATGTTTCATAAAAATCACCACTTTGCCTTCTGTATTTTGCGTTTTATTATGCGAAACTTCATACTTCTTGGGCAGCGTCTTTTACTGGTTTAGAAGTATTTTTTACATCTGAGAGTAGACTTATATGGACTGCTTGGCAAATGTGTTGAGATATTCCTGTGCCTGCTGTAAGGATATATTTAATTTTTGCTGTAATTTTTCCAGAATAGTATCATCAGAAAGACCACAGTCAAGACAGATTTCAATAATTCCTTCGGCTTTGCTGTCTTTTGCAAGTTCTTCAAATAAACTGTACATGGTACCATCTCCCTTATTTAATGTGTTATAATCAAGCTGCATATTAATTGCGCCCGCAAAGGTCATGATAACAGATTTGTCTGTTTTATGTTCTTCGCAGTATTGTATGGCTTTTTTCTTTGCCTCTTTCCTAGGGATGTTTTTGTCTAGGGCAATCTCAAACAGATTAAATAAATCAATATTTTCGAGATTATGGAGCATCAGATTATTTCGCCTCGCCTCGACAAGCAGTATTTTATAGTCATTGACAAACGGTTCCAGTTCTTTTGGAATATCGAGCATTTCATGGAGTGAGGTCGGTCCGTCCCACGGTTTTTCGCCATAATAAACTGTGAGTGTGATGACGGGATAAAATCTATCACTCTTTTTCATTTTGGAGAGATATTCATCTTCACTCAATCCCTCAGAGGTTTTGTACTTTTTTGCATTGCTGTCGTATTGTTTTTTGTAAGGAACTGTTCAGAAATTACTTGTGACAAGAACGCCGCATAAATGTTCAGCTGCAAAGAAGAAAATCGCAGGCATAGCGGGCTATGTCAAGATTTTCTGATGCAGCAGAT
>CAJUII010000153.1 GCA_910586405.1 uncultured Lachnospiraceae bacterium
ATATTTCCTTATGCGGCTGTGTGCATAACTTTATACTGAGCGGTCAGTCTTTTCGGCCGTCAGTATATCTTACCACAAAAATGCCTATAATACCATGGATTTTTCAAATCCTTTTCTAAGTAAAAATCCATCTTGCCAAACTTTAGCTTTATTTATCCTGCGGGCGCACGCTCTGTCCCTGTTTTAGCTCCTCAGTCGAGTATGTAATGACTTTGGTGTCTTTGCTGATTGTGCCGGCTTCGATTGCTGCATAGCGGTCATTCTGGTCTTTGACCTGCACCTTGATTTTTTCGGCATAATACTCGCTTCCGAGGATTCCTTCTTTTTCGTTTAATGTATAAATATAAAAAGTGTCTCTCTCCTCAAAGACAGCCTCCACCGGAAGCGCTAACTCATGATATTCACCCTGCACTGCCTTTTGGACGGTTCCGCTTAGCCCGGGCTGTCCCATATTCTCCGGAAGCATACAGAGAATGTCGTATCCTCCCTGTGTGTTTTCGGTCAGATAGTCCACTGTAACTTCTGTTGCCGCGGATTGTCCGTTAAGTTTTAACTCAACCGTGTCATTTAAGTGCACATACTTTCCCTCTTCTTTGGTGATGCTGAATTTAAACTGGCAGGGTCTTAGTGCATCTGTCAGCAGAAGTGCCGCGGTGTCTGATGTCCGTCCGCCAACCTCGATCTGGATTTTTGAAATAATGCCATCATTTTCAGCCTTAATTTCTCCCTTTTGCTGTTTTATTGCATGAAGTCTTTCAATCTGCTTCTTCGCCTGTTTGATATCTAATTCATAAAGCATTGCTGTAGAATCTGCTTTTGATGTAGTTTCCGCATTTGCAATCTCCCGCAGCTTCTGCCGCAGTGTAACCTCGCGTGTGTAGCTTGCGTCATTATAGCTTTCCTTTGCACGCTGCACGTTTTCTTCAAGCGTGAGTTTGGTGTTCTGCCATGCATCATACTCGGCTTCCTCCGCCGAATAATCAGGCTGCGCGACGGCATCTCTATCGTGCTTTGTCAGTTGGTCACGCAAGGCGAGCAGTTCTTCGTTTGCCTTTTTAATCTTATTGAGCAGCTCCGTCCGCTTTTCCTCGTCTGCCGGATTTGGGTTTTGATTGTCCTTTGTGTCCGGTGCCAAAGCGCCTGTTTCTGTATTTTCATTGCCATTCTCTACGCTGTCTGTATCATCTGTATTTGCATTTTCGTTCTCATTCTTCGTGTTGTCCGTGTCATCTGTATTCGCATTTTCGTTCTCATTCTCCGTGCTGTCCGTGTCATCTGTATTCGCATTTTCGTTCTCATTCTCCGTGCTGTCCGTGTCATCTGTATTTGTATTTGCATTTTCGCTTTCATTCTCTGTGCTGTCCGCAGCATCTGTATTGGTTCCCGTATCTGCATTTCCATGCCCGTCAGTATTCTCTGCGCCATTTTGAGTATTTCCAGCATCTGAATTGTCCGCTCCCGTATTGGTGTCCTCTGTTCCTCCTGTATTGTCCGTGTCAGCGCCCACCGACCCCGACAAAACTTTTGGCTGACCCTCTTCTCCCGAACGAATCTCTTTTCCGATGCGATTCTCCAGCTCAGCAAGCTGCTCCTCCAAATCCTGTATCTCGCGCTCTTTCGCTGTAATTTTATCCGCAATGCCATATCCCTTGTTTACCCAGTCATGGTACGCATCCCACGCATTGCGTCTGGCATTGTCCGCCGTGTAGGGCACTGTGTCCGCAAGATGCTTTCCAAGCGCCGCCTCCGCCTTATCCAGCGCTTCCTTTGCGCGCGCCTTCGCAACCGCCGTCTCCTTGTCCGCCGTCTCGTAGTCCTCCTTTGCCCAGAGGATTGCCACTTCTTTTTTCTGTGCGTCAATCACTGCATTGACCTGCCAGTCCGAAAGATTGCACTGTAGCTTGGAAAGCTCTGTCTCCTTTGCACTGATCAGCTCTGTAAGATCTGATGTGTCTATCGTAAAAAGAACGTCCCCCGCCTGAACCGCATCGCCCTCATGTACATATATTTTGTCCACCCGCAGCCCCGCCTGCGTATTGACAGCGATTTCACCGCCCGCCGTCACAATTCCGTCCGTATTGACGATGTGCTCCACATATTTTTTGGACGCGGTATCTGTCTTGACTATCGGCAGCCCTGACACATAAATGCTCTTTGAAATAATCGTACAAAGCCACACAAATGCCAGAAATATCAAAAATATTTTCATCCACTTTTCCATCCGCCTGCGGAGTAAAAGCTTCTCCTCATCCTTCTCCATCATAGAACCCTCCATAACAAATTTCTAACCTTTTAGACCGGAATAAATAATCCCCTGCTCGAGATAATCCTGCCCCATGACAAACACAAAGATTGCCGGTATCAGCATCACCACGGACGCCGCAAACGCAAATCCTGCCTGCGTCCAGCTAATTTCAGGCAGATAAAGGGACAGCGGCCACAAGGTCTTGTCCTCGAGAAATGCAAACGGCTGCTCAATCATATTCCAGTATTCAAGAAATCCAAGCACCAGCGCTGAGAGGATTCCGCCTTTTCCAAGCCCGATTCCTGCCATAAAAAAAATATACACTTCCCCTGCCCCATCAATCCTTGCCGCCTCAATCAAAGATTTAGGAATTGCCCGAAATCCACCATATATAATAAAAATCGGAAACGTACTGAACACCGCCGGCATAATGACTGCCCAATGTGTATCCAACAGCGAAAGTCTGTCAAGCGTGAGATAGCTCGACAGCATTGTCACCTGAAACGGCAGGAGCATCAGCACTACATAGATCGTAAAAAGCACATTTTTCCCTCTGACCTCATAGATTGCAAATGCCCATGCCGCAGGCACGCCCACGACCATTTGTCCCAGCAGAATCAAGCCCACCATTTTCACGGAGTTCCAGAACAATACAAAAAACTCCGGCGAATAAAAAAGCAGGCGGATATAGTTCTCCACGGTAGGATACTGAGGAATGAGTTTCCATGTCACAAATCCCGTCCCTTGCTCAAACACAGGCGCCAGACATTCGTACAAGTCCCCTTTTCCCATGACGGAACCTGTCACGACCAGAAACACTGGCGCACAGATTACAATGCCTGCCGCTATAAATATCAATTTTGTCACCGCCTCCGATGCACAGCGGAAAATTTTTCTTACCCTCACTTCAAGTCTCCTACTTCTACAAATTTATTTTCTATATTTATGCTTTATCTGGATTCATGTCAGTTTTCAGCACTGCACTATATTTTCCAGACAATCCTTATTTAGCTTATTTACTTATCTCTGGCTATAATACTGAGTTTGCAGCACCGCACTGTATTTTCCAGACAAACCTTATTCGGCTTACTTATCTCTGGCTATAATACTGGAACAGCAGAATAAACACAAACAGCACCACCGCCACCAGCACACTTGCCGCCGCCATCTTGTCAAACTCAAGATTCACATACCAGTTGTTAAAAGTATGCTGCAAGAGATAAATATCCTTGTTGGGATAAGAGCCGCCGACAAGATACGCTTCTCTGTAAATTTTCATGGAATTTAAAAACGACAAAATCACTATCGTGTACACACTCCCCTTCAAACAGGGCAGCTTCACGAAAATTAGGCACTGAAAGCTGTTTGCACCATCTACCCGCGATGCCTCAATCAATTCATTCGGAATGCCCGCGATGCCTGCAAGCCACAGCACGATTGTATACCCTGTATTTTTCCAGAGATAACTGACGACAAGGCTGTCAAAATCCTGTCTGTAAAAAAACATTCTCCACACGATGACCACAGTTGCCGTCGGCATCGCCATCGGAAATAAATAAAGACTTTTTATGACATGAATGTCACGAATCTTGCTGAGCACAAGTGCTGCTGCCAGACCAATCACCACCAAAAGCGGTATCGCCACACCCACAAAGTGCAGCGTGTTTTTTACTGCGAGACGGAATGCCTGATTGTTTACCACTGTTTTGTAATTGTTGAGCCCTGCAAACTCCCCTGACATGACTGTCATAAAAGAACGCCGCACCACATCCGCAAACGGAATCAACACAAAAATCATCACGCCTGCAAAACTTACACCGATAAATCCCCAAAAATATACATACTCTTTCAATTTTCTCATTTTCTTTACACCTGCTCTGCAAAAATCAACCTATTTCTGTTCCTTACAAAAAAATTGTATCATGCTTCTATCTAAAAAATCTCTAAAGAGCACAATGTAACACCGACGATTTTTCTAAATGCAAAATAGACGCAAAAAAACAGGAAACCTTTTCTTGATTTCCCGCTCTAAAGCATGCCGTTCTGTATGACGATTATCCAGTTTTTTCGGATACCATTTCACAGACACAGAATATGTTATTTCAATTCAAAATCCATTATATTATTTTTATTTCTATGTGCCCATATTTTCCCTGACATGCTTGATAAATTATAAATAACAGACCATTGCAATTTATCTAAACCATCTTCTCCATAAACGCCTACGTCATTTAACAAGCTGATAACATCATCCATATTAAGTGAATTGTTCCTATCTTCTATTTTATTTATAACTTTATCATACCTATCAAATTCAGTATATCCTTCACCAATGTTCAAACCATTGTATGCAACAAAATTAGAAGCAGCCTGATATTCTTTATCCGTTTCTACAACCTGCAAATCATTATCATAATATTCTACAATTACGGTTCTCCCTGTGCGATCTGCTATCAGATAATGGCAATAAATATCGCCTGAAAAATATATATTATATCCTTTTAATAATTCTATTGCTTCATCGACATTTGAAGCCTTATCTAAAACCAGTCTTATAACCGTTGTTGTATTCAGTGTTATCTTATTTTCATCATTTCTAATTTGTACTTCCGGAACTGCAAGCAAAGCTATCGCTACACCTTTTTCATTCATTCCGTCAAATGGTAGATAAGGCGCAGCCAGCGTTAAAAAATTATCAAAACGAACCCCCTTAGCTGGTAAATTGTCTTCTGAATATCCTGCAAAAGATAAATTTACAGTAGATACAGATGCATATCCATTGGGGGGATTTGTAAATAATTGCATTGATGGTGCATACATAAAATCAAAATTTCTAGCAAAAATAATATCTCCGTTTTTATTCCTTGTTACAAAAGCAGTACATCCACTATCTGTAACATTAAATTTAATCGGAATGCCTTTCAATAACCTTTTCGTAACGAATTCTTCTATGTCTTTATCACTTGCAGCACCTTGTTCTAAGAAGTCATCAAAACCATAATCACCATAATAAGTCATTCTATACATTCCATAATCATCAATCTGTTGTAATGTTTTTAACGTTTTTAGCTCATTAATAAACAAGACAAATAACATCATCGTTATTAAAGCCAATAATGATAGAACAAGAATCAGACTTATTTTTAATTTCTTTTTCATATACCACACCTCTACAATCAGGATTGTATAATCACATAATTTAATGAGTTCATTAGACGTTATGTAAAAATAAGGAAAGCCAGCTCACGTAATATATTATAGCACAATTTGATTGATGCTACACCATTCTTCTTAAAACTGCCGGCTGGAATTTTATTAAATGTTACTGTTAGACGTCCGCCAAAGTAGTGGGAATCATGCGCCAAAATGCTTGCCTTTTAGCATTTTGTGT
>CAJUII010000154.1 GCA_910586405.1 uncultured Lachnospiraceae bacterium
TGCTCTTGGTGTTCAGACAGGAAAATTTCATAGGAATGCTCTGATAAAATGTCTTTGGTCTTCAAACATTTATACCATTTTTGTAAATCATCACAGTTCGTGACCAGCGAGCCTGCACCTATGGCATACAGACTGTTCGTGTAAGGGACTCTGACCAGCGCACCATAGTCGCGGATATAATTATTGGCTGTGTTGATCAGGATATCCTGTCCGTTGTCAAAAGCTGTATGGTTCATTCCCAGTTTGGAAAAAATGTGTTCTTTCAGAAATTCATGATACGTCTGTCCAGAAACGGACTCAATAATCCACGCAAGCACGTTGTAATTGGAATTGTTGTAGTCAAATGTTCTCCCTGGATTCTTGATGGTTTTTTTGATAATCCAGTCTCTGAAATATTGCTCTTTGTCGTAAGGCAACCGGTCCGCACCTACGTAAAAATCATCTTCAAAGCTATAGTTGTTGTGTAGTCCAGAGGTATGGCACAAGAGCTGATGAACAGTGATTTCCGTGGGAAGCTACATCGTCGCAGGCAGATATTGGTTTGCTTTTTCATGAAGCTGTAACAGGCCTTTGTCATATAAAATCATGATCGCAAATGCTGTGAATTGCTTACTGATAGAGGCAGCGACAAAGCGCGTGTCCATTGTGTTTTTGATCTGAAATTCAATACTAGAATAGCCGCGGCAGACTTCATATAGTGTGGTGTCATTCTGGATAATTCTGATTACACCGGAAAAGTCCCAGTAATCCAATTCTGCCGTAAGATAGCTGTGTAGCGTTTTCTGTAACGTTGTCATTAGTAATCCTCCTAATAGAAACCTAGCTCTGCAAGAATTTTGAGCGTGAGTGCTGTCGCAGCAGTGCCATTCGCATCGCTGTCATTTTGGATGTTCGTAGCAAAATAATATACTTGACCATCTCGTTCAAGATATCCGACAAACCATCCTAAGACATTTTGACCATTTTCTTCTCCCGTACCAGTTTTGCCAGAAAGTGTGCCCTTATCCGTAGTGTAAAGGCGAATCGAATCCTTCACTGCTGAAATGTTTATTGGAGAGAACCCAAAATCATTTTCATAAAATTTCTTCAACATCTCAACTTGTTCAATGGGGGAAATCATCAACGAGGAATCGCCCCAATAAGAAGAAAGGTTCTCACCGACCGTCTGATTTCCATAGCCGAGTCTGTGTACAAAATCCCTGATCGCTGACAGGCCGACACCTTGGTCGAGCGTCTGAAAATACCATGTCACCGAATTCTGCATGGCAGTCTGTAAGGTCTGGTCAGCGTTCCAGGTCTCATAGTAGTATTCGTGTCCGTTCCATGTGATTTGCGACTGCGCAGGGGATATTAGTCCGGCTTCCAGACCAGACAGTGCACTGTAGATTTTGAAGGTGGACACAGGAGAGACACGCGCAGAGGCAGCTTCCTTATTATAAATTTTCCAAGAGTCGTCAGCTGCATTGTACAACACAAAGCTGCCAGTATTTTTGCCGAATGCTGCACTCAGATCGAGATAGGAAATTGTCTTTCCTTCTTCCTGAAAAGCATAGTGGTCACGATCGGCAGCGGAGTGTGCCAGAAGGGGCACAAAGCCTGACAGAAGTGCAGCAATCGACAGATAGGCAATAAAACCATACACATTTTTTCTGCGTGATGCTGGCTGATATGCTGCGATATTCAAAATCCGCTTTTTCATCTGCGGCATCGTTCCGCCGATTTCTGCCGCGAAAGGAAAAGGGAAATGAGCCACTTTCTCAGCAAAATTGATCAGAGTATTTCCGTAATCTTCGTAGTCGGATGCTTTCAGCAGCTTCAATACTGAAGTATCACAGGCGACTTCTCGGTCATTTTTCATTTCCCCCAGAGCATACCATACAGCTGGATTGAACCAGTATAGCGCATTTGCGGCGCTTGTGATATAGTTGACCAGAGCGTCCTTGTATTTGTAGTGCTGAAGCTCATGCAGCAGTATATATCGAATCTCTTTCATGTTGATGTCTGCAATCAGATGGATTGGCAGGTAAATACATGGTCTGAAAAATCCAGCGATCACAGGTGAATTTAAAAATGCAGTGCTGTAAATGGGAATACATTTTTGGATGCCCATCTCTGCCAGGCAATCACAGTACAATGTATAGATAGCTGCATTCTGAAGGGGGAGTGCAGATTTTTGGATTCTGTGAAACTGGAGAACAGAACGCCAGAACCAGAAGATCATGCCTGCAATCCCAGACAGCCATAGGATACAGCATAGGATTCCGACATTGGAAGGTGTCCTGTGACTGACTGCGATACCAATGTCGTTGAACCAGTTTGTAGTGTCTGCCTGCTGGAAGGCAGCGGGCAGTGTGTTGATGGGGTTGGTTGGAGCGGTGTATGTCCCATGCAGTGTTTCAACCCATGAGAAAATCCGCAGAGACTGGATTTTCTGAATGGGCAGGAAGGGGACAGCAAGCATGCCGAGCAGAAGAAACCATAAGTTATACTGCATTCTGCTGGACAGGCTGTTTTTTAACAGACGTTTTCCAATAACAAGCGCACCGATGATAACACTGAGCAAGAGATTGCACAGAAAGAAATGGATCATAAAATCGACCATATTCAGGTTCCTCCTTTTTTGGCGCCTTTCTTCGAATCTTTGGACAAGAGAGAGCGGAGTGTTTGGATTTCGTTGTCTGACAGCCTGTCTTGGTCAATATAGGCGGACAACATGGCGGAAATATTTCCATTGTAAAAGCGCTTTAAAAACGTGTTGCTTTCCTGATTGATATATTCCGCTTCGCCCACCAGAGGGGTATAGACAAAGACACGGCTCTGTTTTTCATAGGTGAGCGCGCCCTTTGTCACCAGACGTTTGATTAAAGTCTGGATGGTCTTAGGGCTCCATGTCGTTGTCTTTACCAGATATTCAGTGATTTCATTTGTGCTGATGGGGGCATGTTCCCACACGATTTTCATTACTTCAAATTCGGCTTCGGAAATTTGAGGCAGAGATTTCACGGTAAATACCTCCTTTGTTTTCATAGTCTTCTGAGATTTACGAAGAGGATGTATCAACAAACGCAATGCTCGAATCCCCCTGCCGCGCCTGTTCGACAACTGCTGCGGATAATTTCTGGAACGAATTGTAGGAGGAGGTGGCACCGGTCAGCGCATCGATCGTGCCCTGGCCCTGCCCATCCTGAAGCTGCCCGGCGTAGTAGCGGGTGTATTCGTTGGGATAAGTCCCTTGTGCGTTCAGCATGACCTGCATATAGTTACTGTCCCAGCTTTTGATAAAGCCACTAGCATTTTCTGCGTTGTACTCCACAGAGACAATATTGCCGCCCTTGACCATGATTGTGATATATTCTTTCCATCCGTGGCTGAACTCGGCAGCCTGTGCTGTGTAATAACCATCTTGAAGTGCAGTTTCTGTTGTTTTATCGCTGCATCCTGTCAGGAGTGTCAGAAGGAGCAGTGAAATCAGTGATAGACGCAATTTCCATTTCATTTGTCAGATTCTCCCTTCAATACAAATTTTTGAACGTGAGATTGAAGAACCTCAGCTTCTTTTGCCAACAGACCGCTGGATTGATCTATCTCGCTGGCATTTTGAAGATTTTGGTCTGCGATGCCAGAAATGACTTCAATTCGTTCGTCAATAATCGTCAGAGCGGTCTCCTGATCTTGGACAGCGGTGACTAGGTTGTCAGAGATTGTGCTGATCTGATCAGAGACAACAGAGATCGCATGGAGTGAATTGGCAGTGTCAGCGGTCAGCTTTACGCCAGTCTGGATGATGGAGCTGGTATGGGCTACCATCTCCGTCGCGTTTTGTGCGGCTTTGGCACTCTTGGCGGCGAGGTCTTTGACTTGGGCTGCCACGACAGCAAAACCTCTGCCGGCACTTCCGGCACGGCTTGCTTCAATAGAGGCGTTGAGTGCCAATATACTTGTCTGGAATGCGATATCTTCAATTGCTTTGGCGATCTTAGTGATCTCTTCTGCGTTGGAGCTGATGTTGTCCATTGCGCTGGAAAGATCATTCATTTGTGTATTTGCGTTCTGGATGCGCTGGGCGATCTCCACAGTTTTATTTCGGGTCTGACTGGTGCTTGCCGTGACATTGGATAACTGTTCTTTGACATGAGAGACCTCACAGACAAGCGCTTCTGTGGATTGATTCTGCTCCATAGAAGCTTGATGCAGTTGGCTGGATTGACCATTTAGCTCCTCGGACATATGGGCGAGCTGCGTGGTGGCATGGCGAAATCCTGAGATAGTCTCGTTCATGGACGTTGTAATTGTGCGCAGACTGTTGCGAATCAACGTAAAATCGCCCTTGTAATCCATTTGAGGACTGACGCACAGATTACCGTTTGCCACCTGCGTGAGCACTTGCTGGATATCTGATATGTAGTTGTTGATACTCTCGACGGTAGTACCTAATGTCTGAGTCATCAACTCCAGTTCGTCTCTGGAGCGGACAGGCTTTACGGTGGTGTGCAGATCCCCGTTGGAGAGCGATACCATTCTGGTTGTCACACGCTTGATCGGGCGGGAAATAGAATGCGCCAGATGCAGAACGAGCAGAATGGAGAGTATGAGCACTACCAACGTACACAATAGTGCGAAAAACACCGCACTGTTGATCGTATGGCTGTAATCCGCTTCAGGTATATGCAGGACCAGTGACCACTGCGTACCGCGAATAGGAGAGAATGCCACCAATATGTGTTCCCCGTCAACTGGAAATTCTGTCGCACCAGTTTCTCTTGCAGTGATGCGGTTGAGCGTTTCTTCATTTTCACCGCCTAGCTGTGTGAGGGTGCTTCCTGCCAGAACAAGAGATTGGTCTGGATGTCCAGTGATGATGCCCTTGGCATCGACCATATATGCTGTGCTATGTTCTCCTAGATTGATGCTGCTGATCACATCATTGAGTGTGTCGTACTTGTAGACACCCACAACATAGAGTGTAGTTTCGTCGTTTTCCTTGACAGGCATTCCCATAGTGATTCCCAGCTTATCCTGAAAAATGGTGGAGGAGCTGGTAGTGAAATTATCTGTATCCCGAAGGAGCGCAAAGAAATCTGCATCCAAACTCTGCGGTGCGCCATCAATGCCCTGAACCAACTTTCCATCCAAATCATACAGGGCGATGGTGTGCAGCTCATAGATTTCGGCAGTTTCAGCCAGCAGCGCTTCTCGGTTTCTGCGAGTAGCTGCGTCGTCTGTTATTTTGGTGTCAAGAGTGACTGTCATCATACGGGGGTCCCCGGCAAGCGTCATCATGCGGTCTGCGAGCATGTGAATATTTGCTTCCACCGTTTTTGCGGATTGTCTGACCATAGGCTGTAGGCTGTCCAGCAGGATATTTGTTGCCAGATACTGCATAGACAGTGCCATGATACCGCAGCATACAATCACTAATACGAGGATATTAAGGGTTGTGTTTCTCAATATTCTTCCATTGAGACTTCGTCTGAGCTTCCGTTGCTGGGAGCTAATTTTGTTTTCGGTCACGATCTGTTCTCTCCTTTTACATCTCATTTTTGATCAAATAAATAAGAAAAGCCCGATTATACTACTGGCAGAAAGCGAACTTCTCGTTTTGCCAATGGAATAAGGTGCTTTATC
>CAJUII010000155.1 GCA_910586405.1 uncultured Lachnospiraceae bacterium
AGTTCGTCACGCTCAAACTCCAAAGCATTGCGTTCCTTTTCTGCTTCAAAAATGTTCTCATTCTGTTGTTTCAGTTCCTTGTAAATCTTAAACAACTTTGGATAGGCGGCTGCCTCTGCTGACATGACAGGTTTGGGTGGTATCTTCGGCTTGGTCTGTGTTTCCTTTTCGGCTGGTTGGTGGACAGGTTCTTGTACTAGCATCTGCGGCTGTATCTGCTCTGTATCATATCGTTTTGCGGACAATGCCTGACGGCATTGACGGAGATTTCGGTCCTTATTGCATTCACGGTCCGAATGTCTATCAATACCTGCAGGAAATGAATCAGGAGGTTCTGTCGAAGTATGATATCATGACTGTCGGTGAGACAGCGGTGTGACAATAGAACAGGCACAGCAGTACGCCGGTGAGGATGCGCATGAGTTGAATATGGTCTTCCAGTTTGAACATGTGGAGGGGGACGAAAAATACGGAAAGTGGACGGATGAGAAAATCCCGCTCGTCACGTTGAAGAAAATCCTGTCCCGCTGGCAGACGGAGCTTTACGGCAAGGCATGAAACAGCCTGTTCTGGGATAACCACGACCAGCCCCGCGCCGTCTCACGCTTTGGCGACGACCGTCCCATGTATCGGGAGGCATCGGCCAAGATGCTTGCCACCTGCCTGCACATGCTACAGGGCATGTCGTACATCTATCAGGGAGAGGAGCTGGGAATGACCATGAGGCTTTTGTGTTAAAAAATGATAGGTGCAGATTTTAATGATGTATACAGGATAGAAAACATTTTGTAGTTTAATATATGGCAGTATGCGAAAACTTATGTTATGATGGGGGTAAGTTGACCAATAAAGCTGTAACAAATGTTTATAGGAAGGAATCATTTTGTTATGACTCAATGGAATTCGAATGCTGGAAAAAGAAATTGCCGAGCGGGCTTCCCGAATTTATAATATACAGAAAAATGGCGAGATTATCTTCAGGTTTCGAAGGCTTTTCTTCGTTGCAAGAAATATTCCTCGCAAAAAAGAATATACTGTTTGATTTGTGCGTAGTGTGGTGGGCGGCACCAAGGGATGAGAATAAAGAGGACAAAAATATGGCGGAACAAAAAGTGACAATTAAAGATGTTGCAAGAGAGGCAGGGGTATCGATTTCCACGGTTTCCAATGCATTGAATGGTGTGGATGTTCTCCGCCCGGATACAAAGAGACATATTCTTGAGGTGGCAGAACGCATGAACTATGTGCCCAATCTCAATGGCAGGAATCTGAAATCTCAATTTACAAAGGTGATCGGACTCTTTCTTACTTCAATAAAAGGTACATATTATAATGTACTGGTAGATTCCATCTATCAGGAGTGCAGGAAATATGGGTATGAGCTCAATATTTTTGTCAGTGAGCGGGCAGATAATATGATGTCGAATATTCTTGGAAAACGGGTTGATGGAGCGATTATTTTGAATAAGTTTATTAAGGAGAAAGAAACGCTTCTGTTTGAGAAAGCTCAGATACCGATTGTTTTTATAGACAGGAAACAGCAGGGGGAGAAGATTACCAGCGTTGTCTTTGATTCGTATCGTGAGGGCGAGATGGTGGCAGAATATTTGTTGGAACTAGGTCATCATACGTTTGCGTATGTGAACGGGGCATATGATAATTATGATAATATAAAACGGCTGGAGGGATTTCGTGCAGGGCTGGACAAGGCAGGAATGCTTTTGCCGGAAGATTGTATCATAAATGGTGCGTTCGAAAAAGAGATGGCCTATCACTCCATGAAACAGTTTATAAAACAATTTGCGCAGTTAAACAAAGAACTGCCGGAGGCTGTCTTTGCCGCGAATGATATGAGTGCGATCGGTGCGGTGGAGGCGCTTATGGACAGCAGGATCCGTGTGCCAGAACAGGTGAGTGTTGTGGGGTGTGACGACATCGAGATCACGCGGTTGGTGAGGCCATCCATCACAACTGTACGGACTTCCTTTGAAAAACAGGGGATGTTGGCAGTAAAATATCTCATGGGGATGATTACAGGTGAAAAAAAAGGTTGTGTTGATGTCCTGCAAGGAAAAATAATCCCAAGAGATTCTACATGTATGAGAACAAAGCAGCTAGCTGATGGAAATTTTTCACAAAATGTACAAGAGTGATAAAAAATTTCGGATTTTTTGAGGAGACTGTACAATCTTTCAATTACAGATTGTAAAAACGTTTTTATTGTGTTATGCTTAATCAAAAATAAAAACGTTTTTATTTAGGTATATCATGTTCACAAACTGTTTGGGTTCTTATTCAAAGTGAAAAGTGAGGTCAGGAAAATATGGGAAATCAGGAAATGAAAACAAGTCTCCGAAACGATCAGATATCAGCGCTATGCAGAAAAGCAGCTGCGCAGGGCGCAGTTCTGCTGAAAAATGAAGACGCGGTGCTTCCGCTCTCTTCAAATGACAGAATAGCGATATTTGGGAGATGTCAGAAGGAGTACTATAGAAGTGGAACAGGATCGGGCGGGGCGGTGAATGTACGGTACACAACCAATCTGCTGGATGGGTTTAGGGATGCAGGAGTTCTGGTAAATGAAGAACTGGCAGCCTGTTATGAAAAGTGGATCGCGGCACATCCGTTTGAAAACGGTGGGGGCGGCTGGGCATGCGAGCCGTGGTGTCAGCAGGAGATGCCGGTTTCGCAGGAGCTTGCCGCAGAAGCGGCTGCCGCATCTAACAAGGCAATTGTGGTGATCGGAAGAACCGCGGGCGAGGACAAGGACAATGTTGCCGGGGAGGGCAGCTATTACCTGACAAGGACAGAGACAGAAATGCTTGGCTGTGTGTGCAGCTGTTTTAAAGACGTGATCGTGGTGCTGAATGTGGCAAATATCATTGATATGGGTTTTGTGCAGGACAGTCCGCAGATCAAGGCAGTCGTCTACGCATGGCAGGGCGGCATCGAGGGCGGAAATGGCATTGCGGATGTTCTTATCGGAAAAGAAGTATTCCAGGGTAGATTGACAGATACGATCGCGCGCAGGATCACAGATTATCCTGCTGATAAAAACCATGGCGGAAAGACAAAAAATGTATATCAGGAAGACATTTATGTCGGATACCGGTATTTTGAATCTTTTGACAAGGAAGCTGTGCGCTATCCTTTTGGTTACGGACTTTCCTACACGGAGTTTTCGATATCTGACAGTGCTGTCAGGTTAAAGGGGAGTGGTGCCGATACAATGTTTATTTTTTCATGCAGAGTGAAAAATACGGGGACACGGTACAGCGGGCGCGAGATTGTGCAGCTGTATGTGGAGGGTCCACAGGGCAGTATGGGAAGACCGGCACGGGAACTGATTGGTTTTGCAAAAACGGGAATGCTTGGCTGCCTTGAGGAGGAGGAGATCCGGATTGAGATTCCTGCCTGCAGGCTTGCCGCTTTTGATGACAGCGGTGTCAGCGGTTATCGGAATGCCTATGTGCTGGAGGCAGGCGTGTATCGCTTTCATGCAGGGAAAAATGTGCGGGACACGAATGAAGTGCCGGTAAATGGAACCGATACCTGGCAGCTTGCGGAGACACTCCTGATTGTGCAGTGCGAAGAGGCAATGGCACCGATAGAGGAATTTGAGCGGATGCGCGCGTATGTGAGTAGTGACGGTGCATTGGCGATCACACACGAACAGGTTCCGACACGCACGATCAATATCAAAGACCGGATCCTTTCCAGACTGCCGAGTCAGATACCGTATACGGGCAGCAGGGGACTGTCATTAAAAGATGTGGCGGCAGGTAAATGCACGATGGAAATGTTTATTGCCCAGCTTTCCGCGGAAGATCTGGCGGTGATTGTGAGAGGGGAGGGCATGTGCAGCCTGAAAGTGACACCGGGCACAGCGGCGGCATTTGGCGGTGTGTCCGACAGTCTGCTTGGCTTTGGCATACCGGTAGGGTGCTGTGCAGATGGACCTTCAGGAATCCGCATGGACAACGGTTCTTATGCTACACAGGTTCCAATTGGTACGCTGCTTGCGTGCACGTGGGATGAGAAGCTCCTGGAGGAATTATTTGCATGTGTTGGAGACGAGTTGGTGCAGAATCAGGTTGACACGCTGCTTGGACCTGGCATCAATATTCACAGACACCCGCTCAACGGAAGAAACTTTGAGTATTTTTCGGAGGATCCCCTTGTGTCAGGTAAGATGGCTGCAGCCGTAGTGCGCGGGATCGGGAAAAAGGGGGTGCACGCCACGATCAAGCATTTTGCCTGTAATTCCCAGGAGACAGGGCGTCATGTCGTCAATGCGGTTGTCTCCCAGAGGGCGCTGCGGGAGATTTATCTGAAAGCGTTCGAGATTGCCGTGCGGGAGGGCAGTGCACAGTCCGTGATGACATCCTACAATCCGGTCAACGGCTACTGGACAGCATCTGCATATGATCTAAATACAACGATATTGAGAAACGAATGGCGCTATGGCGGCATTGTCATGACGGACTGGTGGGCTGGTATAAATGACGTGGTAGAGGGCGGTGAAAGTTCCCGGCAGCGCACTGCGGACATGGTCAGGGCGCAGAATGACATTTATATGGTGGTTAATAATAACGGAGCAGAGATTAATTCGTACAGTGATGATACGCTGGAGGCGCTTAATTCGGGAAGGCTTACAGTCGGAGAACTGCAGCGAAGCGCCATGAATATATGCAGATTCCTGATCAGGACGCCTGCATTTGCGAGAGAAGGAAATGGCGTTGTCGAAATTCCGCTGATAAAAGCACTTGCTCCAGATGTACAGGTTGAAAATGCTTTAAAGGATAGCAACAGAATTGTGTGGAACACTGCTGTGGAAACAGAGAAGCATTTTGTGGTAAACACGGCAGGAGAGTATGATGTGATTGTGCGGCTGATGTCTGAACAGACTGAACAGGCACAATGTGTCTGTAAAGCGGTTTTGAATGGCGAGGAACTCGCGACATTTCAGACCAATGGCACAAGGGGAAGATGGATTCAGCAGAAACTCTTACGTGTGTGTCTGGAAACCGGGAACTATCGGATAGCGCTGCGGTTTCCAAAGCCGGGCATGGAGATTGATTACATGGAGTTTCGGGCGTGCGGCGCCATGCAGTAATATCATGTATTGTGAGCCTGGCGGTACGCTCCGGGCGTCGTATGGAAGTTGTCATAAAAGAGCTGGCGGAACAGCTTGTAATTGGTAAAACCGTTGTTTTCCAAAATAATTTTTAACGGTAGGTCTGTGGAGACCAGATCCTTATAAATATGGGAGAGACGAATCTCGTTTAAGTATTCGAGATATGTTTTTCCCATATTTTTTTTTGAAAAAATGGCAGAAATACTCTTTCTGGAAGCCTGCCACATCTGCGATCTCATCGAGGGAAAGGGGACGGTTGTAATGATCGTTGGTGTAGTTCATGATCAGTTTCAGGCGGTCGAAATGCTTTTTGGATCTATGTCAATACTTTAGACAAAAAAAGTCGAAAGGTTATGCTACTTTTTTAAGTTCCTCATCCTCCTTTTGTTGGGGTGTCATATAACCAATAGCAC
>CAJUII010000156.1 GCA_910586405.1 uncultured Lachnospiraceae bacterium
CAATGGTCACGTAGGCGCCGGACTTGGTAAGGCCGTAGAAATCCCTGAGGCGATCCGCAAGGGAAAGGAAGACGCGATCAAGAATCTGATCAGTGTAGCCATGGATGAAAATAATTCTGTAACACATGATTTCATCGGGAACTACGGCTCTTCAAGCGTTTTGCTTAAGAGAGCTCCTGAAGGTACAGGTATCATCGCGGGTGGTCCTGCGCGTATCGTATGTGAGCTTGCAGGTATTAAAAATATTCGTACAAAGTCTTTAGGCTCCAACAATAAGCAGAACGTAGTACTCTCTACGATTGCTGGTCTTTCACAGTTAAAGACACCTGAGCAGGTGGCTGCAAGTCGTGGTAAATCTATCGACGAGATTATGGCTTAGGGAGGTAGAGAAGGATGGCAAAGACATTAAAAGTTACTTTAATCAAATCAACGATCGGTGCTGTGCCAAAGAATAAGGCAACTGTGGAGGCGATGGGACTCACAAAGCTTCACAAGACAGTAGAGCTTCCTGATAATGCAGCGACCAGAGGCATGATTCGCAAAGTAAATCATTTAGTTAAAGTTGAAGAAGCATAGATAAGGGAGGTGTCAAAAAATGAGTTTAGAATTATCTAATTTAAGACCTGCCGAGGGCTCTAAGCACAGTGATAATTTTAGAAGAGGCCGTGGACATGGTTCAGGAAACGGCAAGACGGCTGGCAAGGGACATAAGGGTCAGAAGGCTCGTTCAGGAGCGCCAAGACCAGGCTTTGAAGGTGGTCAGATGCCTTTGTACAGACGTATTCCAAAGAGAGGCTTCCACAATAGGAACACAAAAGAAATCGTTGCAATCAACCTTGAAGTATTAGAGAGATTCGAGGATGGTGCTACCGTATCAGTAGACACATTAATCGAGACTGGAATCGTGAAAAACCCTAGAGATGGCGTAAAGATTTTAGGCAGAGGAGAATTAACCAAGAAGCTCAATGTTCAGGTCAATGCATTTAGCGCATCCGCAAAGGAGAAGATTGAGGCACTTGGTGGAACAGCAGAGGTGATTTAATGTTTTCTACGTTAAAGAACGCATTCAAGATCAAGGAAATCAGAGGAAAGCTGCTGTTTACGTTCCTGATGCTGGTAGTCATTCGTTTTGGCTCCCAGCTTCCGATTCCGGGCGTGAACAGGGATTATTTTGCATCATGGTTTGAGGCACAGACAGGCGGCGCTTTTAACTTCTTTGATGCATTTACCGGCGGTTCCTTTTCAAGAATGTCTGTATTTGCATTGAATATCACGCCGTATATTACATCATCCATCATCATGCAGCTTTTGACGATTGCGATTCCAAAGCTTGAGGAGATGCAGAAGGATGGAGAAGATGGCAGGAAGAAGATTGCCTCAATCACGCGTTATGTCACAGTTGCGTTGGCATTGATTGAGAGTGCAGCGATGGCAATTGGCTTTGGCAATCAGGGATTGCTGCAAAAGTATGGTCCGCTTGAGATCATTACAGTGGTTGCAGTATTGACGGCGGGCAGTGCCTTCCTGATGTGGATCGGTGAGCGCATCACTGAGAAAGGTGTCGGTAACGGGATCTCGATTGTACTTGTTATCAACATTATCTCCCGTCTGCCGGACGACTTTGCGAAATTGTATGAACAGTTCTGCAAAGGCAAATCAGTTCCGCTTGCGGTGGTTGCTGCGTTGATCATCCTTGTAATCATTCTTGCGATGACTGTGTTTGTCGTAATTCTCAACAGTGCTATGCGCAAAATTCCAGTGCAATATGCGAAAAAGATCCAAGGAAACAAGATGGTGGGCGGTCAGATGACATTCCTGCCGTTAAAGGTCAATACAGCAGGCGTTATTCCAATTATTTTTGCATCCTCATTGATGCAGTTTCCGATTGTAATCTCTACTTTAGTGGGATACAGTGGAACTGGCGTGTGGAGACAGGTCTTAAATGGTCTGAATCAGGATAATTGGTGTAATCCGTCTCAGTTGGGATATTCGATCGGTCTTGTAGTGTATATTATATTGACAGTATTTTTTGCTTATTTCTATACTTCATTGACATTTAATCCATTAGAGATTGCAAATAATATGAAGAAACAAGGTGGATTTATTCCTGGTATCAGACCGGGAAAGCCTACCAGTGATTATCTGAACAAAGTGCTCAATGCCATTATATTCATTGGCGCTATCGGACTTGTGATCGTGGCAGTTGTGCCGTTCTTCTTCAATGGTGTATTTAAGGCATCTGTTTCTTTTGGAGGAACGAGTTTGATCATTATCGTGAGTGTTGTACTTGAGACGATCAAACAGATTGAGTCACAAATGCTTGTGCGCAATTATAAAGGCTTTTTGAATGATTGATGATCAGGTTCAATAGTCAGATAATTCGATAGAAGCAAAGCGAGCGCTTTGCTTCTATCCATTATGTTCTCTAGCATGATGAAAACAGTCTGAATTGAGGGTAGCCTGAAACAGGACATCTTGAATTGAGGCTGTTTAAAGCAGCAATGTAGTGGTTTATTCATTTATTTTAAGGAGGAAATCAGGATGAAGATTATTATGTTAGGCGCACCGGGAGCTGGAAAAGGCACACAGGCAAAGATGATAGCAGAGAAGTTTGCCATTCCACATATTTCTACAGGAGATATCTTTAGAGCAAATATCAAGAATGGCACAGAGCTTGGTATGGAAGCGAAGAAGTATATGGATCAGGGACTGTTGGTTCCAGATGAGCTTACTGTGAAGATTTTGCTTGACAGAGTTGCACAGGACGACTGCAAGAACGGATATGTATTGGATGGTTTCCCAAGAACAATCCCACAGGCAGAGGTGCTTGACAAGGCACTCACCGAGCTTGGCGATCAGATTGATTATGCGATCAATGTCGATGTGCCGGACGAGAATATCATTAACAGAATGTCTGGAAGACGCGCATGTGTGAATTGTGGCGCAACCTATCATATTGTTCACATTCCGCCTAAGAAAGAGAACATCTGCGATACCTGTAATGCAGAACTTATTTTGAGAGATGACGATAAGCCAGAGACAGTGAAGAACCGTCTTGAGGTATATCATAATCAGACACAGCCACTCATTGAGTTTTATGAGGCGAAGGGTGTATTAAAGTCTGTAGATGGCACAGTGGACATGAAGGATGTATTTGAGTCGATCGTTGCTATTTTGTCCTAATGAGTGATATGGTGCGGGGGAATTAGGAAATGGCCGTTACAATAAAGTCACAGCGTGAGATCGATCTGATGCGGAAGTCCTGTAAACTTCTGGCGAAAGTACATGAGGAGCTTGGGCAGGCAATTGAGCCGGGAATATCGACACTTTTTATTGACCAGCTTGGAGAAAAATTGATCAGGGATATGGGATGTGTGCCTAATTTCCTGCATTACAATGGGTATCCGGCATCGATCTGTGTGTCAGTGAACGATGAGGTGGTGCATGGGATACCCCGGTCGGACAGAATCTTGCAGGAGGGTGACATTGTGAGTCTTGACTGCGGATTGATCTATAAGGGGTATCATTCGGACGCAGCCAGAACGCACGGTGTAGGGCGGATTAGTTCAGAGGCGCAGAAGCTTATAGAGGAGACCAAGAAATCATTTTTTGAAGGAGTAAAGAAAGCTACGGCTGGAAATCACCTTTATGATATATCCAATACTATCGATCACTATGTGTCACAGTTTGGGTATGGCATTGTCCGGGATCTGGTAGGTCATGGCATAGGAACATCGCTTCACGAGGAGCCGGAAGTGCCAAATTTCCGACAGAAAAGGCGCGGCATGAAACTTCGGGCTGGCATGACGCTCGCCGTGGAACCCATGATCAACATGGGGGGCGGTGATGTCGAGTGGCTGGATGATAACTGGACTGTAGTTACTGAGGATGGATCATTATCTGCACATTATGAGAATACAATTCTGATAACAGACGGTGAGCCTGAGATTCTTACTCTTTTGTGATCGGCGCAGTCAAAAGTCGAGTTTTCGATCATAGAGGATAGGAGAGAGAGCATGATTGGTTTTTTGGCGTATTCGCTGGCAGGACACGATAAGGGGGAAGTGTATCTTATCGTGGAGGAGACAAAGGATTTCGTATATGTTGTCAATGGGACCGTGAGAACGGTTGACAAACCTAAGAAAAAGAATAAGCGGCATATACAGATCATCAAAAATCATAACCCGAGGCTTGAGATCCCGTCTGTGACAAACGAGGATATAAAACATTTAATAAAGTTATATTGTAGAGACATTAAGGAGGTAAAATAATGTCAAAGTCCGATGTAATTGAAATCGAAGGAACAGTAGTAGAGAAACTCCCCAATACAATGTTTCAGGTGGAGTTGGAAAACGGTCATAGAGTACTCGCTCATATCAGTGGAAAGCTGAGACAGAATTTTATCCGCATCCTTCCGGGTGACAAAGTAACGTTGGAGTTGTCGCCGTATGATTTATCCAAGGGACGAATCATATGGAGAGATAAATAAATTATTTTGATTATAGGGCTTGCATTTGCCCCGACTGCATGTTATAATGTAAAACGGTCTTTTTGAAAGGAGGGTTTAACATGAAAGTTAGATCATCAGTAAAACCTATTTGCGAGAAATGCAAAGTGATCAAGAGAAAAGGGAAGATCAGAATTATCTGTGAGAATCCCAAGCACAAGCAGAGACAGGGTTAATTCAATCCTCTTAATCTGTACGAAAATGCGGCTGAAGCACATATTCAAATCCGTCAATTCGGATATGTGCTATAAATATATAACAGAAAAATGGTCTGTTGTGTGTTTACTTCTTGATACCGAGAAAAGTTTCGCGTAAAAAACTTCAATGTAGTATTGGAGTGGCAGAAAAAACAAGACAATTCTGCCCCGATTATCAGTATCGGACAAACCGGGTCGATATCCGGTCGGGCAAAACTGCCCCAATCAATTAGTTTACTATTAATCAGTGAGAGGACAGAACGCGTCCTGTCACGAGACAAAATGGAGGAATTTAACATGGCTCGTATTGCTGGTGTTGACTTACCAAGAGAGAAGCGTGTAGAGATCGGTTTGACTTATATCTATGGCATAGGCAGAGTAAGCTCAAACAAGATTCTGGAAAAGGCAGGCGTCAATCCTGATGTTCGTGTCAGGGATTTGACAGATGATGACGTGAAGAAGATTAGCGCGATCATCGACGAAGAGTATATGGTTGAGGGTGATCTCAGACGTGAGATTGCACTGAATATCAAGAGATTACAGGAAATTGGATGTTATCGTGGTATCCGTCACAGAAAAGGACTTCCTGTTCGTGGTCAGAAGACAAAGACAAATGCAAGAACAAGAAAAGGTCCCAAGAGAACTGTTGCGAACAAGAAGAAGTAGTTTTAGTTTATAGAATGAGAAAGTAGGTTAGTTTAAAATGGCTAAAAAGGTTGCAAAAAAAGTAACAAAAAAGCGCGTAAAGAAAAACGTTGAACGGGGACAGGCACATATTCAGTCATCATTTAACAATA
>CAJUII010000157.1 GCA_910586405.1 uncultured Lachnospiraceae bacterium
TTGTGCTTACGCCCAAATTCGCAGTTTTTGGTAAGAATGGAGATTTATATGAAAATTGAAGCAAAAGAACTATCAAAAATTTACGGCAGCGGTGAGAGCCGTGTCGTAGCGCTAGATCAGGTCAACCTCAAAATTACATCCGGTGATTTTATTTCGATTATGGGACCGTCTGGCAGCGGAAAAAGCACCCTGCTCCATCTGCTGTCCGGGCTGGACAGACCGACCCGCGGCAGCCTGACATACGATGGAAAGGACCTGTCCCACTGCAATGACAAAGAGCTGTCTGCTTTTCGCCGACAGCGAATCGGCTTCATCTTCCAGCAATTCAACCTGCTTCCCGTCCTGACAGCAAAAGAGAACATCCTTATGCCTTTGCTGTTAGACAAAAAGCAGCCGGATGAAACATATCTGAACAAGCTTACGGATTTGCTGGGTATTCGTGAACGCCTCACCCATTTACCCCATGAGCTTTCCGGCGGCCAGCAGCAGCGCGTAGCGATTGCCCGCGCGCTGATTGCAAAGCCAGATATTATATTTGCTGACGAACCAACTGGTAATCTGGACAGCAAGAGCGGCGGCGAGGTTATGGAAATGCTGCAAAATATTTGGCAAAAAATGGAGAAAACACTTGTTATCATCACACACGACAGCCGCATTGCAAGAATGGCAAAACGTCAGTTTGTGATTGTGGACGGTACGCTCTCGGAGGTGGCAGCACAATGAAATCCTATCTAACACTTGCATGGAAAGAACTAAAGGCACAGAAAACTACGGCAATTCTGATTTTAGCCGCGGTGATCCTGTCCACAATTATGACAACGGTGTCTGGTCAGTCCATCGGAATCTTGCAGTCCATGCGTGTCGAGCAGGCTGCGGGGCTGAACGGAAACCGCTATGCAACCTTTCATCAGCTTTCCAGAGAACAGGCACAAGCGCTGCATGAAGATACTCGTCTGTATGATGTAGGCGATTTGATCTTTGTCGGCAGTACGCCATTGGGCAACAGCAGCTTGTCCCTATATCTTCGGGAATATCACGGTAACGCACTAGCTATGTACCCGGCAATTAGCGCCATAAAAAAGGGACGTTTGCCAAAGGAGGAAAATGAGATTGCACTGTCTGAAGATACGCTTCAATATCTTGGACTGGACGCTGCGGTTGGAGATACGATTACGCTGGCGTTGCGCGCGTTTGTCATGGACGGATCACTGCCAGAATTAAACTATTCTGCCAACTTTGTCTTGACGGGGATTCTGGAAAGCAGCTATATGGGCTACGTGTCAGGTTCCGTTGCGGGGATTGTAGGAGAAGGAACCGCGAAACTGTGGCTTCCAGAAGAATATCTGCTCTATTCCACTGATTTCAAGACTTATGACAAGCAGCATTTTCAGCGCATCGTCTATGAGCTCGCCGCAAAACTAAATATAGATGAACGGTATATTCAATATAACTGGATCCTGCTTGACGCCATGGGTATTTCTTATGATGAAGCGGCAGGCAGCGATATCGGCACAGGATTTTCTTTTATGGCGATAGCGTGTATTTTGGTGGGGATGCTGGTCTTGCTGGCAGCCGGGCTGGTGATCTACAACATTCTTAAAATCTCTATCACCAAGCATATCAAAGAATATGGAACGCTTCGTGCCATTGGCGGTGAGCGCGGTCAAATCTATTGTCTGGTTTCCTTGCAGTTATTGATTCTCTGCGGCGCCGGTATTCCCATCGGACTGCTGTTTGGTACATTGGCGGCAAAGGGTGTATTGATTGCGGCTACAGGAATTCTCAATCCCGATCTGTTCATGACAAACAGCACGGACGAACTAAAATCTGCCATCGATGCTGCCAGTACAGTAAAGCCGCCGATGCTCCTTGCCAGTATTGCTGTCACGCTTCTGTTTGCCCTGTTGGCTGCCTTTCCTGCTGCCCGGTACGCCTCCTGTGTATCTCCGACTGTCGCTATGTCGGGGCAGCCTGTGAAGATAAGACGGCGGATAAAACGAACTGGCAAAATCCGCAGCTTTGAAGCCCATTATGCAAGGCTCAATCTGAGACGTGGACGTGGTCGAACGGCAGTTACGATTATGTCTTTGGTTATGAGTATTACCGTGTTCGTTGCCTTGCAGCACTTTACCGGACTGCTTGACGCCAGCAAGTCCGTTCAGGACCTGTATACCAGCGATTATGCAATAGCCAATGAGATTTCCGGTATTCCGGCGGAGGCTGTTCAAGCTTTTAAAGAAAATCGTGCAGTAGAGAATGTTTCCGCCACACGGCTTTGTGTGTTTATGCCAGACACCGGAGATGAACCGCCCTTTGAAACTGATCTTTCTGTACTGAGCCATGAAACCTTACAGCTTGTCCATATCGACGCATCACAATTACGACGCTGCGCGCCAAACCTGTCTAATCAGGATATCCAGGCATTAAACGATGGAACAGGCTGTCTTGTCAAAAATCCCATCGCTTTCTCCTATGGTGATACACCTGTGCAGCATACAGAGCTTGCTGTGGGCGACACGATTCAGCTGGGGAACAGAACGATTCAAGTCGTAGGGTTGATTGACGCGCCGATTACGGTGAACAATGACGGCTTTATAAACGGTGTCCAGCTCATCGTAAATGAAGAATTATACTGTTCTTTGCTCGGAAATGACAGCTATTCGGAGATATACCTGACGTTGCAGGATCAGACGGACACAGATAGCTTTGAGCGCTGGCTGGACAACTGGTGCAGCGAATATCCAGGGACACATTGGCTAAGCTATCTCCAAAGCAGCCAAGAAATAGCAGAGAGCTTTGAACAGATTAAAATACTGTGCTGGGTGCTGATTATCTTGATCGGTGTCATCGGCATACTAAATATCATAAACACCGTTTACAGCAATCTCCATACCCGTGTCGGTGAGATTGGTATGCAGCGGGCGATCGGAATGAGCGCCGCAAGCCTTTATAAAACATTTCTGTGGGAGGGCGCTTACTACGGCATTTTTGCATCGATGATTGGCGCAGTGTTGGGTTATATCTGCTGTGTTTTCGTCGAGGCGGCACAGACAGACACCTTACAGCTTGTCGCCATCCCTTTCTATACAATTGTGGAAGCGGCGACAATTTCTATAGCGGCCTGTCTGCTGGCAACAGCCGTTCCGCTGCGCGCTATCGCAAAAATGAACATCGTGGATTCCATTGAGACAATTGAATAAAATACTCCCCCATCAAAGCAGATTGCGCTGCTGATGGGGGGAATCCTCAATCTTCGTATAAGCACGGTATGGTGATGTCCGGCGTAACTGCCCTCAAAGTGTGCGCTTTCTTTTGTGTTCAAAAAAGTGATCCACTTCGCTTTTGATCACTTCTGCGGGCAGCGACTTGGACAGATATCCCTCTGGTCTGAGCGCAAGCGCCTTTTTGACACTTTCCTTGTCAACCTTGTTGGTCAAAAAAATGACAGGTGTGTCATGAAACTCTCTGTCAGCGCGAATCATTTCCAACACCTGCTTTCCGTTGCAGACAGGCATCTCATAATCCAGCAGAATCAGATCGGGCCTGTCAAATGCCAAATCCCTAATCGCAGACATTCCCGACCTTGCTATTGTCACTTCATAGTCACTGCCGAACAAATCCCGCATCGTTTGCAGCATAAAGTCCGAATCGTCCACAATCAACAGCCGTTTTTTGGGTGCTGCCGCCATCTGTTCCTCCTGATTCCGACGCAGGCTTCTTCTGATTTCCGACACCGCATTCTCCGTGATCACATCCGCTCCGCTCTCACTCTGCATGGGGTCAGATGAAGTCACACAATATGCAAAATACCCTTTTCCAGTGTCAAACAACATACTAAACTGCGGACTCTGTCTCTCATATATCCGTTGGAACTGCTCATGTGTCAAGATCTGTTCCTCCTTTATCTCAAACTGCTGTAGCGCGGGGAAGCATCCCTTGATGCGTTCCACAAACTGCCTTGCCACATATCCTGCGGCGTGCAGCAGCATCGCCTTCACCGCCTCAGACTTGATGTTCATGACACTGCCAATGGTGCTTGCGATAAATTTTTCCTCAAAAATCAGGAAAAATTCCCATTGCTTTTTTTCTCTGGAAACAGCTATCAGACGATAATAAATCCCGTTGCCAAACCGTTCACCACCATAACAATCGCTGATCAGCCGCGCATCCACCTGAAACATGGTATGCAGCAGACTGGTAACGGTCTGTCCCATCACAGCCTGATCCTCATCAGGCAGCAGCTTTTCCCAATGCTTGACCTTTTCCCCACTCACAATCGCTTGATCCTCTATCATCGTATGCCCAATCAGCCAGCCCGCGCACACACTGAGAAAATGACTGACTGATTCCTCCGCGTAGTTTGTCCGTTCCAACTCTTCCTCAAGCGCCGGAAGCGTTCTTTCGCGAAAATTTTTGTGGATATGCCGATGTGTCTCCAGCCCTTCATAATGAATGGACGCCATATACTCCTCCTCGTCCGCAAAATGCTGAATCGCGTGTTCCTTAAAAAATTTGACTGCCTCCTGACAAACCCAGTGACTTTTTTCCTCCTGCCGTCCAAAATCAAACAGTTTATTGAGAATGCTAAATAGCTTTTTATGCTCTCTGTCAATAATATCTACCCCAATCTGATACCGTTCATTCCACATTAATTGAGTTCCCATATACTTTTCTCCTTTGCCGTCATACTGCTATTGAAATAACCATTCAAAAAACCTCTTTCTATAGTTTATTCCACTCCAGCCAAAACTTGACAAAATTCTACAGTTTTCGATATCATCAAAAAAGCCACAAACAAATCTTCATTGTTCATGGCTTTCCTTCATTCTATTCAGAAACTTGCTATTTTTTGCACATGTTATTCACATACTTATCCACACATTATCCACAATATGTGAACAAGTATGCTCGCTTTAAAACGCACCACCCAGTGCTTCCAACGCTTTGAGCGTCCCTTTTAGATTATTCTTGTGCCAGTTGTTTGTGCCGGACCAGTCCTCCAGACTGTACATTCCCGAATTGCGGAGTGCAGACAGCTCTGCCTGCTGCGCGGACAGCGCAATCACTTCATCCTCAAGCTTGATGTCGATGCGGTAGTTAATTCCTGTCTCCCGCACCTCCACGCCGACGATAGAAGAGTACGGCAGCTCGAGCGTTACCTCCTTCTTCACATCTGCCCAGAAATGTCTATACGGAATCAGGACGAGCTGCTCCTTACAGAAAGAGAGTGCGTAGAAGTTATTCAAGATAAAGATTTTCCTGATCGCATCGC
This sequence comes from uncultured Lachnospiraceae bacterium, assembly GCA_910586405.1. GTDB lineage: Bacteria > Bacillota > Clostridia > Lachnospirales > Lachnospiraceae > COE1. The sequence goes on from CAJUII010000157.1 coordinate 5,273, forward strand.
TTAGATTTTCAGGTGCGTAGGAGACAACGATCGTCTTTCCCTCCTGCGGCTCATAGCCAATCTGCTGTAACACCTCTGTGATTCTTCTTGTATTTGCCATAATATTCACACTCCTTTGTTTGATTGATGTATTTCAGTATAAAGTTATGCACACAGCCGCATAAGGAAATATGCCGCTTCGCGGCTGC
>CAJUII010000158.1 GCA_910586405.1 uncultured Lachnospiraceae bacterium
ATGAAGGCGCTGGAAACTGAAAAAAGTGCCGATGTTATCAAAATGTTGAACTGGAAATTGAATATAAAGCAGGAGAACAGGACAAACGAACCGCAGACCAAGGACGAGCTTGTCAGGCAGCTGCACCAAGGCGGCAGAAAGCGGACGCTTGCGTGGGCGTATGGGACACCGTTCTCCCCTGTGCACAAAACTGATGGCACGCTTGCGGACGAGGAGTACCTACAGGCAGTCTTACTGTGTTATGCGGAACAGATTTGGCACAGCATGGACAAGTACGCCCAGCTTCTTGCGGCGGAGCTAAATGCGGCAGAGTTTGCAGTCTATGTCAGTGAGCTGTTTGACAAATGGATTGCAGCCGGCGCGGAGGCGAAAAAAGGCTGGGTGCTCTTTGCAGCGTCCATTCATGGCAATGAGGACATGATTCCGAAGCTGTATCACCAGATACAGGAGTGGCCGAAGGTGTCAAGGGGTGGAATTGCGGCGGAGGCGGTGCGTGCGCTGGCGCTGAATCCATCGCCGCGCGCGTTGCTGCTCGTGGACGACATTGCGCGCAAATTCAAGCATAAGCAGGTAAAAAACGGCGCTCTGCGCGCGCTTGACGATGCCGCAAAGGCGCTTGGCATCAGCCGCGAAGAGCTTGACGACCGCATTGTGCCGGACCTTGGCTTTGACGCGAACATGCAGCGGACAGTTGACTACGGCGCGCGCGCGTTCCGAGTGACGCTCACGCCGTCGCTCGACCTCGAAGTGTTTGACGACAGCGGAAAGAAATTGAAGAACCTGCCCGCGCCGGGAAAGAAAGATGACGAGGAGAAGGCGGCGGAGGCATATGCGGCATTTAAGGAGATGAAAAAACAGATGAAAGCGGCTGTCTCGAGTCAGAAAGCGCGCCTTGAATACGCATTGTCCGCACAGCGGGAGTGGCGTGCCGAGGATTGGAAAAATCTGTTTGTCAAAAATCCGCTCATGCATCAGTTTGCAATCGGTTTGATCTGGGGTGTCTATGAGGGCGGCAGGCTGGCACAGAGCTTCCGCTATATGGAGGACGGCACCTTCAACACACAGGAGGGGCAGGAGTACACGCTGCCCGAACAGGCACGAATTGGTCTGGTGCATCCAGTAGAGCTCTCTGACAGCGAGAAGGCGGCGTGGAAGGAGCAGCTTGCAGACTATGAGATCACACAGCCCGTCGAGCAGCTTGACAGACCAGTGTACCTTATGACAGAGGCGGAGGCAGACAGCAAGTATCTGGAGCGCTTTGGCGGCTGCGTCTTAAACGCGCTCTCGCTGAATGGCAAGGTGACATCGCTTGGCTGGTCGCGCGGCGCTGTGGTGGACGCGGGCAGTTTTTATACCTACTACCGCGAAGATGCCGGAGCCGGGCTGGGGGTGAAACTGCATTTCTCAGGCAGTTTTATCGGCTGGAATGCGGAGGACGTGACAGTCTATGAGGCAGGATTTTACAAGGCAGGCGAGCCGGCATGCAGAAGCTGTGCAAAGCCTAGGGAGGACGTCATGAAAGCATTGTATTTAAAAGAGGTTCCGCCAAGATATTTCAGTGAGATTGTGTTACAGCTAACGAAGGCGACGGCTTCGAGTGAAGAGCGGGAAACGGACTGGAAAAAGGATGCAGGGTTGAATTAAAAAATATAAGGAGGACGTACTTATGATGATAAATGCAGATAACAGACAGACTGCGGCAGTGACCGCGATGCTCGCCTATCTTGAAAAAAGGGGTGTGCCGGAAGCGGACCGTGTTCTGGCAGAGCAGTACATAAACGGCATAGCAGGAGATGAGGTGTTAGACCAGTTTCACCGGATTGATTTTTATGCTGCCACAATCACCTATGAGGTGATGAACGACATGCACACGATCATGGTTTGGCAGGATAAGGAGGAGACGAAAGCGCTGTGCACCCGGTTTCTCAATGTGCTTTATGCGATTGGACATCATACTTGCACCTGTCTGTTTTATGGCAATGCCGCTGACCGTATGGCGGGTTGTGATTTATATAAGCGAGTGGTGGTATGTATAGAGTTTTATATGAGGATCAAAGGAACTCTGGACACGTATGATACAGATCATCTGTTCAGTATGGTGCAGAACAAACCTGACACGTTTGTCGGAATTTTAGACCAGTTAAAAGGCGAGGGTGACAAGTATTACCTGACAGCGCTGTCAGTTTATTTCTACAAAAAATATGCCGCCAAAAATCAGATTGAGACAGCAGATGCGGCGCTCATGAAGGCGTATGAGGAGGAGATGACCGCGTTTCTTGATGAATGGTTTGCACAGCAGGCAAAACCTCTGCGCGGGGAGATCATGTCAGCACTCCGCGCACACGAGCTTACAGAAGCGCTGCTAAGCAGCGTGAAGATGGATAATCTTGCCGAACCAGAACGCAGGCAGCTCTGCTTTATTTGCACGATGTCTATGATGAACTTTCCGTTCTCCGATGTGCTGCGGGACATCACGAAGGTCTGTATGGCGGTGAATGCAGAGTGGATGTTTTTATCTAATGGAGATTTTATTTGCAGAATGGCTTCGGACAGAAGAAAGACAGGGCTTCATATTGGTGACCTTGATGAGGTGCTTGGCATTGAGCCGGAGACGTATATCCGCTGGGCTGCCAATCAGCTAAACGAGGTTATTTTGATCAGACAGTTAGAAAAAAATCAAGAGAGCTATCTCAATGCGATGGACGAGGGGGGATATACATCCCTGTTGTCGAAGCAAACTTCTTCATGGAACAGCGCGATTGATGCAGTCAATTATCTAAAGGATCTTCTCAAAAAACAGAATCCAAAGTTGTATGATGCTGCTGCGGTAGCAACACCGAACTATGAGGAGGTCATTGCGTATCTGGTAAAGGATACACCTCATGCAGAGCTTGCGCGGGAATATCTGCGCGGGAATGGCAGTATCGAGGCATTGTATCCCTATGAAGAGGAGTACTCAGGAAACTATGTTTCACACAATTATATGAAGAATCAGAAAAAACACTGCAATGATCAGGGATTCTTCAACCGCTGCAAGGCTTTTATGGTACTGACCTGCTCAGAGCATACAACATTTGCGGAGGAGTGGGATAACTCTCTCAAACAGATCGAGCAGTGTTACCAGATGCTCTGTGATGAACATCTGGATATCGAACACCAGCTCGGCGGTTTTGCGGCATGTTACGGTGCGTATGACAATGATATCGGATGTTCCTTGGAGACTTTTCTGGAGGGGACAGTCAAGGTGTTTACCCGCTATCTGAATGGCGAGCGGCGCGAGGAGACGCTTGCGGCATTTTCCGGCGCCAAGGCAGACGGGCGTTATCTGGGACTGCTTGTCATGAAGCAGGATCCGGAAAAAAATAAGCAGCAAATATTGAGCTGCACCTCGGACAGCGCGAAGCGGGTTAAGGAGGAATTGCTGGCGTTTTTGTGTGCACAAAAGGGCTGGGAACAGGACATGATCGAATTATTAAGCGCAAAAAAGGCAGCGCAGCGGGAGATGGCAGTGAAGGTGCTGTCACGCTGGCAGCAAGATGGAGGCAATTTTCATCAGGTGTTGATGGAGGCAATGGAGAAGGAGAAAAATGCAAAGGTGCTTGCGCTGCTGCAAAGCGCACTCAACATACAGGAGAGCGACCGGCCTGAGGAGGCACTCTCGAAGGAGGAGCTGGTAAAACAGTTGCATAAGGGCGGCAAAAAGAAGAGTCTGGCGTGGGCGTATGAGCAGCCCTTTGAGATTGTGCATGACAAAAGTGGCGCGGAGGCAGAGGAAGCATATTTGCAGGCAATTCTCTTGTGCTATGTATCGCAGGACCAGAACGGTGTCAATAAGAATGCCAGTCTGCTGGCAGATGAGCTTGAGGCATCAGAGTTTGCGTTCTATGTCAATGAGCTGTTTGACAGATGGTTTGCGGCGGGTGCGGAGTCCAAAAAGCGGTGGGTGCTGTATGCGGCGGCTATCCACGGCGGCGAGGAGATCATTCAAAAGCTGCAGCACCACATACAGGAGTGGCCGCAGGCGGCGCGGAGCGCGATCGCGTCGGAGGCGGTGAAGGCGCTTGCACTGAACCCGTCGCCGCGCGCACTGCTCCTGGTGGACGGCATTGCGCGGAAGTTTAAGTTCAAGCAGGTGAGGGCGGCTGCGGTATCGGCGCTTGAATTTGCGGCGCACGAGCTTGGCATTACGCGCGAAGAGCTCTCAGACCGCATTGTGCCCAATCTCGGCTTTGACGAGACGATGCAGCAGATTTTTGACTATGGAGAGCGCACCTTCAAGGTGATGCTCACGCCCGCGCTCGACTTGGAGGTGTATGACCAGAGCGGAAAGAAATTAAAGAATCTGCCTGCGCCGGGAAAGAAAGATGATGAGACAAAGTCAGCCGCCGCATACGACGCCTTTAAGCAGTTGAAAAAGCAGCTAAAAACGACGGTCAGCAGCCAGAAGGCACGTCTGGAATACGCACTGTCCGCAAAGCGGGAATGGGGTGTGGAGGCTTGGACAAACCTGTTTGTCAAAAACCCACTGATGCATCAGTTTGCAATCGGCTTAATCTGGGGAATCTACGAGGGCGAACGGCTGGTGCAGAGCTTCCGCTATATGGAGGACGGCTCTTTTAACACGCAGGACGAGGAGGAGTACACGCTGCCAGACGGCGCGCGCATCAGCCTTGTACATCCGATCGAGCTTACAGACGAGGAAAAGGCGGCGTGGAGAGAGCAGCTTTCAGACTATGAGATCACGCAGCCCATCGACCAGATTGACAGGGCAGTCTATGACAGGACCGAGGAGGAAGCAAACCACAAGAGCCTGGAGCGTTTTGGCGGATATGTCTTAAATGACTTTTCTCTGAATGGCAAGCTGATCGGGCTTGGCTGGTATCGCGGCTCCGTGCAGGATGCAGGCGGATTTCACACCTATTACCGCGAGGACCCGGAGGTTGGCATTGGTGTAGAACTGCATTTTTCCGGCGCGTATGTCGGTCTGATGGACGAGGACGTGACAATCTATGATGTGCGGTTTTACAAGGCAGGCAGCGTGGCGCGCGGCAGCTATGTCTATGATGAGGCGGACAAAGAGAAAGCGTATGAGTTAAAAGATGTTCCGGCGCGGTATTTCAGCGAGATTGTCTTGCAGCTTACCAAGGCGACCGCATCGAGCCAGAGACGCGATGAGGACTGGCGCAAAGACGCGTGGCTGATTTGAGTTCATACCTGATAAACATTAGTTTTGTGTAAAAGGGGGATTTTATGATGATGATCAATGCAGACAATGAGCAGGTGCAGGAGGTGCTGGAATTATTCGAAAAACTGAATATTTCTACGCAGAATCGCACGCTTGCAATACCGTACATGAAAGGTGAGACGGGTGACGAGGTGCTGGACCAGTTTGAGCCGATGCGTTTTGCCAT
>CAJUII010000159.1 GCA_910586405.1 uncultured Lachnospiraceae bacterium
CTTTGCTTTTGTACATAAAGAATACCACCGATGAAAACATTGGTGGTAAAGTGTAGGGTTTATGAAAATTGGGTTTTCATTTCGTGCAGCATCTCCAATATGGTGATTGCATTTTTTTCTGCCGCTGACAGTGATCTGATCAGGTGGTCGCAGACCGAGACAATATCATCTGTCTGTTTTGGCGTGTTTAACGCAATGCGAATATCAGTATCGGGATTTTTGGATAGCTGTTGTAAAAGCCGCAGAATTGCCTCTAAGGAATAATTTGCACATCTTAGTGAGCGGATGATTTTAAGCCGCTGTATATCCTCATCCGTATAGACACGATACCCGTTATCTTTTCTTTTTATCGCAAGCAAGCCGTTCATTTCCCAATTTCGAAGCGTGTCCATAGAAATATCTAGCAGTTTTGATACGTCCTTTCGTCTGAGATGTTGTGCATTTTCTCGAATATCATCGGATAAAATCTGCTGCACGATGTTGATGGCTTCTTCTGCGTTTTGGCGCTCTCGTCGGAGCTGCTTCAAGTAATCTTGCGTAAGCATGACAGCCGTATCAAAATCCCCTGCTGCCGATGCCTTAATCATCTGCGCGATTTTCTTTCTTAATCCGTTTTGCACTACCTCGATCTGAAATGCAAGTCGTATCAGCCTGCATTGCTTTATATGAAATTCCGTAAATACACGATAGTTATTTGACAAGCGTTCGGGTGTTGGTATCAACTTTAGTTTTTCATACAACCGTATTGTGTTTGGGTGTACACCGATGATTGCGGCAACTTCCGCAGTTTTGTATGTGTTCATGCTCCCCCTCCTCCATTCTCTCCCAAGTATACCATCGTCCAAAAGTCTGGTGTTATAGTGTAGGGTTTCATTATAAACATCCATGTCCGTGTGCAAAAAGAATGGACTGCCCGATTATTACATCGAGCAGTCCCATCTCTGCAATATTGCATGTTGTTCACGGCACTCGCCACCCTGCATACAGTGTTAGCGATTCTGTGACAACATCCTTTTTTAAATCCCACGGTCTTGTTGTATTCTGGTCCAGATACCAGCCATCAAATACATATCCCTCCCGTGTAGGCGCATCGGGTGCTGTGATCAGCTCCCCGTACATGAGTTTTTGCCCTTCCACCGTTGTTCCGCCCAGGGAATCAAACTGAACTGTAAATCCAGCGTTAGATACGCCGATTACCATGCATGCCACAAGTGCTGCTGCCAGCACAATGATGATTATATTCAATGACTTCACTGATATATTAACTTTGGAGTACAATCCCCGAAGCTGACGCTGGGGAACTGTCTGTTTCTGCTCTGCCATAACTTACTTGCGCACCAGATACTTGCGCATGTCGATTGCACAGGCGATCAGGATAATCAAACCTTTGATAATGTATAGCATATTGGCATCCACTGCCAGGAAATTCAGACCTGTAAAGATAATCTGCAACAGCAGCACGCCCACCACAATACCGCTGATTCGTCCAATACCGCCGACGAAGGATACACCACCAATGACACAGGCCGCAATCGCGTCACACTCATAGTTGAGACCTGTGTTCGCATTTGCAGAGGCAATGCGCGCACCGTCCAGAAATCCAGTGATACCATACATCATACCAGCAAGCATAAATACCATGATGATTGTGCGCATAACATTGACACCAGACACATTGGCCGCCTCCTCATTTGAACCGACAGCAAACATATTTTTTCCAAAGGTCGTCTTGTTCCAGATAACCCACATAACAATGGTCAATATGATCGAATACAATACATATTTGGGAACTGCCACACCGCCAATACTAAACAGTGTTCCTGTGATAAACGAACGGTAGTTGTCAGAAAGTCCGCTCAACGTCTGTCCATTGTTGACACCTCGCATTAGATACATCAAAATAATACCATATACAATGAGCTGTGTTGACAGCGTCACAATAAATGGATGCAGCTTGAACTTCGCTACGCTAAACCCGTTTACAAATCCCACAAGCGCACCCACACCGATGACCAGCAGAAGCACGAGTGGAAGCGGCGCTGCACTCACCATTTTGGGAAATACCTTGAAAACAGTGGTCAGCAGAGAAGCGGAAATACATGCCGTCAGACCGACAACACGGCCCGCGGAAATATCTGTTCCGGTCAGCACAATACAGCCGCCGATTCCCAACGCGATCGGCAGTTTTGCCGCCGTCAGGGACACTATATTCACAATTGAGGGAAGCTTTATAAAAGTGGGACGCATAATCGCAATGTACACGACCGCAACCGCAATAATGATATACATGGCATTATTGAGCAGAATATCCCCAACTTTTTTTAATTTGTCTTTTTCAGCCACAGTTCATACCTCCTGTCCATAGAAGAAATTTTCGTGAATGATATATCACGCATATTTTGCAGCCAGAGTCATAATCTCCTCCTGCGTTGTCGTCTTTACATCTACCTCTCCGGCAAGCTGTCCGCCGGACATAACCAGAATCCGGTCACACACTCCCAATAATTCAGGCATCTCGGAAGAAACCATGATAACCGTTTTGCCCTCCTTCGCCAGATTCAGAATCAATTGGTAAATCTCATACTTGGCACCCACATCGATTCCGCGGGTTGGCTCATCGAGCAGCAGCACCTCTGGGTCAGTCAGAAGCCAGCGCGCCAAAATTACCTTCTGTTGATTTCCACCAGACAGTGAGCGAATCTGTGTCTTCTGCGTCGGCGTCTTCGTGCGCATCGCATTGATACCCCACTCTGTTACCTCCGAAAGCTTCTTGTCATTCAGCAGCGGAAAGCCCTTGTAGCGGTATTTGCGCAAACTCGATATCGTCGTGTTTGCCTGGATATCGCGAATGCCAAATATTCCAGTCGCGCGGCGCTCCTCCGTCAGCAGCGCAAACTTATTTGCAATGGACTCCCTCGCGTTGCGGTTGAACACCCTTTTTCCATGGAGATAAATTTCACCGCTCTTGCGGGTCGCGATGCCAAATATATTTTCCAACAGCTCTGTTCGCCCTGAGCTGTCCAAACCTGCAACCCCTAGAACCTCACCCTTTTTCGCGACAAAGGAAACATCCTTTAGCTTAGAGTACATCGCTGAGAGTGACTTGACCTCCAGAAGCGGCTCACCCACTACGTTATCTTTCTCTGGATAGCGGTTTGTCAGCTCACGGCCAACCATCAGTTTGATAATCTCATTCATGGTGAGTGTTTTCGCCTCACGGGTCGCAATCCACTGCCCATCACGCATGATCGTCACTTCATCGGAAATGCGCAGAATCTCTTCCATCTTATGAGAGATATAAATAATACCGCAGCCGCGGTCACGCAGCATATTGATAATTCGAAAAAGATGTTCTACCTCCTCTTCTGTCAGAGAGGAAGTTGGCTCATCAAACACTATGATTTTGGACTGATAAGATACCGCTTTGGCAATCTCCACCATCTGACGCTGCGATACCGGCATGGTGCTCATCACTCGTTTCGGGTCCACACTGATCTCCAAATCCTCAAACAGCTTCTTCGTCTCATCATACATTTTTCTCTCACTGGTGAGCGGACACCAGCTTGAGATCCGCGGAAAACGTCCCAGCCACATATTATCCATGACATTGCGCTTTAATGCCTGATTCAGCTCCTGATGCACCATTGCCACACCGTTTTCCAGCGCTTCCTTGGAGTTTTTGAACTCCACCTTTTTCCCCTCCAGATAAATGTCGCCGCTGTCCTTTGAATACACTCCGAACAAACATTTCATCAACGTGGATTTGCCGGCTCCGTTCTCTCCCATAAGCGCGTGGACAGTTCCTGCCTTCACAGTCAAGGAAACATTGTCAAGCGCCTTGACACCGGGAAATTCCTTACAGATGCCCTCCATTTTCAGTAGGACATTTGCGGAAGCATTTGTCTCCTGCATATTCATTCTCACCTCCTGATTTGATTGAAGTACGCAAAAATGCAGCCGCACCGAGGCGCGGCTGCATCATCGATGACTTATTTTGATTAGTTGCCTGTGTAAGTAGCATAAGGAATATTGACACGCCATGTACCAACGACATTTGCGGAATCCACACCGTCAAATGCCTCCTTGCCATCCATAAAGTTTGCTGTAATGTCTGCGATGGTATTCGCCATACCGTCTGCGTCCTGCTTGATGGTTCCGATCATCGAGCCTGCTGCGATGGCATCCTTCGCTGCATCTGTAGCGTCTACACCAAATACGGGAATCACAGTGCCGCCATCTTTGTTGTAACCTGCATTTTGCAGTGCTGTGATAGCACCGATTGCCATCTCATCATTGTTGGCGATTACAAGCTCAACCATATTATTATTTGCTTCACTGTACTGAGACATGATTGTCTGCATATACTCTGTCGCTGCCGCAGAAGACCATGCCCCCGCCTGATCTACCAGATACTTGTTGCTGTTTGCACTGTCATAAAAGCTGAGTGCCGGCTTGCCTGCACCTGTCAGAATCGTGTCTGCGTCCTCCTGACCATACTTTGTACGTGCATCCGCCTCTGCGTTGCCTTCCTGACCCTTGAACATTACGTAAGATATGGTGCCATCTCCGTTCAAATCCAGCGTATCATAATTCTCTAACAGATAGTTTCCAATCATTTCACCCTGCATATGTCCAGCCATCTCATAATCTGTGCCGACAAATACACACTTATCTGAGCTAGTCACAGCTTCCTCGCTCACAGAACGGTTGAAGAAAATAACTGGAACACCGTTTGCCTGCGTAATAATGTTCTTTGCCGCATCATCTGAACCCGTGTCAACCAGATTCACAACGAGTACTGTCGCACCCTGTGCGATCGCTGTTGTCACCTGCTCGGACTGTGTTGTCTGGCTGTTGTTGCTGTCATAATCCTGATACTGGATTCCTGCTGCATCGAGTGCAGAATCCAACGCTGCACGCACACTGGAAATATAAGTATCACCATATGTATAATAGAATACTGCCACGCTGCCGTCCTTCGAAGCAGGAGCTGGTGTTTCCTCCGGTGCAGCCGTATCTGCCGCTGGGGTAGTGTCTGTATTTGTGTTTGTGTTTGTCGTCGCTGCCTTGTCTGTGCTGCTGTCCTTGCCGCCGCACGCTGTCAGAACTGCAAGCATACTTACAGAAAGCAGTGTGCATAAAATCTTTTTGTGTAACTTTTTCATAGTTGGGTACCTCCCTTTCATGTAATAGATTGTTTTAGTAATATTGTATACTTCGGATTATAAACTATATTTTATTAATTGTAAAGTATTGATGAAGATATTTTAAAAATTTCCTAAATATTTGACCTTTTGACGAATCACCTTGTTAAAGTGCGCCTTAGTATTTGTGCAGTTGTATTATTTGTAAAGAACCTTGTAAATACAAAACAATCAGTATATAATAAACACAAATCAAAAA
>CAJUII010000160.1 GCA_910586405.1 uncultured Lachnospiraceae bacterium
TTAAGTTATCCCTAAATACAAATTAAAACTGTCGAAAAATGAAATCTACTTCCAATATCTTGTTGTACGCTCAAACAACATATTAGAAAATTAATTCATTTTCCGACAGTCTTGTAATTTTCTCAAAAGATTAAATTTTATTTAAAATACAGAACGCCAGCTTCAAAAATCTTCAAATCCTGTTCCCCATAGATATTCATGGCTACGCCATCTCCGCGGCGCTCCACGTGTGCCATCTTGCCAAGGCATCTTCCGTCAGGGGAGGTGATTCCTTCGATTGCGGCGTAGGAGCCGTTCACGTTCCACTCCTCGTCCATGGAGATATTGCCGTTAAAATCAGCATACTGTGTCGCAACCTGTCCGTTTGCAAGAAGCTTGTCAATCCACTCCTGCGGCGCCACAAATCTTCCCTCTCCGTGGGAAGCCGGTGTCACGTAGGTCTTGCCAAGCTGAGCGAGCTGTAGCCATGGCGACTTGTTTGTGACAACTTTTGTGTAGACCATCTTGGAAATATGGCGGTTGATGGTGTTGTAGGTAAGCGTAGGGGAATCTTCCTTCTGCCCGACTACCTCACCATAAGGCACCAGCCCCAGCTTGATCATCGCCTGAAATCCGTTACAGATACCGAGTGCAAGACCGTCCCTTTCATTCAACAGCTTGTTGACTGCCTCCTTCATCTTTGCATTCTGAAATGCCGTCGCAAAGAACTTCGCGCTTCCGTCCGGCTCATCGCCTGCTGAGAAACCGCCCGGGAACATGATAATCTGTGCCTGTGCGATTGCTTTCGTAAACGCGTCAACAGAATCCCTGATATCCTCCGCCGACAGATTACGGAATACTTTTGTCACGACATTGGCGCCCGCGCGTTCAAATGCGATGGTAGAATCATACTCGCAGTTTGTGCCGGGGAATACCGGTATGAATACCGTCGGTTTTGCCACTTTGTTTTTGCATACATAAATGTCTTTGGTGTCGTAGAGCTTTGTCTCGATTGCGTCTGTGCCTTTTACCGCCTTCGTCGGGAATACTTTTTCAAGCTTTGATGTCCATGCCTTCAATGCCTCGTCCATCGACACGATTGTATCTTTGTACACAAAGCCCTCGTTCTCTGCGCGCACTGCAGCCACCGTTCTGTACGCCGCGCCGCCTGCCTCAAGCGCCGAAAGCCTGCTTGACGGCACTTCCGCGATGATGCTTCCTGTTTCATTCGCAAACAATGCTTTTGCGTCAAGTGCGCTGTCAAATTCCACGCCCATTTTGTTGCCAAATGCCATCTTCGCCGCAGCTGCTACAATACCCTTGGAGTCAAGTGCATAAGCCGCCACAATCACCCTGTCGGCTATCAGCTTCGTAACGCTGCTGTACAGTTTCATGACGTTCTCATAATCAGGGAGGTCATACGCATTTTTCGGCAGATCAAACACAACGAGTTTGTCCCCTGCATTTTTTAACTCTGGCGTAATAATATCCTGCTGCTTCGCAACATCAACGGCAAAGGAAACGAGTGTGGGCGGCACGTCAATCTTATTGAATGTGCCTGACATGGAATCCTTACCGCCAATCGAGGGCAGTCCGTAGCCAATCTGTGCGTCATATGCGCCGAGCAGCGCCGCAAACGGCTGGCTCCAGCGAGCATCTTCCTCTGTCATGCGCCTGAAATATTCCTGAAAGGTAAAACGAATCTTAGTGAAGTCTCCGCCTGCTGCCACAATCTTTGCCATGGATTCCGTCACGGCATACACAGCACCGTGATATGGGCTCCAGCTCGACAGATATGGGTCGAAACCGTGCGCCATCATTGTCACGGTATCCGTCTTTCCCTTTAAAACAGGGAGCTTTGCCACCATCGCCTGTGTCTCTGTGAGCTGGTACTTTCCACCGTAAGGCATGAACACACTGCCTGCCCCGATGGACGCGTCAAACATTTCCACCAGACCTTTCTGTGAGCAGACATTGAGGTCATTTAATGTAGCAAGAACTGCTTCCTTGACGTCATTCTTTTCGAGCGCCTCCGCAACCTTTTTGACTGCTGTCTTATGAAAATAGTTGTCCTCTTTTACAGGCGTTTCCACGAATACGCCAGTCTCCTGATGCGCGCCGTTTGTGTCGAGAAAGGCTCTCGCGATATCCACAACCTTGCTGCCGCGCCACTTTAATACCAGTCTTGGCTCCTCGGTGACGACCGCAACCTTCACGGCCTCCAGATTCTCCTCGGCAGCATACGCAAGGAACTGGTCAGCATCTTTCGGGTCCACAACGACTGCCATTCTCTCCTGCGACTCGGAGATGGCAAGCTCTGTCCCATCAAGACCAGCATACTTTTTCGGCACTTTGTCCATGTCCACGACAAGGCCGTCCGCAAGTTCTCCGATTGCAACAGACACGCCGCCTGCGCCAAAGTCGTTGCACTTCTTGATGATTTTGCTGACCTCGGGTCTGCGGAACAGACGCTGTAATTTGCGCTCTGTCGGCGCATTTCCCTTCTGAACCTCTGCGCCGCAGGTCGTGAGGGACGCCGTTGTGTGCACCTTGGAGGAACCCGTCGCACCGCCGCAGCCGTCGCGCCCTGTCCGTCCGCCGAGCAGGATAATGATATCGCCGGGGTCTGAATTTTCACGGATAACGCCTGCACGCGGCGCTGCTGCCATCACCGCACCGATTTCCATTCGCTTTGCCACATAGTTTGGATGGTAGACTTCCTTGACGAATCCCGTTGCAAGCCCAATCTGGTTGCCGTAGGACGAATAGCCGCTCGCCGCGCCGCGCACCAGCTTTTTCTGGGAAAGCTTGCCCCGCATAGTGTTCTCAACGGGCACTGTCGGGTCTGCCGCGCCTGTGACACGCATCGCCTGATAGACATAAGTACGGCCGGAAAGAGGGTCACGGATGGCTCCGCCAAGGCAGGTTGCCGCGCCGCCGAACGGCTCGATTTCCGTCGGGTGGTTATGTGTCTCGTTCTTGAAGTTTACAAACCATTCCTCTGTGATGACGCCCTTTCCATCCTCCTTGTCAATCTCCACCGGCACGACAATCGAGCAGGCGTTTATCTCGTCCGACTTTTCCATGTCCTCGAGCTTGCCGTCCTTTTTAAGCTTGCGCATCGCCATGAGCGCTAAATCCATCAGACAGACATATTTGTCCTTTCTGCCTGCGAAAATTTCCTCGCGGACAGCAAGATAATTTTCATAGGTTGTCCTGATTGGCGCTGTATAATAACCGTCCTCAAACGACACCTCCTTCAACTCCGTAGAAAACGTCGTATGGCGGCAATGGTCGGACCAATAGGTGTCAAGCACTCTGACTTCCGTGACCGTCGGGTCTCTGTGCTCCTCATTCTTAAAATATTTCTGAATGTGCTGGAAATCCTTGAAGGTCATGGCAAGTCCAAGCGAGCCGTAAAGCTCACTAAGCGCATCCTCGTCCATATCCGCAAATCCATCAAAACTTCCAACATCGGCGGGCTCCTCAAAAGACTGCACCAGCGTCTCCGGCTTCTCAAGCCCTGTTTCCCGGGAATCTACAGGATTGATGCAGTAACTTTTGATCTTGTCAAACTCACTGTCCGAAATGGTTCCAATCAGCAGATAGGTGACGGCTGTCTTGATGATCGGCTGCTCGTCCTCCTTTAAAAACTGCACGCACTGCACTGCCGAATCCGCCCTCTGGTCGAACTGCCCTGGCAGAAACTCCACTGAAAAACAACGAGCGTTTTCCGGCATTTCAATGCGTTCCATATATAAGTCATCAACAGGCGGCTCTGAAAATACGCTGCTGCAAGCCTTCTCAAATATGGCATCTGATATGTTCTCCACATCATAACGGATGAAAATTCTAACTTTTTTCAGCCCGGCAATACCCAGATAGCCCTTCAGTTCCTCCTCAAGTTCCCTCGCCTTCACGGCAAAAGATTCCTTTTTTTCCACGTAAATACGTTTCACTTTTCCCATTTTCTGAGTCCTCCGTAAATTTTTAATATGTAGTAATGATTTCACTTTTCATTATAACGGATTCGTCATATTTTTCAACATATAATCCGCAGAATTTCAACTCCTTTTCCGCAACAGATAAAAATCCTGAACGGTCCATAGCATGAACTTTCATACTGCTATCATAATTTTGATTAGCAAGCATCCTTGACAATTTTAATACTATATAGTATTATCTTATATAGGAGGTGATGTAAAATAGAAACTCAGGCAGGTTTTTTGATTACTCAGATCAAACAAATCGGAGGGAGAGTATTTGACAAAATACTACAGAAGGAAAACATAAAGGAATTTAACGGTGCGCAGGGTAAAATCCTATATGTTTTGTGGCAGCATGACCACATCTCCATCATAGAACTGTCAAGACTTACGGGGCTTGCAAATACCACGCTTACAAGCATGCTTGACAGAATGGAGGAATCAGGGCTTTTACGCCGTCTGCCTGACCCTCAGGACAGGCGCAAAAACCTTATTGCGCTGACCCAAAAGGCAGAACAGCTCAAGGAAAGTTACGACAAGGTTTCCTTGGAGATGCACGAAATATACTTCAAAAATTTCAGCCCGGAGGAGATTGTGGTATTTGAAACCTATCTGCGCAAGGTGCTGGAAAATGTTAAGGAGGAATTATAATGACTAAGATTTCAAGACAAGCAACAAACGATTTTTGCCCGCAAACACTGTTTTTATATGGTACATACAAGGAGGACAAGACGCCCGACTTCGGGCTGTTCTGCTGGTTCAGCTATTGCTGGGATAATGAACTTTGTGTAATGATGTGTATCGACGGAGAAAAACTGACCAAGGACAGGATCAAGGCAGGCAATGTCTTTTCAGCAAATCTTGTCACTGAAAAGCTGCTTCCCATGGCAGACTACCTTGGAAACAAATCAGGATATGATGCGGATAAAATGAATTTTCATGCCGACATTGGCAAAGGCGAAATTTTGGACGTTCCTATCCTAATGGAAAGTCCCGTTAATTATGAATTGGAAGTCACACAGAGTATTCCCTTCGGCGAAGGAGAGGTCTTTTTGTGCCGAATACGAAACGTACTTTACAGCGAAGAACTTACAGACCAACAAATATCTGTCGGCGAATGTATGAAAAACATTGCCCCCATCTCAACTACGTGCAATACATACTTTTCTTATACCGGAGAAGTTCTTGGCAGTTGGGGTGAACCCGGAAAGACCTTTTTAAAGCATTAGAGGGACGAACTTTGCGCCCCTCTCTTTTCTGCGAGCGGAAACAGCCACGGGTTGTTAGAAGTACTTCTCACACTACCCCTGTTGCGGCAAGCACTCTGATCAAGATGTTGAACACTCTGAATTTCACTATACCACCGCCTCTACAATGGTCTTAGCTCCAAGGACAATTTCCCTCACGCCAGTCTCTTTCTTTTTGTTGAAA
>CAJUII010000161.1:0-1777 GCA_910586405.1 uncultured Lachnospiraceae bacterium
CTTAAATCCAAATTTGTTAAATTAGAACATCCAAAAAACATATAATTCATATTTTGGACATTATCAGTGCGAAATTCACTTAAATTTATACTCGTCAGACTACTACACTCAGCAAACATCGAATCCATGGCAACTACATTTTCAGTATGGAAATTCCTAATGTTTAGTTGAGTTAATTGTCTACAGCCTTGAAACATACTATCCATACGGCGCGTATTGCCAGTATAAAACATACCTAAATCTAAACTTGTCAGACTACTACAACCACTAAACATACCATACATATATTCCACATTATGAATTGGAAAGTTGCCAAACTCTATGCTTGTCAAACTGTTACAGCCACTAAACATATATTCTGTTGCACTGACATTTCCCATATTAAAATTGCTTAAATCTAAACTTGTCAAACTGCTACAGCCAGCAAACATCGCAGTCATACCCACAACATTTTCTGTGTTAAAACTGCTTAAGTCGATATTAGTTAAACTGCTGCAGCCACTAAACATATTTGTCATAAATCTTGATTCACTTGTATCAAAATTACTCAAATCAATGTTCTTTAAACTGCTACAGTCAATAAACATTACCCCCATGTCCTCTACTTTACTTGTATCAAAATCACTTATATCCACAGAGAGCAAATTAGTACAACCATAAAACATACCTCTTGCATTTATCATATTTTGTACATGAATCTCTGCTGTTATAATGGATTCTCGATACTCGTACCATGGAGCTCTCTTAGAATCCAGATTATTCGGCGCAAAATCCCCTGTTCCTGTCACAGTCAGCTTTCCATCCAGATCAATCACCCAGGTAATGTCGTTCCCATCTTCCTTATACTCCCCCTGCGCGATCACATCCTCCGCAAGCACTTCCTGCGTTTCGGTCTCCTGCACTTCCGTCTCTGTTTCTGTCTCATCTGTCAGAACCTCCTCTGTCAAAAGCTCCTCCACAGTCATCTCCGCTGCCTGTGTCTCCTGCGATTCCGCGGTCTCAATCTCTACAGACGATGCAGTTTCTGTCTTGGATTCCTCTGCGCTTGTTCTCTCTTCTGTACTTTCTTCAATTGTACTTTCTTCAATTGTATTTTCTTCAAGCTCAGATTCTGTTCCCTGCGTTGTACGCTCTTCTGCGGTTTCTGTCTCGTTTGTCACAGAATCCTTTGACTCCTGTGCTTCTGTCTTGATATCCTCTTTCTCTTCTACTTTTGTTTCCACCGCAGACTCCGTCTCGATTCCTGTCGTCTGGGATTCAGCCGATTCCGTCTCCGCTGCCTTTGCGTCCTGTGTCTCTTTGTCCGCCGAGTCTGCTGTTTTTTCCTGATCAGCACCTTCCTCTGTACTTTTTATTAATTCTTCTATGAAATTTTCTTCGATCCTCTCTGCCGCCGCTGTGCTCTCCGCCGCGGAGACACTCATCCCTGCATCTGTCAGCACCATCGCCGTGCTTAGCAGCATACAGAGATTTCTTTTTGCATATTTACTCCATTTTCCCACGATTTTTCTCCCTTCCTTACGAAAATAATTCAATATCTGCCTGAAATGTTGTTCTATATACTACCCTCCCCTCAATCCCATCCCTTTTCTGGCATGCAATCTCACTCGATTCTCACAATAAAAGACCATATACCGTGCTGAAATGCTCCGCATTTTTAGCACGGTATATGGTCTTCGTCTATCAAGCTCACCACTATAAAAAGACCAGATTATACTAAGTCTGGTCTGGTCTGGTCTGGTCTGGTCTGGTCTGGTCTGGTCTGGTCTGGTCTGGT
>CAJUII010000161.1:1877-5193 GCA_910586405.1 uncultured Lachnospiraceae bacterium
CTGGTCTGGTCTGGTCTGGTCTGGTCTGGTCTGGTCTGGTCTGGTCTGGTCTGGTCTGGTAATATTCTCCCTTATTTTCATTGTGAATGCAATATCTTTCTGTAGATTTTTTACAACTAGCCTATAACCATTATGTATTCCCTGTCTCAGTTATTTCCATATTACAAGTATACTTGCTATTGTGTTACGATGTCAACTCCAAAAAGTCTTTTTATGGTCTCCAGACGCATATTCACAGTGCCCTGTTCAATCCTATTTGCCTAAAACGTCAATATCATGTATACTGATATCAGTAAATAAATCCATAGACTAAGAGGTGTGAATATGAGTCGAAAACCTGTGGTAAATCTAGGAGAGCAACGTTAGGAAAAGAGTGTCTCATAGGATAGCGGGCGGCGCCAGCTTGCCCACCAGCTCCGCGCGGATTTCTTCATATGCCCGCGGTTTTGCCGGATTCTCATTGGCAAATGCGTCGAATTGATTGAGCACTGCCGGCATGTATGCCATGTCATCAAAGATGAGATCCAGACAATTTCGGATACTGCAAGCGTCCTTGTGAATCAGATAAGCAGGCACCGTATTTCCCATAAAGGCATCCTTCGAATAATTTTTCCCCTTCATGTTGACGTATGTGGTTCTATCTGCCACATAGTACTGTGCAGTCTGTCTGTCATCGCACAGATATGCCATCATGTAACGTCCCGCTTCCTGTAGCAGTACAATATGAAACGGAAAATACGGTTCCTTGTCGTTTGCTGCACGCCACGAAAGGCGCAGCCTGCGAAGTTTATTTTGCATAAATTCCATCAGCGCCAGTCTGACCTCCTCTGTCTGCTCACTGCAATGCTCAAGAAGGCTGCTGCCACTGTCCGTGTTTATTTTTTCCATCGACATTTTTTCCATCTGATCTGGATAGCGGGAGATCACAAACTTTGCCAGAATATAATTCTGTACCTGCTCTGCGGGGTATCCGCCCAGCTTCTGCTTGGCAAGCCGGTAGCGGTGCGCTGCGTTGTTTCCAATATTGCCAATATCCCACAGGCAATGCCCTCCCACCCGAATCACTGGGTCCACGCCCCTGCTAAGCTGTCTAAATACGCTTCCTAACTTGCAAAGAATCGACACTGCGTCAGGGTGGACTGCATAGTCTGGCAGTTTTCCCAGCCCAAACGGAACATATTTTTGCTTACTGAGCGGTACAGTCTCATACACTTCTGGAAGAAATAACAGCGTAAAATATTTTTGCATCGCATCATCAAAATAAAAGCAGGCATAGCCGTTCTCATCGCGAACAAATACCAGAGCCCCCTCCTGCCACTCAAACTGCAGCCTAAGCAGGCTGTCCTGCGCATACTGACCAATCAAAGCGCTAAGTCTCTTGATTGTGACCTCCTCCGCCTGCACAGTCTCCGCTGGTGCGTACCGTGGCTGCACATGGACTGCAAACGGCAGCACCCTAAGCAGTGACAAGTTAAATCCCGCAGGAGACGCAATGTCCTCTAACAGCCTCTGTCCCATTGAAAACGCGATTTCCTCCTCAAAAATATTCTGATAACAGCCCCTTGGCAAATCGACTCTATTTTCAGCAGTCTGCTCAAAAAATAACAGCACACCCTCCTGACGAAACCAACTGCACCCATAGAGATGCTCCTCATTTTCGGCAAACAGCTCTATTGGACTTGACGCCGGCAGGTCTGCCGGATTGATGAAAAGCGCTTCCGCCGCAGACGCTGCCTCTGCTCTTGGCAGGCAGCACACATGCCCTGCAAGGTACCCGGCAATCTCCGCAAAATCCTCCTTGGGCGCAGCCGTGTTATTGAGCCTGCGCTCTAGTTCCTCCCGGACAGACTCATATTGGTCATACGGCGCAGCCGTGACGGGAAGCAGCAGAAACAGGCTGTCAGTATCCTTCTCCAACTTTTCTGTCAATACAGACCAGTTCAAAAGCGGACAGCATACGAGCTTGGAATCCACCTTGTATTCCATATACCGTTGATGAAAGATCAGCTCTATGGTATGCTCCTCCAGCACGGTCGTCCAGCGTCTCCCTGTCTGTGCAAAGCGTCTGCTCCAATCCTCCAGATAAGGCAGATAATGACTCAAATACTGACAAAGAAGCACTCCATTTGACGGATTTTTGGCAAGATAAAATCCTGTGTTGAGCCAGTGCCGGAAAAAGGGACGGCAGACAACACTCACACTATCCATCAAAACTGGCGCCAATAAATCCTCCTCCTTCTGGCGCTTCACCGTTCTGTCCAGCAGTGTCTGCTCTGCCTGCCAGATGACACGCGCCGCACATGGCGCATCAGAATTTTCACGATAAAATGCAATCAGCCGTTCAAGAAACAGATCGGGAATATAGTCATTATGCATATAGTCCTCTCTGCTCAGCCAGATTCTTAGAACATAGTCTTCGACAAAGCGGCGGTTTCGAAGCGCCCTCTGCAAATCCTCCCGCGCCATGAACGCGTCTGTTTTCT
The DNA here is from genome assembly GCA_910586405.1 of uncultured Lachnospiraceae bacterium. GTDB lineage: Bacteria > Bacillota > Clostridia > Lachnospirales > Lachnospiraceae > COE1. The sequence goes on from CAJUII010000161.1 coordinate 4,361, forward strand.
CGAGATTCTTCTGCGGGTCTGCCCCATTGGTACACACACTAAAATAGTGCACGTCCTCCTGATACAGTTTGGTAAAGCTCTCCTCCTCCGCCTCAATATCGGGAATCCGCTCCAACACAATCTCCCGCAGTCTGCCATAAAAGATTTTTGTGCGTCCCATCGTCGCGGTCTTTAGAGACAACTGCTCCCATAAGATTCGGTAGAGCTCGTCCGGCAGCGTCTGGCATTCGAAGAAATTATTTAACAGGCGCACTCCGGCAAGATGACGCTCAGTCCTTGTCCATACCTTATTCACACACTTCTCTTTCAAGTACGCCAGATTATAGTATCCCAAAATCTCTCTGGCGTCTGCGAGCGCCTTCTCATTCCAGTTGCCGCACTTTGCCAGACGCATCAGATAACAGTACTCTGAAAAGCTGAAAAACATTGAAAGCTCATTGCCTGTGCGCCGTTTGGGTACGGGTCCTTTTTCCGCAATCAGATAAATGAACTCTATGCCATCAAACACTGCCCACTTCTCTGCCCTAAACTGCTGTATCTCCCAATCCTGCACATAACTTGCATCAATAAGATACGCAATATGCAGCCATGTCAGAAACTCTCTGCTTGGCGAGATCTCCTGTTTTTCGATCTCCTCCCAAAGCAGCTCTGCAAATGCCCTTTCTCTGTACACCTCCAGAAATGGCGCCGAAGTGAAATAGTCCAGCCAGACCTTAGCATTTTTCCGCTGGCTGCCTGTATATAACGCTGTGAATTGATGATATGCCTCATGCTTTCGATAAGGATTTTCTTTGGACTCTTCTGTGATGAGCTGCCAGCCGCTCTCCTCCGCC
>CAJUII010000162.1 GCA_910586405.1 uncultured Lachnospiraceae bacterium
AATTCATTTTGTACTATTATTTTGCAGTGCTACTATCTCACAGCCATTTGCACTGCGGCTTTCATCTGTTTCTTTTTTTCATACATGCGGTCATCTGCTGTCTGATGTACCTTATCAATGTCATTGTCCTGCCGGCTTCCAGAGGCATAGCCGTATGCAATCGACAAGTTCAGGTCCTCTGCCGCAAGATTTTTCTGTGCGATATTCTGTTCGAACTGTTCCATCAGCGCAGACAATTTCCTGTCATCGGTGAGCCCTAACACGGCAACAAATTCATCACCGCCAGTCCGCGCTACAACCCCGTACTGACCAAAGGTCTGCGCAATCACCTCGGCGGCGCACCGAATCAGCACATCGCCCTTGGTGTGTCCATAGGTGTCATTTACAGTCTTTAGATTGTTGACATCAAGGCAGACAATCGTGTAGTTTGCCGTCTGCTCTTCCCGAATTTTGTTAAAATGTTCCATACAGTACCGTCGGTTGTGAAGCTGCGTCAGCTCATCTGTGTAGGCGCTTTTGATCAGGAAATCACGCTCTTTTTGCTCCATCATCTTGTGTGTCATTTCTATATAAAATGAGATAAACAGAATGCAGATCAATATCATAATGCCGCTCGAGGAGACACCTCTGATCTTGAAAATATCCATTCCAAGATAGCGGCCGCTGTTATAACCAACGAGGTCATACGCAATACAGCCAATCACAATCAACATTCCCAGAACAGACAGCCGGTTTTCCAGCTTGGAAAACTTTAGGTTGAGGAGGAGTACGTACAGGAAAAACAGCAGTCCGATGAACAGTATCGCCTGCATGTATTTGAGCATTCCTGCCAGATGCACGATATCGAGCGTGTGGAGTGTCACCATTACGGAGACGGCTGCAAGTTCTATCGCAAGAAAGACGCGGTATGCAATGGCCAGCAGTCTCAGCTTGAGGTTGTACACCTCCTCACGTATGTAAATTGTCAGTGGAATCGGCGCCAGATAGAGCGCCAAATAGTTGATAAGTGAGATCGAATAGAGCGGCACCGCAAAAATAAGCATGATATTGTAGTAGCTCAGTGTCCACAATCCCATACAAATCGAAAAGAGAGAAATGCAAAACAGTCGGATATATTTGGCCGAATAAAGAAGTGCAAAGATCGTAATCACGCAGACAATCAGCCCAAAAAGAATCAGGAAGCAGCCGCTGAACAGGGGCAGCCTGTTCTCTGTAATCAACACGCGGTAGGCATTTTTCCACTCATACAGCCTTATGGAATCCAGCGTTGTAAAGACTTTTTCCTCTGCGACTGTCATATGGATACGAAATCTTTTTCCCTGATAGGTGTTTGGAAAATTGATAAACTGATACCCGCTGCCGAGTGTTTTTCCCGCGGCAAGCCTGTCTACGCCATATTCATATAGGAGTACATCATCAACATACATGCTGACCGCGCTATGTTTGATATGAAAACGCAGCGCACCTTCAACAAACCCCCAGTTTGCTGGAAGTGTACGCTGCATTATAATCTTATCGCCTTTACTGACAGCAGCAAACCGAAGCTCTGTCAGCCGGACATTCTGCCATGTATCTTCATTGATCGTGATATCCCAGCCATCATCTAATACGACACAGTCTGATATCGCAGAATACTCTTTGGTGAGCAGTCCATCGAGTCTGGGCATCCATATCAGAATGCTGATCAGCGCAAAAAGAATCCAGATAATCTTTAGCTTTTTCATACGCCTATTTCCCTTTTTATTTATCATAGCATTGGCGTTTCGTATTGTCAAATGGGGAAACCCTATGAAGCATTAATTCCGTAATAAGATCCGCTCTGCGCTGGTGCAGGCTTTTAAGTCTTTTTCAGTCTTTTTGTAAAAATCACGGAACTTTTTAGGGCAGGTGATAATCAGCTCAGGAATGGCATCCTTCATGGAGAGCTGACGCTCTGTCTTATCCCGGCGCACTGCGGCTATCACGCTTTTAAGGTGTTCGCCAAAGTCAATGTAGCACTGTTTTGTCTGCCGCGTCTCCCACTGTGTCAGATGCAGCGAGATTTCATTTTCATAGCTTCTGTAAAATTCCTGATAAATGTACTCGGTCACATAGGGCGTGTATATCGCATACAGCTTCAAAATGCCAAGCAAACTATAATACAGCGCAATCTGACCAGAATATTGCTGTCTCTCACCATGTTTTTGGGGCTGGTAGAGCCTTTCTTTTGCTATCTCGATATAGTAATCGCAGAAATCTTTCCAGAACAGGGTATCAATCTCGTGTCTTGCCTGCCCAATCTCATACTCATATAACAGTTCTGCTGCCTTTTTCGTCGTCTCGTTCACGCGCTGCAAAATCCATTGGTCAACGGGCAGCAAATCCGATTCGTCATAAGTCTCTGGCTTCTGGAAATCTGTTAGCTGCAAAATGGCAAACTTCGCGGCATTGTACAGCTTTTGGATAAAGCGCTTGGAGAGTTTGAGTTCGTCCTCGCTGAAAAAGGTATCTGTTCCAAGCCTGCTGTTCGCTGCCCAGTAGCGCACTGTGTCGGCGGAGTGTGTCTCGACCAGCGCGATCGGGGAATCGGCGCCGTTATTCTTGGACTTGCTGATCTTCTCCCCGGGCTTTGCCAGCACGAAGCCGCTAATCATTATATCACGCCACGGTATTCTCCCAGTATGATACAAACTTTTGACAATGGAGTAAAATGCCCATGTTCTGATAATCTCATGCGCCTGACTGCGCATTCCCATAGGAAGCAGCTCGTCGGTACAGTCCTGCGGCTCGCCATATCTGGCATTGATGAGCGTCGTGACCGAGGAGGTCGCCCATGTATCAAACACTGCCGTCTCAGGGATAAAGTCGGTACAGCCGCAGGCACAGGCATGAAGCGGATTCGTCTCGAGCGGATTGACTGGAAGCTGCTCTGGCGCGGCAAAAACAGGCTGTTTGCAGTCCTTGCAGTACCACACTGGAAACGGAACGCCAAAATACCGCTGTCTCGAAATACACCAGTCCCACTTTAAATTTTCCACCCACGTCTGATAGCGCTTCTTCATATGGGTCGGATGCCAGTGAATCTCGTCCGCCGCCTTTAAATATTTCTCCCGATCGGTCAGTACGTCAATGTACCACTGTCTTGAGGGCAGAAATTCCACGTCTGTGCCGCAGCGCTCATGGATTGCAACCATGTGCTGTATCGTCTCCTGTCTCACCAGAAGTCCCTGATTCCGCAGACAGTCGATGATATGCTGTCTTGCTTTTCTTATGGTCATGCCGCCGATATAAGATACATCGGAAGCAATCGTTCCGTTCGGCAGAATGATTTTTTTATAAGACAGATGGTGTTTCTCACACCAGTCCATGTCTGCCGAATCCCCGAAAGTAGCGCACATAACCGCGCCGGTTCCTTTTTCCATGGAAACGGTCTCATCGGACAAAATGGGAATCTCAAAATCATATAGCGGTACCGTTGCCGTCTTTCCAATATAATTATGGTAGCGGCTGTCCTCTGGATGCACAAAAATGCACACGCAGCCTGCAAGCAGTTCCGGTCTGGTGGTCGCGATGAGCAGCGTTCCAACAGGTGTTGCAAAGTTGAGGTAATTAAATGTAGTCTCGCACTCCTTTGTCTCTAGCTCGGCCTGCGCGATGGAGGTCTGGCACTCGGTACACCATAGCACGGGAGACTCTTTCATGTAAGCTCTTTTGTTTTTCGCAAGTTCAAGAAATGATTTTTGCGAAATCTTCTGCGACAGCTCTGAGATGGTCTGATACTGTAAATTCCAGTCCACACTAAAGCCCAGCCGCTTCCACAGATTCTTAAATTCCTCCTCGTATTTGGCGATGGTTTGCAGGCATTGATCTCGAAATTCGCTGCGCGGCAGCGCGTTGGCGTGAATGCCCTTGTCCCGCTCTACAAGCCGCTCAGTGGGCAGTCCGTTATCGTCAAAGCCAAACGGATAAAACACGTCATATCCCTGCATTCGGCGAAACCGCGCGATCATTTCTGCCTGCGTGTAAGAGAACACATGTCCGATGTGCAGTTTGCCGCTGACAGTCGGCGGCGGCGTGTCGATTGAAAAGGTCTTGCGCGCTCTGTCATTTTGGTATCTGTAGATCTCCTGCGCTTCCCAGAAGTTTTCCAGATCTGTCTCTGTCTTGTGAAAATCATATTTTTTGTCCATGCTTCGTTCCTCCTAAAAATAGTATTATGATAACAAAACAGACAAAAAACCGCCCTAAAACACCTCTCGATGCTTAGGGCGGACTGACATGTCCGTGGTACCACCTAAATTCAGAAAAAATTCTGCACTCTGTACGATGCGGGAATGCCCTTACTGGATTCCGATATCGCTTCCCTTGATAACGGTGGGAATCTCCGTTGGAGTCTACTAAGAGTCTGTTCTCTGTTCAATCCAAAGCTCAAAGGCTACTTCCATACACCCTTCACGAAAGTTTTCACCAGCCACTTTCTCTCTGTTCATCAGGAATGCATGTACTCCTCCTCGTCGATGCTTTTTGTCCGTAATTGTTTATACGCATTATAGCACATTACTGGGCGTTGTCAATATGATTTTTGGCATATTCCAGAAATTCCGGTGTCTTGGACCAGTATTTCACACCCCAGTTTTCGAAATTCCACTCCTCCATGTAGTCATTGCACTCGTAGTCCACATAGTACAGCGTACTGTCGTCTTTTTGCAGAATAAAATTCGTGGGAAAATAGTCGATATTGGTGTTTGCAGGATACAGCACACCACACATTTTCTTCACCTGCACGATGCAGTCTGCGGGGAGTGTATCGTCAAGCACCATCTCGTACACTGTCTTTCCGTCGATGTACTCCTTGACCAGACGTTCATTGCTGACATCGGCGTCGAGCAGCTTGGGCATGGGGATTCCGATTTTGTGCAGTCTGTCATAGTCGCGCAGCTCTGCTGCCATCTTATCGCCAAACTGGTAATAGTCACAGGGCTCATGATGAATCTGCTTCACGACGACTGTCTGGCTGTCGTCTTTTGCCAGATAAGAATAGCCGCCTTTTCCTTTGCCGAGCAGTTTGAGAATTTGATAACTTTTGCCGTTTACTTCGAGTTGTTCCATATGGTTGTACTCCTTTTGATTATTGTT
>CAJUII010000163.1 GCA_910586405.1 uncultured Lachnospiraceae bacterium
AAGTGCATGGTTGGTGCGGTTGCGCCCCTCCTGTGCCGTACCAGTCTTGCCGGCTACATTCACCGGAAGATCTTTGTAATAAGACTTCTTTTCTACCACTGCCCGCATTCCAGTATGGATGGCATCCCATATACTGTTATCGATATCAATGGTATTTCTGACCTCCGGGGTGTAATCTTTTATCAGATTTCCCTTCGAATCTGTCAGCTTATCCAATAGACTTAAATTATATACAACACCGCTGTTTGCAACTGCTGTCAAATATCTCGAAAGACCTACAGTTGTGTAGTTGTTTGATCCCTGTCCGATTGTGGATGTAACGATTGTCTCATCGGAAAAATGAGGGTCTGACTCTGTTATTTCTATGCCGGATTTCTCTGTGAGTCCAAACAAGTCCGCGTATTTCTCAAGTCTTGACAAGCCATAGTCGCTGTTATAACCAGTTCCATCCTGCGCGAGCCGATATCCAACTTCATAGAAGAATACGTTGCATGAATTAGCAATCGCATTGGACAAGTTCATATTTCCGTGTCCTGCGGAGGACCAGCAACGGCTTGGCGGGTCCAGTTTATCAAAAATTCCGCTGCAGAAAATCGTCTCACTCAAGGATGAAACGACACCTTCCTGCATCGCTGCAACAGCAGACACCATCTTGAAGGTTGAGCCGGGCGCCGTCTCCTGCTGGGTGGCAGCACTCCACTGCGGCACGGACAAATCTGCCTGTAATTTTGCAAAATACTCCGCATCGACACCGTTTGCCAGTTTATTAATATCATATCCTGGGTAGGAAACCAGCGCGCGTACTTCTCCGGTTCTGACATCCGTCACAACACAGGAGCCCGAGCAGGGATCAAGCGCTAACTGAGCAGGCGTGATCTGAAGAGTCTTAATCATATCAAGCATAAAATTATAGGCATTGGTTGATCCGTTTTTTAATGCAGTGATCTTGCTCTCCTCTACTGTGATCAGGTCCTGTTCCCACAACAGCATACATACCTGCCTGCCCGTGATTGTCTGGTCACTGATCATATATTTGTACATTTTCTTTGAAAACCTAGTATTATTCTGAAGATTTTCAATAATATATTGTATCACGCCGTCGAGAACTTCTGTCGAATCAGAATATTGTGACTGTACAGACAGCTTTGTGATATCAATCCAGTTTTGTGAGATTGCATAAGTCAAATATTCATTCAGGCTTATGACCTCGTCAGTAGTCCATGCGATATACGTAGGGTCTTCTTTATTAATAACAGAACTCATCAAAACCCCTTTGTCTGTGAGCATGGAAACGATATAGCTTTCGTAGTTTTTGTACTCCTTAGTCAGCTGATCATAAGGCGTCTTTGTGACAGAAAGCTCTTCCTGCAATGTCAGCAGAACGCTGCGCTGCTTCTCCAGAAAGATCTGTTGAACCTCCCGTTCTGTATCATAGGCATTCTCATCGGTAAAATGATTAATATCTATCACATTATTGTCAAAAAGTGCGAAATATACATTGTCAATTGGTATGATAATATCCTGACGGGAGGCTGATTTCAACGGATCATAATTATAAATATTTCTGGTTTTTTCAACGATAATACCAGCTATTTTCTGTTCCAGAATATTATAAATCGCGACTTGCAGATCCTTGTCAAGCGTCAGGTACACATCATTTCCGGCCTGTGCATCCACATGGTCTGTCGTGTTGATAACTTTTCCCATGTTATCGACATAAATCGTCTCAGATCCCTTTTTACCTTGAAGCTCCAGCTCCATAACCTGTTCGATGCCGCCCTTTCCGACAGTATCATTCATTGTGTAGCTATCGTCCTGCTCGGATAAGGCTGTCAGCTCCTCCGATGAAATCTTGCCGGTATAGCCAAGGATATGTGAAAAGTAAAATGGATAATTATACTTTCGTATCATATCTTCCTCTATGGCAACGCCCTGTAGCTCCGCAGCATTTTCCATGATTACTGCGACGGTCTTTAGCGAGACATCTGTGGCAACAGTAGTCGGAATATACTTCTGATAACTGTATAAGCTCATCTGATAACGAATTGTCACAAGCTGCAAGATCTCTCTCTTGGTAAAACCCTCCCCTGGAAAAAAATCTTTCTCTCCAGACTCATTCTCATGATAAGCGCCGATTTTGAACCGATTTACAAGATAATCGATGATCTCTTGCGCTGACGCATTTTTCATGTAATATTTGAAATCTGATCCATCGATGGTACGGCAGCCATATACATCCGCCTTAAATCTCAAAAGTCTTGTTCCCTCAACAGTAAACTCATAATCATCATTTTCATTTAAAATAATGTTAAAATCACTGATAATGGTGTCTCCATTGCTCTCGATCATATGAATCAGCTTATAGAGTGTCGCATTGAGGTTTTCGTTTTTTCCAGACGCTTCGTACACATCCTCGATTGTCACAGAATACGCAAGTTCATTGTACGCGAGCAGATTACCGTTCCTGTCATAGATATCGCCGCGGGTTCCTTCTAATGTTTTGACTTTTTCGATCATCAGGCGAAAGTTGTCCAGATACGATTCTCCGTTTACGATCTGTAAGTCAAATAATCTGTATACCAAGACTGCGCCCATACCAGTAAAAATGATAAACAATAACAGCAGCCGGGAAGTAAGCAGATTGTACAGGCTCTCGCCAATCCTTTTAAACAACCTTATTGTCACCTCTTTCGATCTCATCCATTGTTCTGTTCAGCAACAAAATACAAGGATATATAAACACTGTCACAAAGATTGTGTAGACAACCTCCGGCAGTATGACATGTTTCAGATAAAAAATAATATCAAATCTACTCCTCAAAAGATACAACAATACATAACAGGTAAATGAATACACAAAATCACTTGCCAGTATTAATACAAGCGGCAGTTTGATATCATCCTGATAAAAAATACTGTGAAATACCCCATTGGCAGCTCCTATGTACAAGTAGACCAGCGCGTAAAATCCAAGGACATCGCCATAAAATATATCCATCAGCAGCCCGCACAAAAAACCTGTGACCATACCGCACTTTTTCCCGTACATAAATCCATAAGACACCGTGATGATAATCAGGATATTGGGGGATATTCCTCCGAAGCTCAGTGCCTGAAAGAGTGTTGTCTGAAAGACAAATCCGCATAATATGATAAAAAATAATATGATATTTCTCTTCATAAACCTGCTAATCCCCTATCTGCTGCTTGGTCTTTAAGATGACAAGCACTTCCTCAAGATGTTCAAAGTCAACCGCTGGCGTGATTTTGCCAGACTTCGTGATATTGTTCGTGTCCTGCGAAATCTCGCTGATATATCCAATCAGAATGCTTGGCAGATATTTGTCACTGATGTTCGAGGTGACAACCTTGTCCCCCACTTCCACAGTATTTTGTGAATCGTTGAGCTGTCCAAAGCCAATTACGCCCTCCGCCATGAGCTGTAGAGAGCCTTTCACCATCAGGTTATCAGCGCTTGCAAGCACCATGCCGCTGACATTCGAATTGTCGTTGATAATCGCGTTGACCTTTGCCCAGTTTGAGCCGATATCGACAATCCTTCCCACAAGCCCCCCGCCGGCGATTACATTCATATCGACTGCAAGTCCGTCGTCAGTTCCTTTGTTGATCGTAAATGCATGAAACCAGTTTCCACTGTCTCTGGCAATGATTCTGGCACCTACTTTTTCATAGCCGCTGTACTGCTCATCGAGCTTGTACAGCTCACGGAGATTGTTCAATTCATATTTATCCTGCTGGAGCTGTGTGTTCTGGACGGTCAGCTCGTCAATCTGTTCCTTGAGTTTCTGATTCTCCTGCAAGATGATTCTCAATTCTCCAAGCTCGTCCACACGAACGGATATCCAAGTGCCGATGCGGCTGACGCCATCTTGAAAAGGAACAACGACATAGCCCACCAATTTATTCAAAGGCGTCGCAGAATAATCTGTAAAAAAGGTGACTGCCATGAGTGCCACACAGACACAGGTTAAGATCAACAACAAATATTTGCTTGGAATAGAGAACTTATCCTTTTTTCGCTTTGTCACCGGACTCATGAATACTAGCGCCCCATTCCTTCTAAATATGCAACAGATTTATAGTTATCGTCCTTGATGATCTTCGCAAGGCCAAGCGCAACGCCCGACACCGGATTCTCGCTCACATTGACCTTCAGCCCTGTTCCCTTTGCGATTAATTCTGCCAAGTGCACAACCTGCGATGCGCCGCCTGTCAGATAGATGCCCCTGCGGAAAATATCTGCGGAAAGCTCTGGCGGCGTCCTCTCCAAAATCACCCTGATATTGTCAATAATCACATTAAAGTTCTCAAGCATACTCTCGCTCACCAAATCCGTCGGGATCTCCTTCTCCATAGGAAGCCCTGTCACGATATCCCTGCCGTATACGACAGCTTTTCTTTCGTCTGCCTCAAGCTCACGCAGATCAATCTTGACATTCTCTGCGGTCTTGCTGCCGACGATCAGGCTGAACTCTTTGCGGATCGCATTTTTGATGGACTCATCAAATTTCTGTCCGCCCACCTTGATCAGACGGCTGAGCACGATGCCGCCCAGTGAAAGAATCGAAATCTCTGTGGTGTGGAAACCGACATTCACGACGAGGATTCCCTGTGCATTCTTGACATCAATATCAAGCCCAAGCCCGTCCGCGACTGCCTTCTCAACACGCAGGATTTTCTTTGCCTTGATGTTGGCATCCTTCACCAGATCTGAAAAAGCTCTCTTCTCCACCTCTGTGATGTCAGAAGGAACCGCAATATAAAACTCAGCGGGCTTTACTGCACCTTTGTTGCAGTCCAGTATAAAATTTTTGAGAATGAGCTGCATATTTTTAATATCCGCAATCACGCCATTGCAGAGCGGATATGAGATTTCAATATTAGATGGTGCCTTCTCAAACATTTCAAATGCCGAATCACCATATGCAAATAAATTTTTCTTATCCTCGATCGCGATCATATTTTTCTCAACAATAACATTGTCACTGTGAGCGTTGTAAATCTTAATTGTTCTGGTACCTAAGTCGATACCAAATGCGTTGTTAGCCAACATAACAACTCCTT
>CAJUII010000164.1 GCA_910586405.1 uncultured Lachnospiraceae bacterium
TATTTTATATTTACTGCGGTGAGGCTGACATAAACAATAAACCGATCAGCGGCGTCACAGAAGGCAGCATTGGATTTGTCTTGGTGAGAAAAGATGGATATACGTCTATCACGGGCTTCAACAATCCGAAAACACTCCTGAACGATGTAAAAGACCAATGTGAAGCGCTGCGTCAACGGGAGACAATCACAGAAGAAGAACAGAATATCATACTGGAAACGGTAGAATCTTATCTTTCTGACCTCGAACACTCTGTCATCTATGACAGCCAAGGTGAAATTGTCGGAAGCTATACCGCGAAATGATGGGATCAGCAAAAAACTATATCCTCACGCCAAAACAAATTTCCTGTCCGTCCGCCTGCTCTAGCAGCTCCACTGTGATCTCTCCCTTGTGGCGCTTTGCAATCTGGTTTGCCTGATAGAGTCCAAGTCCTCTGTCCTCATGGTTGTTTTTGGTTGTGAATCCTTTTTCAAAAAAGTGGGAAATCTCACCCATAGTGAGGTTTTCCACTTGATTTTTAATCATAAAAATCAGCTTGTCATTTATGGCATCGAGCACCATCTCTACCTTATTGTTTCGCGGTGTCGCAGCCTCAAATGCATTGTCAGTCAGCGTCCCAATGATTTCGACAAGCGCGTGTTCTGACACAGACGTCACAATTTCCTGACTCAGCACCTGTATATCAATGTCAATATAAGCTGGCGCACTGATAATTTTGCTATATAAAAATCCCGCAAGTATTTTGTCCGATATGCGCAGCAGTGCCGGATTACAGCGAGATTTGTCCCCGTAAATATCCTTGCAGTACGCTGACTGTGCTCTGACAAGCTCATCGTAGTCATCAATAGTCACATGCATATTCAGAATCGCATTCATATGATTGTCAAACTCATGTTGCCGTGCCCTGATATCCTTTGTTAACTCCTCCATTGGCTTGATGTACAGCTTGTAAATCTTTAACTCCTGTTCCTGGCGCCGCAGTGCTGCATAATTCTGCGCCCAGTCAAAAAGACCAAATATAATAACAGAAAAGACAATGCCAAACAATACCATTACCTTGATATCCAACGTGTGACTCAGATACAGGTCAACCAGCAGATAGAGTGCAATTATGAGCGCGACCACGCAAAAAATTCTATATAAAAATATTCTGCCAAGCTCAGCCATTGCAACACACTCCTTTTCCCCTTCATTGATTCAAAAATTTTTATATGCTGTGAAGCATCCACGAAATCCGTGTAGAGCCAAGTGTTATCTCCTATATCCTTTCGCAATACTATCAAGAGTATGATACACAAGCCATTCCGCAATAAGCTTTGTCATGTGCCATAAAGACAGATTGTCACACACACAGCCTTTTCTTTATATCACTCTTATATGTGATGCCAATTTCCACTTGCTCCCCGTTTTTCATACGAATGAATCCGTTTACAGTATCTACGTACTCAACATAATCCAGATTCACCACACACATGCGGTGCACCTGCAAGAATTTATCATTCGGCAATTTATCGAGCAGCTGCTTGATCGATAGATATGGTACTTTCATTTCTTCCTTTGATAATACAAGCAAAACTCCCCTCGGCACTGCTTTGACACACACTATGTCCTTACAGAATATTTTATAATTTACACTTTCCTTTTTCACTACCACAAATGCGTCCCGCGTCTCCCCCTGTTGGGACAAAAACAGCAGCTTTCCAGCCAGTGTCTCTATATCCTGTTCGTTATAGGGCTTTATGAGATACTGATAGCAGTGCAGCTCCCTATATGCCGTCAATTCCATGTTTGCCAGCGAGGTAATCATGACGATCGGCGTGAACGCATACTCCCGTCTCATGCGGACTTCCCGCGCAAAGGTTATCCCTGAGACATCCTCCTTGTCATTACAGTCCAGATTAATGTCCAACAAAAAAGCCTGAAAGAGCGGCTGCGCTTCCTCTGCCAGCGCAGCTCTTGCCTCCTCCAGACTATTTACAGGAACAGCGCACACCCTGTCAGATACCTTTTCCAGCATCGCAGTAATCGCATTTAAGCAGTCCTTACTGTCCTCTAGCACCAATATCCTTGTCATGTGTATAGTTCCTCCCGTTTTGTTCCGCTTTTACTTCAAAACTTCTCCAACAGACTTCACAAGCCCAGCTACTCCCTGAATTTCCGAAGGAATAATAATCTTCGTAGCATTGCCGTTTGCAGCTTTCTCAAATGCTTCAAGCTTCTTGATCGTAAGTACCGCCTCGTCAGCGCCTGCGTCTCTGAGGTATTTGATTCCCTCCGCATTTGCCATCTGCACGACACGAATGGCCTCCGCCTGACCCTCCGCCTCTCGGATTCTCTTCTCCTTCTCAGCTTCCGCGCGGAGAATTGCAGCCTGCTTTTCTGCCTCTGCCTCAAGGATTGCAGACTCCTTCTGACCTTCCGCCACAAGGATTGTCGATTTTTTCTCACCCTCTGCGCGGAGAATCGCCTCACGGCGCTCACGCTCTGCCTTCATCTGCTTTTCCATTGCGTTTCGAATCGCTTCCGGCGGGATAATGTTCTTTAACTCAACACGGTTTACCTTGATTCCCCACGGGTCCGTAGCAACGTCGAGCGCCGAGCGCATATTTGTGTTTATAATCTCCCTGGACGTCAAAGTCTGATCAAGCTCCATCTCACCGATGATATTTCGAAGCGTTGTCGCTGTCAGCTTCTCAATTGCCATGATGGGATTATCCACGCCATATGCGTACATCTTCGGATCTGTGATCTGGAAAAATACCACCGTATCAATCTGCATCGTCACGTTATCTTTTGTGATCACGGGCTGCGGCGGGAAATCCACCACCTGCTCCTTTAAATTGACTTTCTTCGCAACTCTGTCAAGAAAAGGAATCTTAAAATGAATTCCCACACCCCATGTCGTATCATATCCGCCAAGCCGCTCTATAACATAAGCATACGCCTGCGGAACAATACGAACATTTGTCGCCAGAATCACTATCATAATAAATAATATAGCCAATAAAATCTCTATCATACAAAAACCTCCTCCTCATACACGACCTGCATTTTCAGCCATCTTCGTACTTCTCTACAATCAGTCGTACTCCTTTGATATCAACAACCTTTGCGAGACTTCCTGCCGCAATCTTGCTCTTGTCCTCCGCAGCGCGCACCGTCCATTCCTGACCATTGACAACTGCGCTTCCCTGTCCTACGATGTTGTCAACATCCTGTGTAATCCGCACTACCTTCCCGATGATTCCCTCGTAATTTGTCCTTGTGCGCGTATTGTTTATGTACCTTATCGCCAAGGGTCTTGTGAATATCAGCATACCGAGTGATACCAGCAAAAATACTGTCATCTGAAAAATAATTCCGCCGCCCAGCATCGAGACAATAATTGCAACCAATGCACCGATTGCAAACCAGATTGTAGTGAGTCCTACCGTCACTATCTCAATGATAATCAGTACGATCATCGCAGCCAGCCACACCATTGTGTTTGTCATGAGATCTCCTCCTTTCTCTCTCAGGAGTATTTGCAGTAATCTGTTTTCCTGATAGTTATACCTTACCGCGGATCTCGTATTTACACAATGGGTTTTGCGTGAATACAGTGATTTTCGTCTTTAATGATTCCCCTGCCGATAGGCTGTCAATTCCTCTTGAAAAGCTTCTGTCTTATCGTATCCGCAGGAGTACATTTCCGGGCAGAATCCCCTGTATATACACTCCTTCACCATACAGCTTGCAAGCTCCGGCTCTGTCTTTGCAACCTCCTCCTTGACCAACTGCCATGCCTCGCGTGTCTCGGCACTTGCGCAGCTGCACAGGCGCTTGCGGCTGATATTGATCAACGCCTGCGCATCCGCCTCACACGCATGGTTTACCAACGCCCCCTGCGGAAGTGCATCCCGGTCGATGCCGGTCCGGTCACTGCGCTGAGTGGATACCCAGTGTTCAATTCCTATTTTATGCCGTACCATGTGCACGCTGACCCATGACTTCAAATCTTTCCAGCGCCAATAAAATTTCATGCGCCTGATTGGCGAATGCTCTGACAGGATAAGCTTTCGCTTCCAGACAGAGTCTGGATACTTTCCCGTAGTTTTGTTGACAGTATTCATGGCAGCATCTTTGATAGCCTGCCAGTTATCATCATGTTGAAACTGATCGATCTGCATATCTTATTCCCTCTCCTTTTTTGCTTCCGACAGTCTTCTGGCTGTTCCTTCAATCTGCTCTCTCTCAGAGGAGAGTTCCTGGATAAGCTGGTACAGTGTCCAATGAATATTTTTCGGTGTTGTAACGGCCTTGAGCTTTGTCGGAGTGAGACCCACATTTTTATATGAAAATAAAAACTCGTCCAGCTTTTTGTTGGATATCCCTGAAAAGATGATGATTTCCGGCATACAAAAGATCACTGGCGGCTTCTCAGTCCGTGTCAGATCTAGCGGTGCGATATCCTTTATTCCTACTAATTTTCCAATCTGTGTATTGAGATCAGACGGCTTTATCTGTTTTGTTTCGATAGACATGCTCATGCCAATGACCTCCAGCTGTATCTTCTTCTTTTCATCCTGCACATAATACAAAATCATGCTTTTTTGTTCCTTCATCCTCACTTCCTGCCTTTCTTATAAAAATTTGTCTATCGCCTTTTTGAGCTCCTCAATAGACTCTGTATCATTCTGCCGCACTGCATCGACAATACAATGGTCAATGTGGTCCTTTAGTATCACACGGCTGACACCGCCGATCGCAGACTTAACGGCAGCCAGTTGTATCAATACCTCACTACAGTCCCTTCCAGTCTCCACCATTGTCTTCACCGCTTCCATATGACCTATGATTTTCGACATTCTATTTAGGACTGCTTTGGTTTCTTTATGCGTATGTGCGTGCGTGTGTGCAATTCCTGCTTCATGCATCTCGTCATGTGTCAGTTTTTTTTCCATGCGCTCCTCCTATCCTAA
>CAJUII010000165.1 GCA_910586405.1 uncultured Lachnospiraceae bacterium
TTGATCTTTCTGCTATTTTCACGCACAGATTTTGCAGCACAGCGCCAAATCCTGTTCTGACTGGCTATTCTGCCCTCATATAGTCCATAAACTCTGTGCCGACGTAAAGGACTTTGTTATTTTGCACCGCAAAGCCAATGACATCTCCCCAGTCTCCCTCGCCTTCCACAACGAAAGCGACCTCATCTTCTGCATTCACCATATTGACATAGATTCCCGTAAACCAGCAATATTTTAAAATATCAAGGGCATTGTCGAGTTCTGGCAGTTCAAACTCTTCATCGCCGCATTCCTGTGCGGACTTTATGATTTCCTCACAGATTTCTCTGATCTGCGGCGCTGTAAGATTGTTGAACGCCTCGACACACTTTTCAGCGCATTCGCTCAGCACTGGGCGCTGCATGGAAATACTCAGTTCATCGCAATCCTCCTCATCACGAAAGAATACACTCTTGAAAATTCCTTCGCAGTATCCCTCCTCCTGATGTAACCATTGAATCATGTACTTAGTCCTCCTCTTCATTTAAGATTGTATGATAAATTTCTGCAACAATACTTTGTATATCTTTTTCATCGTTTATAGACACTTCCTGCAACACAGTTGAAAAATCTTTTTCACGCCACCACCTTCGCATTTCCTTTGCACCAAACGAAGCACAATTCGGTTTTGTCTGATGCCGCCTTAGTGTCTCCTCAAATGAGATATCAAAATAGTAAGCGTACACATTTGAACCATATAACTCAACCGCTAATTCAAATAGCGGCCGATACCAATCCGCACACATAATTCCCTCTAAGATCACAACATCACTATGACTCCTGCCATAGCGCAAAAGTTCCTTCATAAGAGGTAATGCCAGCGTATTTTCACCATCTTTGACCTTTAGAATATCTCTTCGAATGACGTCCTGTGAAAGAAGCATCGTGTTATTGCCAAACTTATTTTGTAATTCTTTCGCGACGGTGGTTTTGCCGCTGCCGGAATTTCCCCGAAGTACGATCAGCTTTGTCATATCCGTATTTCTCCCAATCAGCGGTTAATTAAAATCCTCAATGTGTGCTGCGTACTCTTCGGAAGCCTCCTTGCTGTTTACGGACGCAAAAAATTCTGCGCGTTCTTCATCATCTAAATATTCTCTAATATGAAATGCCAGCAAGAGCTTGGGAAAATCCTGATGAACCGACTGTCTCAAACGCCGTATTGCCCTTTCGCATGCGTCTATCATTTGATCGCAATGTTCATCAAATTCCTCCGTAAATTCAAACGTTTCGGGGTCGGTAAACCGCGCATCATTTTCCTCTGCGTACTGCCTCATATAAGAAGATATTTCCTTTGCCAGTCCTCCAGCTTCAAACAATTCCCACTCCTCTTCACAGTATTTATAAAACCAGTAGTCATCGTCCTCCGCGTCAGACTCTTCGTTTAAATGTTGTTCTGTATTTGCCATCATGCCAATCGATGTCATATCCCTTGCGCAGTCCAAGGACAGAATATAAATATCATCATATTCTTCTGCCCATTTGTGCAATGTAGCTTCCATCGCGGCGACAAGATCATTCTCAAATTTTTTGTAATCAAACATGATATCATATCCTCCATTCCCAAATCTGTACAAAGTTTTGGCGCTGCCCCTGCAAATCAAATTTTATGGCTGTCACCACCCGACTTATGAACGTTTTGCAGCATCATATCATACTGCTTGTACATCTTCTGCACTTCGTTTTCGAGCGTGTAATAGTGTCCGATGTACGGAACGAGCAGTATCATGAACAGTCCGATCATCGCCAAAATCGGCATATATTCAGCAATGCAGTAAACCGCAAGCCCCATCATCGTCAGCAGCGCAAATGTGACTGTCACAATCAGGTGTATCAGCCGCTCATGCTGAAAAAATGACACTTGTGTCAGATGCTCATGCAAAACGGCATCCCAGTCTGTACCATCTGGCGGGTGCGCTAACAGCGCGTCGATTCGTTGACGGTAAGTTATGATTCTATTTTTCATTCCTCGTCACCTTCAGTCACTTTATTGTCTGTCAAAGCTTACCAATCCTATAAGCGAAAATGAAGTTCCCCTCGCTGCTTTCCCGCATGATACATCTGCTTATAGTGATCATCGTCTTGCTTAAAATGTGTCTTTCTACAATGTTTCTACAGCCTTTCGATATTTCGATGCCTTGTATTATACCATAATTGCTACGCAATTACGGCAAGGGCATGCCCATTCGGGCAAGTATAATGGCTACCGACATTATACCATAATTGCTACGCAATTACGGCAAGGGCATGCCCATTCGGGCAAGTATAATGGCTACCGACATTATAGCACATCTCCCCATATTCCACAACGCAGACAGGTTAAAATGTCACGCTGATCGTCACAATTCAGCCCCGAACTGTTACCCCGAATCATCTGCCTGTTTTCTGTATACACATAAAGTCGTATTTTCAGATTCTATCTTGCTTACAGGATTGTATGATGCTATACTAAATACCATCATACAACGTATTACAAAGGAGGTCTCTTTATGGAAAGCCCAGATAACAGCCCAATTTACAAGATCGCTGCGGAAATCTCGAATGCAGATGCCAAACTCCTGTCGGAAATCAGCGAATGTCTCATTCATACTTCGAACTATTTTCATAAGCACCTAGAAAACTACGAAAACCGCGGTATGGAGGAAGAACGCGACATCGACAAAATTCGGTGGATTGGCATGGTGGACAGCCTAATCGAGCATGGCTATGTCTGTGAGTGCGATTACAAAGAAGAACTAGACGAGGTGCTTGCCTGTATCAAAGTACTAAAGGGCGTCAGGAACGAAAATCTTCCCCTTGAGCCTGACTGGTTTGATGAGGAGGACGAGATTACAGACTGGTGCGAAACCATAGACCAGAACTGGCAGCCGCAGGACATGTGTATCGCTGCCATTGATATTGGCAGCGACAGCTATGTCATGTTCGCCTGCCGCCGGGATTCATTCAAAACATTGTGCGAATATGCCGGGGAAGCTGGATACCGCATTGACTTGGCATGCAATATGTAGCGAATTTATTTCAAGCCAAAATAGCTCTTCATTTCTCCCTGAAATGAAGAATGTCGCGGAAACTTTTTCCTGTACTGTGCAAAGATTTCCTGCCTTGCCCCCTGTACACCCATCGCTTCCTTATTCTCTGCTGTCAGCGCAAGCAGTACTGCGACTTCGTGGTAATGGCTTCTGTGCTGACCGCTGACAATGGCATCTGCCCTGCTGTACACAATTTTTTCTGCCCACGCAAGATATTTTTTTCTCTCGTTCTGCTCCATTGGAAAATACTGCTTCCACCGCTGGAAATAATTCCAAAATATACTTACCTTGCGTGCGCGGCTCTCCTCAGCTACAGCACTTTCAAAATGCATGGAAGCATAGGAGAGCGGATCGTCCACAAAACCGACCTGCTGCGCGACGCTCGAGGCGGCCTTTGACGGCTGTGGATTTTCATATAAATACAAAAGAAACAGCCGGATTCCGCGGTCAATAAAACTGGAACTCCATCCCAGTGACCCCGACGGATTTTTTGACGCCTGTTTCGCGGTGCCAAAATCGCCCGTATAAAAACAAAGCTCATAATAGTTCCATTTGCCAATCTGATTCTGGCAGAGCTCTTTGTTTCTGATTTGATATCTCTCCTCACCTTTCAGCCCGGAAAACAGCACTTCCTTTCCCCGCATTCCATACTGCTGTGCCATCTCCTTTGTGCCAAACAGACGCAGATAATTTCGAACCGTCGTATCCGAGCAAAAACATTCCCAGCAGAACCGCATCATTTGTTCATCGTGTGACAGGCAGGAGGCGGCATATGCTGCTTTCAGCGCAATGTCCCCTCTGATTTTCAGCCTCTTATTTATCTTTATCAATGCTGTCTCTGCGATTTTCTCAATCTGTTCATATTCATGACGCTTATGATATGCCTCCATGGCGGCCAGATACAGAGATGGATGGAGATTGCAGACTTCCTCTGCCACGGCGACGAGACGCTCGACGCCCCCCTGATACAAAACTGCCTCCTGTAAGAGCCGTGCCTCCACATCTCCTTCCTCGTTCTTTAAAAGTGTAATCCAGTCTGCCCAGAAGCGCGCTGTCTCCGCAAGCTCTTCACGTCCTACTTGCAGCATATCCTCAAGATGCAGGTCCTGAAATGCCCTGTGTGAAAAATACAGGTACAAATCCTCTGCGCGCCTGTCCGCATCAAGTGCCTGATACGCTGCATAGAGCGTCAGCAAAGCAAGCTGTTTGAGGTCTGTTCTGATAATGTCGTGTTCTGTCAAATCCTGTAAATCAGCCGGGTCACATTCTTCGGAGTACTCGCTTTCTGCACACACCTCCATCGCCCACAGCCACTCATAGATGAAGTTCGCTTCCTGATACCGGCAGTCGTCCACGCAGTCCTTCGCAAGCTGTATTGCATACAGAAGCTTATCCCCGATTCCCTGATTGTCATAGTACTCTGTCACCCAATCCCTGTCCCAGTAGTCCTCGGAATAATCCTCGTATTCCTCCACATCAAGCGTCAGCTCACCTTCATCAATCTGGTTCATCCAGATCTTTAGCTGTCTCATCTTTTCATCTACAAATTCCTGAGACATGCGCACTGTTTTCTCTTTGGTTTGAGCTTTCACGCTGCCCGACGTGTACTGTGCGATCAGGTTTTCCATCTGCCGCTGCTGCTCTTTTGACAGAAACGTATTCATATCCAAGATAATTTGCAGCAAGTTTTCTTTCGTTAGTTTTTTCAGATTATTTTTCACTCGTGTATCTCCCTTTCAGCCAGCAAACGCTTCAATTCTGCAA
Organism: uncultured Lachnospiraceae bacterium; assembly: GCA_910586405.1. Classification (GTDB taxonomy): domain Bacteria; phylum Bacillota; class Clostridia; order Lachnospirales; family Lachnospiraceae; genus COE1. The sequence goes on from CAJUII010000165.1 coordinate 4,833, forward strand.
TTTCCGCATCCTTATCTGCAAGTTTTGCATCCTTATCTGCAA
>CAJUII010000166.1 GCA_910586405.1 uncultured Lachnospiraceae bacterium
AGGAGAAATAGAAATGGCACTGACACCACTACAGCGGCTTGAGTTAAATAAACGGGTGGACAAAATCTTTCATGCGCCCTCCAATGCGCCTGCAAATGGGCATCAGCCGGAGATTGCATTTGTGACACCAATGTCAGGTGATATGAATGAAATTTGCAGTTCACTCAAAGATGCCGTGGCATCGCTCAAGGCGCATGACAAAATGTTTCAAAATATGCGCAGTAATATGGTGTACTGGAACACCGATAAAATCACCTCAAAAGTGACACCAATGTCATTTATTTTGATGGGACGCGCGTTTGAGGACGTGACACAGGACAGTAAAAATAATATAATGTGTAGTGATATGGTGGACAATCTAGAGTCCATTGTGGATAAGTCGCTGCATTTCGAAGATCTCTGTGCATATCTAAAGCTATATCACGCCAGATGCCGCTGTATTCTTGTTTTGATGAACTGTACTTACGCCAATCTGGAAGCGCAGAAGTTTGGGATCGCTGACCGTGAGGCGGCAAAGCAGCAGCTCAATCCTTTTCTGAAATACAGGTTGCTCATTATTACAAAAGATAAAATGATGACAGGAAGTGAGCTGATGATGCAGCTCGTGCGCTGAATGTCATTGTACTTTGGTGGCGCGGCGGCTGTGACAAGCCGCCGCGTTATGACAGGAATTTTATGCTTTTCCTTCTCTGATGGCATTGTGCAGCCCAGAGAATACTTCCTCGCATCGGTTACAATCCTTTAGACGCACCGTAGTCACATGCAGATTGAGAGGAATCTCCTGCTTTTCATAAGAAAAGGTATCGCCATTCTTGTTTCGGATGGACGCCGCAATCTGTTCTGCGTAGGCGGGGTCGCTGCTGTCTGTCAGAATACAGAACTCGTCACCGCCGATGCGGAACACAAGATCTTCCTTTCCAGACGCCTCTGTCATGCGGCGCATCTGTTCTAATATCGCCAAATCACCTGCTTTTCTGGCAATATCATTGATGGTTATCATATCTTTAATGTCACAAAGAACAAAGAAGCAGTCTGTTCTCTCCTGAAATAAATCATATAATTCGCCAAGATCAATATGGTATCGTTTCATCATATAATAGTCTCCTTTCGTGGGAGGTACAATGAACCTCGGAAATAATTCTGTGAATTTTGTGTTGCGAAACGCTGAAGGTTTACAGTTCCATACTTGTTCAAATGCACGTGCAAAGGATTCGTGTGTACTGTATCCGTATTCAATCGCAATGTCCAGAATCGAGCGCTGCGGCTGCATAGACAGCTTCTTTGCCGCCAGCATCATTCTCCTGCGGACAATGTATCCATGGACGGAAATATGATATACACTGCGAAATAGTTTCTCGAGAGCAGACTTTGAGCAGAAACAGGCGCTTGCAATCGTATCTGTTTTGATGTCATCACACAGATGCATTTCAATATATTCAAGCACTGTCACTAAAAGTTCTATATGCTGCATCATCTACCCTCCTTTTGCTGCGGCGCGTGTACGAATTACTGCGTCTGGCAGCAGTTTTACGATATCGTAAGTTTATTATAGCAGAGAGGCGAAGCGGAAGTTTGATATTTTGAGTAAAAAAGGGAACCTTTTTAAGCTGTTCTTTCTCTAATAAATAGAATCCAAAGAGGAAAGGAGAGGACATAATGAACAAAGAAGCATTTGCCAGTGTAGTGCTTTCTTCTACAGACAGTCTCTACCGTATTTCAAAAAGTATATTGAAAAATGATGCGGATTGTGAAGATGCAGTGCAGGAGGCAATCGCCACAGGATTTAGTAAATTAAATACCTTGCGGCAGGAGGCGTATGCTAAGACATGGCTGACTAGGATTTTGATTCATGAGTGTTACAGCTTGCTGAAAAAGCGGGAAAAAAGTGCTGCCATGCTGGCAGAGCCAGATAATCAGGAATGTATTCATTCAGACTATTCAGACTTGTATGATGCGTTAAACACGCTCAAAAAGGAATTTCGGCTGACAATCGTACTTTATTATCTGGAAGGATATTCAATCGAGGAGATCGCTGATCTCATGAAGCTTCCTTCTGGAACTGTAAAGAGCCGTCTGAGCCGTGCGCGCAGAAGACTTCGGAGTATCATGGAGAGAGAGGTTTATGAGAAGGAGGATAATTATGAGAACGGACTATAAGGATTTTGCAGCACAGTTGAACAGGAGTTTTCCCAAAACGCCGGAGAGATTTCAACAAATTGTATCTCAAGAGGTCTGTGCACAGATGAATCATAGTAAGAACATCATACGAAAAAAAAGATGGAAACTCCATAGGGTGCTGCTGCCAACGGCTGCCTGTCTGATATTGGCAGGAGGTACTGTAGCGGCTGCGCAGCTTCCAGTATTTCAAAACTGGCTCGATGGATTGGGAATCAATGCCAAGACGGCAGAACAGTTGATAATCCATAGTGATGAGACGGCAGAAAAGATTCGTATGGAACCAGAGACATCAAGCAGTGCTGAACAGGAGAATTTATCATATGAGGAGAATTTATCATTTGATGTGACAGATGCTTATTATGATGGAGCCACGCTGATGTTCTGGGTCGCATCTCAAAGTGATTTTTTTGATTTGAGTGATCATGTCTATATCAATGAGATTGACAGCCGTCTGGAATATGTGGTGGAAAAGGAGGAGGGAAGTGGTGTCTATGAATGCAAGGTTTCAGTGGTGAATCCAGCGCTTCAGAAAGCTGACATAGACCGCCTTCACGTAAAAGTAGGTGTTTATACTGCTCCTGACAAAAAAAATGACTATTCTTTTACCATAGAAGCAGACAAGTTTGACGCTGCGTTACAGTGTGAAGGAGCAATATCTGATTTGGACTTTGGTAAAATTGTTTCTTATACTGCGACAGTTAGTCCCTCTGTTCTCAATCTGCACCTTGACTGGGAAGTCTATGAGGAGGATATGGTGCAGGTTTTACAGTGGGGAGGATATATCTTGGAGGATGCATCTGGAAAAAGACTCACCGATGCGGAATGGATGCGATCTTGCGGCAGCTCTGTTCCAGAATATGACAAGGAGGACAAATGCACTCGGTTTACTCAGGATTTGGAGATTGTCGGATTTGATGCTTCCTCCGCGACAATGAAATTGATTCCTGTGCGTGTGCAGTGGGATGCAGATGGTGCAATGATACCGGATTCAGAGGAGATTCTCGAAGCTTATGCCATAACAATTGATTTAAAAAAGTAGCATGGAGGAATTGATTGCGTTTCTATTTTCATAACAGTTCCATATTGATGGATTTATTCGTGAAGCCATAATTTGTATACATTTTGTAGGCAGCTTCATTTCTGGCGTTCACCTGTAGCTCGATTCCGTCTAATCCCTTTTGTGCCTTGAGTTCTTTTAGAAAGTCAAAAAAGGCATGTCCGATTCCTTTCTGACGGTAAGGCTGATCCACTGCCATGGAATCGACATAGATCACATCTCTTGTGACCTGCGTGGCACTTTCGACATGGCGGTACATGATAAACAAAATACCTGCCACGCGTCCCTCATATTCTGCGACAAAAAAAGTCTGGTCGCGCACTGCCTGTTCATAGACTTCTATGGGCAGGACTGTCGCGCTTTGCCTGTAGATGTCTGGCCGCCAGTCAATATGTAGCTGCTGGACCTGCCGCATGATGGCATCGACAGCCGGAAAGTCATGGATTGACGCGGTTCTGATTTGTATTTTCATAATAATCCTTCCTGCCGCCTCTTGGCGGCTCAAATAGAAAACAAAAACGCCTTAGTACTTCTCACACTGGTTTATATGGCGTTGTATGCGCCGATATTGTTCATTCAGCATGGAAATATCGACATTTCCATCAGGTTTGACGGCGGTTGCCTCCACAGTATAGGTGCCGTGATACGCAATCTTTCTCATAAAAGCAAAGAACACGTCAAAGTCAATCGTTCCTTTGCCGATTGCAAGAGATTGCAGGTGTTCCCAATCCATGTATCCTCCCGCATAATCGTTGAGATGGTAATGACGGATGTGCTCATGTTTCCAGAGCCATTCATATTCCTTTTCATATAACAGTTCTAGCTGCTGATGAAAGGCAGCCATCTTGGTATCAAAGACAAAGTGAATCTTAGGGTAATGCTGTCTCAGCGCACAAAAATGTTTGATCGGGTGGTCTGTGGTGCATACCACGTTTTCCACACATAAGTCAATGTCATAGTTATGTGCGATTTGATCGAGTGCGGCATAATGATGAAGATTGTTGTGAAAAGCCGTGTCGGAAGTTCGTCCGTCCCACAGATGAAGTACCATTTTTTCAGCGCCGATACTTTTTGCGAGATAACAGTTTTGCTCAAATTGCGCATAGGCGTGATGCAGCACTGCCATATCCGTCTGGCTGAGGGCTTCCCCAATGCTTTTTTCACAGTGTACAACGGGTATGTACAGATTTAGGCTGCGCAGGAAACAAACCAAGGATTCTAATTCTTCATAGTAGGGTGTATCCATCATAAATTCATAGCCTTCATACAGCAATTGTGCTGAGAGGGGTTCTAATAGATGATAGTCTCCGCCATATACCAGCAATGCGCCGGTAGAGCATAGGATTTTATTCATTCGTGCCTCAAACCTTCTCTTACTAAATCAATGTTCTGATTCATTATACTGTATGTGTGACAGTCAGTCAAGAAATGCATGGAATGTTGTTTGTGTCAACAATGCTGCCACAGCAGTTCTCGCAGGAATGGATACATGAAATGAGATTGTAGAATGGCTGGAAAATGATACGATAAATCTCATATTTCAGATGATTGAGCC
>CAJUII010000167.1 GCA_910586405.1 uncultured Lachnospiraceae bacterium
CCTGATTTGTACGCCTGCTGAAGCAGGCAGATGGGAGTTAGTGTGAGAAGTACTATGTCTCACACCGAGGAATGCCTAAAATACGGCATTTCTCATGCGAAATCATGGGGGTTAGTGTGAAATCATAGATTTCACTATCCTGATTGGAGTGCCCGCCAAAGCGGGCGAATGGGAGTTAGAGGTAAAATACGATGATAGCAATGATTGATTATGATGCCGGAAATATCAAAAGTGTGGAGAAGGCGTTGACTGCTTTAGGTGAGACAGTCGTCATCACGAGGGATAAAGATACATTGCTTCGTGCGGATAAAGTAATCTTGCCGGGCGTTGGTGCTTTCGGCGATGCGATGGCAAAGCTTCGGAAATATGAATTAGAGCAGGTCATTCATGAGATAGTAGACAGACAGACGCCCTTTATGGGAATCTGTCTGGGGCTGCAACTCCTGTTTGAAGCCAGTGAGGAAGCGCCCGAAGTATCTGGTCTTGGAATCCTGAAGGGGCGTATTACTAAAATACCAGAAAACACTGCATTAAAGGTGCCTCAGATTGGATGGAATTCATTAAAATTTCCAAACCGGGGCAAGCTCTTTGAGGGTATAGCAGAGGATTCATATGTGTATTTTGTGCATTCGTATTATTTGCAGGCAGAGGACCCGAAGATTGTGACTGCAACGACAGAGTATGTGACGCATATTCATGCATCTGTCGAAAAAGGGAATGTGTATGCCTGTCAGTTCCACCCAGAGAAAAGTTCGGATGTCGGGTTGAAGATTTTGAAGAACTTTGTGTCATTATAGAAACGCATTGAGTATGATGGAGGAATCAGATGATTACAAAGAGAATTATTCCATGTCTGGATGTGCATGATGGACGTGTAGTTAAGGGTGTGAATTTTGTCAATCTGGTGGATGCGGGAGACCCTGTTGAGATTGCTGCCGCTTATGATCAGGCGGGAGCTGACGAATTGGTGTTCTTAGATATCACAGCATCATCAGATAACCGTGCCACCAAGGTAGAGTTGGTGCGGCGAGTGGCTGAGAAGGTTTTTATTCCGTTTACGGTTGGCGGGGGCATCAGAACTGTGGAGGATTTCAAGGCGATACTCCGTGAAGGCGCGGATAAGGTGGCGGTGAATAGTGCAGCGATCATGAACCCTTCACTGATTCGCGAGGCGGCTGACAAGTTTGGCAGCCAGTGTGTTGTGGTCGCGATTGATGCAAAGCGCCGCGCCGACGGAAGCGGCTGGAATATTTATAAAAATGGCGGCCGTGTCGATATGGGGATTGACGCTGTGGAGTGGGCGGTGAAAGCAAACCAGCTTGGCGCCGGCGAAATCCTGCTGACAAGCATGGACTGTGATGGAACAAAGAATGGTTATGACAACGAACTTACCAGAATTGTGTCTGAGAAGGTTTCTATACCTGTCATCGCGTCGGGCGGGGCAGGCAGTCTGGAACATTTTCGGGATGTTTTTGTGCAAGGAAAGGCAGACGCAGCGTTGGCAGCCTCTCTGTTTCATTTCAAGGAATTGGAGATTCGGGATGTCAAAAAGTATCTGCATGAGCAGGGAATTTCAGTGAGAATATAAGGATAAATGCAAGAAGCATGGATATACGAAAGGAGAAAAGATTATGGCGATGTTGACAGGAGAATGGCTGGATGCAATGCAAGATGAATTTCAGAAGCCTTATTATAAGGAGTTGTATCAATTTGTAAAAGATGAATACAGCAGTACGCTGATTTTTCCGCCTGCGGATGATATTTTTAATGCGATGCATTTCACGCCGCTTGACAAAGTGAAAGTGCTTTTGCTCGGACAAGATCCTTATCACAATGTTGATCAGGCACATGGGCTTAGCTTTTCTGTGCTTCCAAGCCAGACAAAGATCCCGCCTTCACTGCAAAATATCTATAAAGAGTTAAAATCAGATCTTGACTGCTCTATCCCGAATAACGGATATCTGAAAAAGTGGGCAGATCAGGGAGTGCTGCTGCTCAATACAGTGCTTACGGTGCGCGCTCATCAGGCAAATTCTCATCAGGGCAGGGGATGGGAGAAATTTACAGACGCGATTATTCAGGCGGTCAATGCACAGGACAGACCGATTGTATATATGCTGTGGGGAAAACCAGCGCAGAAAAAGATCCCGATGCTGACCAATCCAAAGCATCTGATTTTGAAGGCGGCACACCCAAGTCCGCTGTCGGCAAACAATGGATTTTTCGGATGCAAACATTTTAGTCAGGCAAATGAATTTTTGAAGGCAAACGGAGTAGAGCCGATTGACTGGCAGATTGAAAATATTTAAATTTGGACATGTCACACGAGGGATTAAAATTTGGTTAATATATCCAAAATATACGGAAATAAATGAATAGAATGAATTTATTTCCGTATATTATAGGTATTCTTGCATAAAAAAAGTCAAAATTGGAATATAGTGTTACAGCAAATTAGAATGTCATACGCAGTAAGACTATTGACAAATTTTTTCATTATAAGTATAATTAAATAGTCATGTCGCATAAACTAACTTTAGCAAACTAAAGCGTAAGCTTATGCTGAAAGAGAAGATGATAGGTTTTGAGTGCAGTGGACAATGGCGTTCATAGGCACTTTTTTACTTTTTTAAGCAGGTTTTTACCTTATAAATAGGTTAAAACATAGATAACTATAAGGAGGTTAAAAGTATTATGGAAAACAGAAAACGGATTCTTGCCGTATTATTGGCAGGAACAATGATTGCCGGTTCTCTGGCAGGCTGTGGTTCCAAGGGCGGTTCTGATACACCGGCTACAGATACACCTGTAGCAGATAATAGTAACAATACAGAGCAGGCAGGAACAGAGACCGCAGAGGACGAGACAACAACAGAAGGAGAGGAAGCAGACACTACGGTGCTGAGCATGGAGGAACTGGGGGCTATGGAGCATGATGAGCGTTCATCATATCTCTATGAGCAGAATCTTGGTGAATTTTATGAGTATTACCAAGAGGCGAAGGCAGAGCTTGAGAATGTTCCGCTCAGATATGCCAAGATGGCGATCGCAGAGGCAAAGCTGATCAAGTCAGGTGTGTTGGTGCCTGACCATACGAAGGGAGGAAATTATTCCATTTCCCGCGTTGCACCGAACACGAAGTCCACAGTGATGTGGGGCAATGACAATCAGCGTTTCCACAACTATGTTGTCACTACAGAGCCGATTGCCAAGGAGGATATCGCCGAGATTCGCGCAAATTGGGCAGAGCTCAAAGGTTCAGGCACCTATGAGGAATGGGTTAAGACATATTTGACAGACAAAGGATATGAGTTGAAGGATACATATAATTATAACCTTTACAATACAGATCCTACGACATGGGATGTACTTGCTACAAGCCAGTCCGCAGACAGCGAAGCCATTGTCAATACTTTTGACGGACTGATGGAGTATGATATGGAGAACGTGCTTCAGCCCGCTTTGGCTGAGAGCTATGAAATCTCTGACGATGGACTGACCTATACGTTCCATATCCGTGAGGGTGCTGAGTGGGTTGATTCACAGGGAAGAAAAGTGGCGGATGTCACAGCAGACGACTGGGTTGCTGGTATGCAGCACATGATGGATGCCATGGGCGGACTGGAGTTCTTGGTTGACGGTGTGATCAAGAATGCTACCGGATATATCAACAACGAGATTACTGATTTCAATGAGGTCGGTGTCAAAGCGGTCGATGATCATACGCTCGAGTATACCTTGGAAGCGCCGACACCTTACTTTTTGACAATGCTCAGCTACAGTGTGTTTGCGCCAATGAACCGTTCATTCTATGAGTCACAGGGCGGCAAGTTCGGCATGGAGTTTGACGCTTCCGCAGCAGATTACACCTATGGACAGACACCAAACAACATCGCATACTGTGGTCCTTATCTGGTGACGAACTATACGTCCAAGAATATTATCGTATTCTCAGCAAACGAGACATACTGGAACAAAGATAATATCAATATCAAGACACTCACATGGCCGTATGAAGATGGCTCAGATACTTTGAAGATCTACAATGACCTGAAATCTGGCACAGTGGACGGTACAGGTCTGACGGCTGCGACGCTGGAGGCAGCAAAGGCAGATGAATGGTTTGACAAGTATGGATATACAACCGACACAGAGGGTACGACATACTGTAACTACTACAATCTGTTCCGTACAGCATACGCAAATGCAAATGATGCGACAAAGGTGGTATCTCAGCAGACAGAGGAGGAGAAGAGCAGAGCAAATGCTGCGCTTGGCAATACCGATTTCCGTCTTGCAGTGACCTTTGCGACAGACAGAGCTGCCAGATATGCGCAGAGAGTAGGAGAGGACTTAAAGTACACAGGACTTCGTAATTCTTACACACCGGCAACATTTGTCACGATCGAGGAGGAAGTGACTGTTGATATCAATGGCACAGAGACATCTTTCCCGGCAGGCGCATACTATGGTGAAGTGATGCAGGCTCAGCTTGACGCAGATGGTATTCCTGTTAAAGTTTACGATGAGAGTCTGGCAAGCGGTGACGGATTTGACGGCTGGTATAATCCAGAGGCAGCAAAAGAATATCTGGCAAAGGCAAAAGAGGCGCTTGCAGCACAGGGTGTTGTAATTGACAAGGAGAACCCTGTCAAGCTTGATCTGCCATATCCTCAGAACAATGAAACCTTTACCAATATGGCAAACGCATACAAGCAGTCCATTGAGGCTTCTTTGGACGGAGAAGTTA
>CAJUII010000168.1 GCA_910586405.1 uncultured Lachnospiraceae bacterium
TTTTATCAATTCGCATATATGAGACCATGATAATTTGTCAGACACTGTCTGACAAATCACACATTATTTTTTTCATTCATGCCATATACTGAATCCTCTGCCACCATCAAAGGTTTTGTCCTTGCTTGAAAATCATAAGCTACTGATTCAGGACTAATATTGCTACTCATCAGCTCCGCCTGCTTAATCACGATGTCAATAGCCCCTTTCGCCTTCTCTGGCGGATACTTATACTTTCTCAAAAGATGCTTTACCTGTGTTCTCATATAATAGCATTTGCTATAGCATTTTTCAATATCTTATGTCATATGCTTACTTCTTTTTCATTATAATATCCTTAGATTTCATATTCAAAAAAAGCCTTTCAGCATATTGATTTCCATTCCGAATATATATTAAACATATAGAGTACAGTTTCTACATTAATAGCACATTTCCCACCAATAATTTCGACATACCTATTATTCAGTTGTTGATAAGTTTTTTTGTAATGATTGAATTTGTGGACTACATATTTTTATGTCCACTCATACGAGTTCCATAACTACGGACACTTTAATCTCGTGAGAAATCTCTTTTTTCAGGATAGTCTTATGACTATCCTCCCGATATTTAGGTGTTCGATTAAACTTAAAAATCCTCGCAAAGTGCGTAAGGATTATGACGAACTCACCCTTTGTAGACAACATGCGACTTCCACATGTGTTATGATACAAAATATGTCCGCCAAGCGGATTTACATTAAAAATCAAACATAATACTGCGCCTGTGCATTCCACAACTCCACATACTTCCCATCTGCCTGCGCAACAAGCTCACTGTGCGTCCCCTGCTGCACCACTTTTCCCTCGTGGAATACAAGAATCTGGTCACAGAATTTGCAGGAGGACAATCGGTGGCTGATATACACTGCCGTCCTGCCACCGACAATTTCTTGAAACGCTTCATAGATCTCTGCCTCCGCAAGCGGATCCAGCGCCGCCGTCGGTTCATCAAGAATGATAAACGGCGCATTTTTGTAAACCGCGCGGGCAAGTGCAATCTTCTGCGCCTCACCGCCCGACGGCTCTATGCCGCCTGACTCAAAATCCTGATACAGACTGGTCTCTATGCCGTTTGGCATCTGCATAAGACGCGCCCCGAAACCGACCTGCTTTAAACTCGCCGCTACGCGTTCTGCATCATACACTGTCCCCGCCGCCACATTCTGCGCAAGACTGAACGAAAACAGCTTGAAATCCTGAAAGACCACTGCAACTATCGAAAGATATTCTTGATATGCATACTTTCGAATATCAATTCCATTGAGCAGAATCACCCCCTCACTCGGGTCATACAGCCTGCAAAGCAGCTTGACGAACGTGGTCTTGCCCGAACCATTCATACCCACAATCGCAAACCGCTTTCCAACCTGAAATTTGAGCGAGATATTTTTTAACACATACTGCTCTGTTTCGGGATATTTGAAGCTCACATTGCAAAACTCAATTTCATAATCATAGTCGCCGCCATCACAAAATGAACGCTTTTCCACAGGAATTGTCCCCTCATACTTTTTGTTGGGAATATCGAGATAATCAAACATCGCACTCAAGTACCCACAGTAGACCGCATTGTCAGCCAGCACAAAAGCCAGCTCCTGCAAACCGTCGCCAAGTCTTGACAAAACGGCGACATACTGCACGATGCTCCCCACCCCAAACGCGCCGTAAAAGGCTTTGGCTGCCACGAACAGATAGCACGCCGCATTTGCAAACCCCATCAGGGCACGCGCAATTGCAGGGCAAACTGCCATCTGAAAAATCGCAGCAGCGTCGGCGGCATCCTTTTTCGACATTCCGTCAAGCGCACGCTCTGCGACCGCATTCTGCCCATATATGCGCACGTCCTTTGCCCTGTCCATGTTCATGTACAGTTCCTTTCCGAAAAAATCATAGGCACGGTTAAACCAGACTGTGTCTTTGCACCATTCTACAAACACATCATTTTCCTTGATATATGCCTTAGCACTGCACCGCGCGCCCAATGCGATGCCGCCTAGAAATACCACACTCCAGACTGGACTGTCCATCACCGCATTCCCCGACTTTGCCGCAAAGAGGGAATACGTCATGACAATCGCGGCAGTACTGCTGGCTGCTGCCCGCACCAGCGTGGAGGTTCCCCACACAAGCTGCGCCAGACCATTTCCAAACATGAAAAGGTTCTCCTCTGCCTGCTGTTTTTGATAGCGAAGCTCTGCATTTTCCAAATCTGCATAGTCCATAGACATCTGTTTGTCCGCAAAAATCTTACCAAAATAACACCACATCTGTGCTTCCTTCTCACTGCACACGCTGTCCAGTATCCCCCGCAAAACCGCACATACAAATTGAAGGCAGACAACACACGCCGCATACAGCACAATCATCTTCATTCTGCACAGTGCTGATAATTCATTGATAATCTGCGCAGAAAACCATACCGCTGCAAACGGCTGTAACGTGCTGACCAGCTCGCACAGCGCCCTGCCCTGTGCAAGTCCCGGACAGTACTGGCGCAAAATCCGAAAACCGCGCACAGTCACCTCAAACCGTCTGCGCAGCGACATTTTTTTCATTGGCATTTGCTCCACCCTGCTCTCCCTCCTCTCGATAATAAGCTGCCTGTGTCTCAAACAAACTGTAATACTTTCCCTTTCGCGCAATCAACTGCGCGTGCGTTCCCTCCTCGCACACCACACCGTTTTCAATCAAAAGAATGCGGTCACAGAAGCTTGTGCTGGCAAGTCTGTGCGAGATGAAAACGGAAGTTTTCCCTGCGCTGATCTGGTGATACTTCTCATAGAACCAGCTTTCTGCAAGCGGGTCCAGCGCCGCCGTCGGCTCATCGAGCAGCAGAATGGGCGCGGATTTGTACAGCGCACGCGCCAACAGGAGCTTTTGAATTTCTCCGCCCGAAAATTCCACGCCGTCGTCATAGATGGTTTTTCCAAAATTGCTGTCTACGCCCTGCGGCAGTTGCGTGATGCGCTGCCACAGCCCCGCCTGCTCCAGACAATCGTGCACGCTCGCAGCATTCAGTATCTCCACTGGCGCCTCTGCCACGATTTCGCTGATTTTGACAGGCAGAATGCTATACTGCTGAAACACGGCTGAAAAGAGTTTATAATACGCTGTCCTGTGATACAACCGTACATCGACACCATCATACAAAACCTGTCCCTCCGTGGGGTCAATCAGCCCGCAAATCAATTTTATCAGTGTTGTTTTTCCCGCGCCGTTTAACCCCACAACTGCCAGATGCTCGGCAGGCGTAATCTTGAGATTGACACCGCGCAGCGCATACTCCTCCGCGTTGTCATAGCGGTAGCTGACATTGCGCAGCTCTATGACTTTCGCGCACTCCTTTTCAGAGATAGATACGCCCCCTTCTCTGCGATATGCTTCCGGGTACTCCAGATAGGAGCGGAAATATTGTATTCTCTGGCTTTGCTGGCTCAGCGTTGCAAGCTGTCCCATAATACGCCCAAACCATGTCGAAAACGCGCTGACTGCTCCAAAATACAGCACAAAATCGGCCACCGAAATCTGTCCATGAATCACGAGCGTCAAAAGATATGCATACACCACACACTCCCGCACCAGCCCAAAGCCGCTGTCACAAACCGCCACTCCAAAGAGCTTTGCGGTATATTTCTTATACCACTTTGCCATGCCTTTCATATTCTGTTCATAAAGCTTTGTAAACCAGACTGCCATCTGGTACAGCCGAATGTCCTTTGCACTGCGCAGATCATCGGCGCTGCGGTTAATAGAATCCAACTGCTGCTGGTAGCCAAAACGCTCTGCGCTATTCTCACCGACCCACTTGACAATACGCTGATTCAGAAAAAATCCTGCGCCAGAAGTCACAGCCAAAAACAGAATGATTCCTATATTTAAGCGGGATAAAATGCCAAAAAAGACAGCAAGTCCCAGTACACTTGTGCATAAATTAATCAGTGTCTCATAAATGCCTGTAAGTGGCGACGCATTGCCATTGCAGCACGCAAAACTTTCTGTCTGCAGCTTGCGGAACCACTCGTTTTCCTGATTACAATAATCTGTGGTCAATCCTTTTTCCGAAACACATTTCATATAATATGTGTTCATCTTGTACTTGTGAAAATAAAAGTACTTTTTAAGAAATTCACTTGTAGCAGACAATACCGCAACGCCTGACATCAATGTTAAAACTGTCATGCTCAGCTCTGCGAAGCTGTGGTTGTCTGTAAAGCATGTAATCACTGCTTTTGGCAGATACGTCGTCAGAACCGGTATTGCCACATTCAGAAGAATTATGGCTGCACCCAAATACAACAGCGAAGCGCAGCACTCCCTTGTGCACCGCAGGCAGTACAGAACATTCTGCGCCACAGTATAGGTGGTTTGTATCTGTTCATCTTCCTTCAATATATTCACCTCCTATCGCCATAGTATACATTATAATGAATCACTCTGTCATTTTGAACGTGAATGGTTCGAATGAAAACCCGAAATGCAGCACTAAAATTTAAATATTTTTAATGGAATCACAAAAAGATCTGTGATAAACTAAAACAAAAAAGAATACAGAGGGATTACAAAGGATGAAAAAAGCATTTTGTTTATTGACAACATTTCAAAGAAAGTCCATTTTCCCTTATCACCTTTTGGACACAAAGCGGTGATCGA
>CAJUII010000169.1 GCA_910586405.1 uncultured Lachnospiraceae bacterium
GCTCTACTGAATTTTCAAATGTGCCCCTCAAAAATGTTCTGGTGATTTTGTCCGCTTTTAGTTGATACTTAATACTTATGAATTTGATATACAATCAAAAAGAACTAAGGAGGCAAACCAGAATATCAAAAAACGTATAATAAAAGCACTTTATTCGACACCATACACCACCAAATAAAGTGACTATTATCCCAAAATCCCCCTCATTTCTACCCCGGCAAACTATTTTCGACACAAAGCGCCCCCTACCCGCACGCCAGACTGGGACGCCCTAAATGACATTTTTATTCACACGCTGGAACCATAATCATTTCCGGCGCTTATACCCTTCAAAGAGCTGCACCTCATACGGCTGTAGAAACTCTTCCCGCTCTCCTTCTAGCAGCGTGTACATTCCGTGAAGATGGTACACCTGCTCGTCGGCGGTGTGGTTGATCACAAACAGCCATACTTTCTCATCGCTCTCCCGGGTCATCATCTCCACGCCGTCCGCGGCGGTGCCAAGCGTCTCAATCTCGCAGGCATGGGTGATATACGTCATAATGTCCTCCATCAGTTCGTCACCCGGCTCAGTTCCAATATACCACGTGGTACCGCTGCCATACTTATTTTCTGTGATGGCGGGCGTCTGCTTGTAGAAGCCCGTGGAATACTCGGCAATCTGGTTTGCACCCTTTAGCGCGATGATATCGCACCACTTCTCAATCTCATATTCCTTCTTGCCGTAGAGCACACCGCCTGTCGTCTCCAGCAGACAGTCGTACTCCGGCACTTCGATGCCGCACAGCTCGCCGAGCCGTCCCGGCAGCTCACGGTCCGTCATACACAGATTTGTCGCATCCTTCACACCGGTGCGCATCGTCAGCACCAGATTCCCGCCGTCTGCCACATAGTCCATATAGTGCTGTTCAAGCTCCGGCGTCATCAGATATTGGAGCGGCGCTATCACAAGCTTATACTGTGACAGATCATCCATGCCCTGCACGAAATCAACTGGGATTTTCTTGTCATACAGCGCCTTATAATACTTGTGCAGTTGTTCGACATATTGCAACTGCGGGTGGTTGGGCTGAATATCCAATGCATAGTTCTGTCGGAAGCTATGGACGATTGCGACCTCCGGGCAGGGCATACTGCCCTCGAAATCCTCCATATATTTTGTGAAAGTCTCCGTCAGCCTTTTCGCCTCATGGTAAGTCCTGCCGGGGTTGCCGCTGTGCCCCAGAATGCCGTGCCAGTACTGTTCCGTTCCCATCGCGCAGGTTCTCCAGCGGAAAAAGACAACTGCGTCAGCCCCGTGCGCAACAGACTGCATTGCCCAAGCCGCCATCTGTCCCGGCTCTAGCGCCCTGCCCATGATTTCCCAGCCCGCCATGCCAGACTGCTGCTCCATCATCCAAAACGGCTTTTTCTTATAACCGCGAATCACATCGTGGCATGCCGCAAGCTCATTGTCCGGCTGGTGCGGCTGCTTCTGCCAATGCCCCGCAGGATAGATGTCATTGGACACAAAATCCATCAGTCCGGCTAAATCATAATAGTCCACCTTGTTGTCAAAACACATAAAATTATGGGTTATGAAGTGATTTGGACAGTTTTCCCGAATAATCTGCACCTGCCAGTCCGCAAAATCGACAATCAAATCCGAACAGAAGCATTTCCAGTCAAGCATTGCAGACGGATTCTCCCCGACTGTGGTGATCAACGGCGTTCCGATCTGATCAAAGCTGTTGTACCCCTGACTCCAAAATGCGGTTCCCCACGCATCATTCAAGACCTCGATCGTGCCATACTTTTCGCAAAGCCATTTCTGGAACTGCCGCTTGCAGGAATCGCACATGCACAAATCCCCGTGCGAATTGCCAAGTTCATTGTCAATCTGCCAGCCAATGACGCCCGGATTGTCCGCAAACCGTTTGGCAAAAGCGGTCACAAATCTGCGAATATGCGCGCGGTATACAAGATTGGACTGGCAATCGTGGTGCCTGCCTCCAAAATGCCGTCTCCTGCCCTGTCTGTCAATTGGCTGTATCTCTGGATTTTTCTCAATAATCCACGCTGGAGGCGCCGCCGTCGGCGTACCGAGAATTGATTTGATGCCATAGCTGTCGAGAAGCGCCACTGCTTCCTCTAGCCACTCAAAATGAAATTCGCCCTCTGACGGCTCCATCTTAAACCACGAAAATTCTGCCATGCGCACGACCTGTACGCCCATTTCCTTCATCAGCCGCGCGTCCGTCTCCCAGCGCGCTCTCGGCCAGTGCTCAGGATAATAATCCACACCAAAATGTATCCCCATTTATCATACCTCCGTTTATATACATGCTGTCATGCACCCGTTGCTCTCAATCTCCCTGCGGCAAAAAGCAGTGTTCGTCCTCAGACCACTCAAAATATACATCGTCAAGGTTTACCTCCCACTGCGCATCGGGTAAGATATCTTTCAGTTCTGCCAGACAATCTAACCACCATTCTAATATATCCTGAAAAAGCTCGATATCATCTAAGGGCAGCTTTGTCGCACCTTGTAAAATAACAGTTTCATCATTATCTTCCTGGAGCGATTCCCAGTCATAGATGCAGAAGCCCTCGTACAACTCTCCATAAGGATACTGCTCATCATAGCGTTGCGCAATCTCATCGCAGCGTTTTTGGTCCTGCTGTGTGGCTGGCGTTGTTCTTCTTGCTGTATAATAAAGCGATACCCCCATTTTATACTCCTTCCTGTATTTGAAATACATGAATACTTGTTTTGCTGAATCGACTGCTGATTCTTATGGTTTCGTTATCACTGCCACTGCACAGGGCATTCTTCCGTTGATGACAGTGTACGCAACCTGTTTGTACCCTGCGTCCTCAAAGAACTTTTGATAGGATGCCAGCTCAAACTGCCGCCTAAACCGCACGCCCGCCAGCTCAAACACTCGCACTGCCAACCGATTGACGCCGCTGCTTCCGTGGATATACGTCGGAATGATAATCTTACCGCCTGTCTTGCACACCCGCTCAAGTTCTTTTACAGCGGCAACTGGCTTGTCTAGCAGATGTAGCACATTCCCGGCAACGACCTTATCATACTTGTTATCACGGCACTTTAGCTGTGTCAGATCTGCGCGCCTGATGGTAACATTATCATATTTTTGACAGTTTTTGGCAGTCTGCCGCAGCATACCTGTGGAAAAATCCGTTGCCGTCAAATGCCTGCATCGCGGCGCAATATACTTGCTGATCGCACCAGTCCCACAGGCACATTCCAGCACGAGATCGTCCTGTTTGATCTGTGCCGCAACAGTTTCACCAAGACGCCGATAGACTTTGCCATTGTATACTGTCTCTGTAAAATCATAGATTCCTGATACGTTATCCCAAATCATTATTACTCCTTCTCACATCGAAAAACCTAAAGTCTTTTTTGGTTGCATTTGCTAGAATTTATAACTGTTTACGCCACTCATCTGCCATTTGCAAAATTCTTTCGATCAGTGCGCTTTTGCCATCGGTATATGCGATTCTTTCTTTCGGATACGCTTTTGCCAATCGCTCTTTTAAATCGGAATACTCTTTCGCTTCCTCTTCGTGCGTATTCAAATAATCACGCATATTTATATAATTGTGCCATATTTTTTGTCCCCAAATTACCACATGAATATAATGTGTATGCATATTCTTCTCTAAATCGCCAACAACATATAAATGTTGTCCGGGGTGGTCCTCACAGCAATAAACAATGCCATTTGTCCTCAACTCATCATTATGCCGCATCATACTGTCAAAACTGTTCACACCCACAACGATATCCACAATCGGCTTTGCGCAAATGCTCTTTATTGAAGTACTTCCGATATGCTGTGCATCCACAATATCATCCATTAATATGTTTTTCAGGCGCTCAATCATCTCACGCGCGGCAATTTCCCATTCAATCTTATACGGCTCAACTGCAACTGTTCCTCTCATTAATCCTATAGACATGTACACACTCCCATAAATTCTGACTTCTCTCTGCCAATTGTGAATATTTTACCACAGAACCGATTATCTGTCATTCCTTTATAAACAATTTTCGATCTACTGGTCAAGGTGCCAGTTACTTAATTTTCGTTGTACTATGTAGTCTGCTGCCAGAAACAAGCAGCATAAATTGTTCAAAAACCTAAAATAGACTCAAATACCCTCTCCCTGTTGTAAGATGTATCATAGTATGGCAATTTATATATGCTGCATTGTTCTTTCAGTTTTTTACTGATGGTTACAATGCTTGCACAGTTCTCTTTATTTTCTTCTTCAGATTTATAGTAGGTATAGTCCTTTGGCGTGTCGAATTTTTTCAAAAGTTCATGTCGTTCTTCTGGTGTTAGGAATTGTAGGAAAATAAGTGATGCAGATTGCGCAGGATATTTCTTTGAGG
>CAJUII010000170.1 GCA_910586405.1 uncultured Lachnospiraceae bacterium
CTGCGACCTCCTGGTCCCAAACCAGGCGCTCTAGCCAAGCTGAGCCACACCCCGGTAGTTTATTTTCATTTAATCACTTCTCGCAGCGACGATATTCATTATATATTATTTTTATGTCTGTGTCAACACCTTTTTATTATTTTTTTAAGTTTTTTTGTCATAATATTCTATTCAATAAAATTCAGCTCAAACTTTGCTTCTCCGCGTGCGTCAAGTTCCATAATAATATAAGACGGTTTTCTGTTCTCCTGTCTTGGATAAGACAAGCTGCCCGGATTGATTGCTGTTATTTGAGGTGAGATCTCAATCACTGGCCTATGCGTATGACCATACATGACAATGTCTGCGCCTTGAACAATAGCCTCTTTTTTTAACATCTCATTTCCCATATTGATATAATAATGATGACCGTGTGTTATCATAACACAATATTTACCTATTTGTAAAGTCTTTTCTGAAGGTAAATTGGAAAAAAAATCATTATTCCCTGCAACCATCTCCACAGGGCAGCCTGCCGCCTCCTGGATTGTGTACTCACTTCCCTCGATATCTCCCAGATGAATGACCAGATCCAGCCTGCCAGCCTGCTGCAATACTTTCATATAATTATCATTTTTTCTATGCGTATCACTGACAATAAGTATTTTCATAATAATCTCCATGCCGCCTTTGGGCGGCTCAAACAGAACAGAAATAAAAAACACTGCATTTTGTTTATTCGGCGCAAGACTTCGTACTTCTCTGTGAGGCCAGCCTTTGCCGCAAGGAGCACTACAGCTCCCTTGACAAAACTTTTTTCATTTCCTCAAGCGCTTTTCCTCTATGGCTGATACGGTTTTTCTCCTCCGGTGCGAGTTCCGCCGAGTACATACCGTATTCTGGCAGATAAAAAATCGGATCATAGCCAAAACCATTCCCGCCCTTCTCCTCATAGCCAATTCTTCCCTCAATCGTCGCTCTGGTCTCAAAGGTTCTGCCATCGGGAAAGACTGCCGCGATGGCACACACGAACCGCGCGGTGCGCTTTTCATCAGGAACCCCGTCAAGACGCCGTATCAGATTGGCGTTTTTGACCGTATAGGAGGTATCTTCCCCCATATATCTGGCGGAGTACACGCCAGGCTCCTTATTTAGATAGTCGATCTCAAGTCCTGAGTCGTCTGCAAGCACAACTGCCTGATCACCGCGCACGCTTAATTCCTGAGCGATCGCCTGCGCCTTTATCATGGCATTCTCCTCAAAAGTCTCTCCGTCCTCAATGATATCCGTATGTAAATCCGCTTCTTTCATAGACTGTACTTCTACGCCTAGATCCGCCATGATCATGCGTATCTCTTTCATTTTGCCGGCATTTCCCGTCGCAAAGATAATTTTGTCAACTCTCATTTTGATTCTCCTCCACTTTTATATAACGCTCCAGCACATCCTCGATTGTCTTTTCGAGCGCTGATACAACTTTCTCATTGAACTGGTATTCACTCTCCACACTCTCTAGGTCTTTCTGCGTCATCGAGATTTCGATCAGTGCAGAAGGTACTTTTGCTTCCGACACCAGCACATCCTTGCTGTCTGCCTCCTCAAACCCGTTCATTTTGAGTCCTGTGATCTCCACAAAGGTCTCTGCCATCACTACAGATAGGTTGACGCTGTTATAATCTGGTATGAAATACGCAGAATTGCACACGCCTGTCATATATGGCTGCTCTTCCTGTGTCTTATCGATCTGTACCCCCAGCACCATATCCGCACGAATCTCATTGGCAAACCGAACTACATCCGCCTGTGTGTAAATCTCCTGCATATCCGACGACAGATACAATCGTACCTGCTGCCGCTCCGCCATCTTCTCCAGACGCTGCCGCCATTCTGGCAGCGCCAGGCGGTTCCTGTCCTCATATGGGAGCCAGATCACGGCGCTGGCAGCATACTGTTCGCCAACCTCCTGAAAGTTTACAGTCAGTGTGCTATCGTCTGTCACCAGCTCGTAATCATACTGTTCAACACAGTAGACCTCCACAACGACATCCTCGTTCTGCCTGTAAACACCTACCGCTTCCATCATTGTCGAGTCGCTCACCAGTTCCACACCGTTTGGCATATACTTTGAGTATCCTGACAGCGTTATGACATATTTATTTTGTGTAAATTCTTCCCGTATCGTGACTGCACTGTCAGCGATTGGCTCTCTCAGCGGGAGTACAAGTCTTGACTGGTTCTCATCCCGAAACGTGGTCCGCACATTCCTTTTGGGTGCTGAAACACTCTGTTCCTGTGCATTTACGCGCTCCACCAAAATGCCGATACGACTGCTCGCGTCAAAGAACTCCTCATGTTGTTTGAATGCCGCCATCATGATAATCGATATGACCGCAAAGACGGCAGAAGCAATCACCGCACAGCGATAGATCCAATCTCTTTTTCCCGATAGAATCTGTTCTGCCTCCGCCCGCGTAAGTGCAATGTCCCTATTCCGCTCAGTGTCCTTTGCCTCATTTGTATTTAGCACATGCGTTTCGTTATTTTCTGTCTGCATTCTTCTTCATACCTGTTTCATCTCTCGGCGGACGCGGTCCCATGAACTGATAATAATAGGTTTTCATCATACCATTATATATTTTCCTGTTTTTGTCCGCCCTCCTCCCAATATCCTGCTGTGCGCCCTCATAGGACGTGATCATATAGAGGGACCATGTATCCAGACTTTTAAACCGCTCGCCAAGCTTTCTGTACAAAGGCGGGATTGCGGCTTTGTCCTCCAGCCGTTCTCCATAGGGCGGATTCGTTATGATAAATCCATATCTTCCCTTATGTGCTAGTCTGCCCACGTCCTTCTCCTCGAATTTTATCAGGTGATCTACACCTGCAAGCCGCGCATTCTGCTGTGCTATGTGTATCATCTGCGGGTCAATGTCGCTGCCTTCAATCTCGACACCGACTGATAAGTCCACCATCTCCCGCGCCTCCTCATAGCTGTCGTCCCACACCTTTTTGTCTATGAGATGTGCCCACCGCTGCGCAGTAAAACCGCGCTTCATGCCAGGCGCGATGTTCGCAGCCATCAGCGCTGCCTCGATTAGTATCGTTCCGCTTCCACAGAAAGGGTCCACAAGAATCCTGTCATGCTTCCACGGCGTCAGCATAATGAGCGCCGCTGCAAGGTTCTCCGCGATCGGCGCTTTTGCCGTAAATTTCCGGTATCCCCTCTTGTGCAGAGATTCGCCTGTCGTGTCAAGTCCTACTGTTACCTGGTCCTTCATCAGAAATACCCGCACCGGAAAGGATTGTCCCGCCTCCTCAAACCAACTTACATGATACACTTCCTTGAGGCGTTCTACCATTGCCTTTTTCATAATGGACTGGATATCTGACGGCGAGAACAGTTTGCTCTTAATGCTCGCAGCTTTAGCTACCCAGAATTTTCCATCGACGGGTATGAACTCCTCCCACGAAATTTGTTTGGTATTTTCAAAAAGCTCGTCAAATGTCTCTGCCCGAAAGCTGCCCACCTTGATGAGAATCCTCTCTGCACTCCTAAGTCCTATATTGGCTCGGCATACTGCCTCATCATCTCCGATGAACGTCACTCTGCCATCCTCCACCTGCGACACATCATATCCAAGATCTGTGATCTCCCGCTTCAATACGGACTCCAAACCAAAATGGCAGGGCGCTATTAATTCATATGTTTTCATCCTTTTTCTCCGGTATCTGTTTTCTTAGGCGCTGTTCGCAAACAGTCCCTTCGTCAATGTTTTCTTTTATTATATTATATTCATTATCTGCATCTGTCAAATAAAATCGGACAAATGAACATTTGACGCATGAATTTATCGCATGAATTTGGTTCAAAAATACAAAGAAAAAGGCAAAGCCTGATTAACAAGCCTTGCCTTATCCTGTTCCAGCACAGATTATTTGTTGTTGTTGTTCTTGCAGTTCTTCTGATTGTTGTCTGAGCTGCTGTTTGTGCTGTTGTTTGTGCTGTTCTGAGAATTCTGAGCGTTCTGAGAATTCTGTGAATTGTTATTTGTCTTGTTCTGCTCGTAATTGTTGTTTGTTCCAGCCATAATGCTAACCTCCAATTTTTGGGCATGTACCCCATTTTTTTGGACATACATCTGCGTTTGCATTTTTTGTATGTCTCAAGCATCTTTTTCATGCTACACCAATATGATTTGCACAAATGCACTTTTTTATACAAGTTTTTTTATTTACATAGTATGTTAACTTTGGATACACTGCCTAAAACTGTTAAATATTGTTTGTGAGTTTTATTTCAATAAATTTATTGATTTTTAGATCTACAGTTGATATACTAATATCAGTAAAGAGATACTCCTTCAATCCTCTTTACAACCCTTATATA
>CAJUII010000171.1 GCA_910586405.1 uncultured Lachnospiraceae bacterium
TAGAGCACTTGACTTTTAATCAAGTTGTCCGGGGTTCGAGTCCCCGATGTCTCATGAACGAAAAACCGCTTGAAAGCTTGAAAGATCAATGCTTTTAGCGGTTTTTGTAATATGCGGAAATTAGAAAAGTTAGACACAGGAGGTCAAGGAAATGACAAAGGTAGCAATATTGGGATATGGGACAGTCGGAAGCGGTGTGTATGAGGTGCTTAAAAAGAACAGGGATGTGATTTCGAATAAACTTGGCGATGAGATACAGGTTCAGTATGTGCTTGATCTGAGGGAGTTTGAGGGAGATCCTGTACAGGAGGTGCTGGTTCACGATATTGACCAGATTCTCAATGATACGGAAGTTTCTGTTGTCTGTGAGACAATGGGCGGTGAACACCCAGCATATGAGTTTACAAAGCGTGCATTATCGTGCGGTAAGAGTGTGTGTACTTCCAACAAGGAGCTTGTGGAAAAGCATGGACCAGAGCTGATAAAGATTGCAAAAGCGCATGACTGTAGTTATCTGTTTGAGGCGAGCGTCGGCGGGGGAATCCCCATCATTCGGCCGCTCAGGACTTCTCTCGCGCAGGAGGAGATTCTCTCAATCACGGGCATTCTAAATGGTACGACCAATTATATATTGACCAAGATGGAGACTGAAGGACTTGCGTTTGAGACAGTGCTGGCAAGGGCGCAGGAGAAAGGGTATGCAGAGAAAAATCCAGATGCGGATGTTTTGGGCTTGGACGCATGCCGCAAGATCTCGATTCTCACATCGCTGGCATATGGCAAGAAGGTTGACTTTACCGATATCACGACAGAGGGAATCACCGCGATCACGTCTGTGGACTTTGCATATGCGAAGAAAATGGGTGCCACGATTAAACTCTTTGCAAAGAGTGTGAAAAAGGGTGACAAGCATTATGCATTGGTGGCGCCTTTTGTGGTAAAGCCAGAAAATCCACTCTATGCTGTGAAGGGTGTATTTAATGCGATTCTGGTCAATGCAAATATGGGTGGAGAGACGATGTATTACGGAAAGGGTGCAGGTAAGCTTGCGACGGCGAGTGCAGTCGTGGCAGATGTCCTTGATTGTGCCAGACATCCAGGGAAGCATTTGAATATTAAGTGGAATGACGAAAAGCTTGAGATTTCTCCGATTGACGGCGCGGTTCGCAGATTCTTTGTGCGTGTGCCGGTGACAGATGAAGCGCAGATTCAAGATGTGTTTGGCGAAGTGGAGATGTTGAAAGGTGTGGCTGACGGTGAGTGTGGATTTATCACAGAGGAGATGACAGAAGCATCATACAGAGAGAAGGCTGCAAAATTTGGTAACATTTTGTCGATGATCAGAGTAGATTAATAACAGGAAGCACCGGAAAGGAATATGTGGGATGAAAAAGGTAGTTAAATTTGGCGGAAGTTCACTGGCAAGCGCAGAGCAGTTTGTGAAGGTTGGAAATATCATCCATTCAGATGATGACAGAAAGTTCGTCGTTCCATCAGCGCCCGGAAAGAGATATGACAGCGATACGAAGGTTACAGATATGCTTTATGCATGTTATGAGCTTGCTGAGAAGGACCATAATTTTAATGCGGAAATGGCACAGATTGAGAAACGATATCAGGAAATTATCGATGGACTGAAGCTTGATTTGAATCTTTCAGGAGAGTTTGATAAGATCATTGATGATTTTAAGCGCAAAGCAGGCCCCAACTATGCTGCCAGTCGTGGTGAGTACTTAAATGGTATTATCATGGCAAACTATCTTGGCTATGAGTTTGTGGACCCTGCGGAGGCGATTCGCTTTAACGAAGCAGGCGTATTTGATGCAGAGCTGACACAGAAGATCCTGTCAAAGAGGCTGGAGAATGTAGAACGGGCTGTGATTCCAGGATTTTACGGCGCAAAGGAAGACGGGACGGTAGTGACATTTTCGCGGGGCGGCTCGGATATTACAGGGTCAATCGTGGCGAAGGCAATCCAGGCAGATGTGTATGAGAACTGGACGGATGTGTCGGGAATATTGATAGCAGATCCCCGTATTATCGAGAATCCAAAGGGAATCGATATCATCACGTACGGCGAGCTAAGAGAGCTTTCCTATATGGGCTTCAACGTACTGCATGAGGACGCTATTTTTCCGGTGCGAAAGGAAGGTATCCCCATCAATATCCGCAACACCAACAAGCCGGAGGACGAGGGTACTTGGATTGTAGGACATACCTGTAAAAAGGCGAAATATACGATCACAGGGATTGCCGGCAAGAAAGGCTTTGCATCCATCAATATTGAGAAGGATATGATGAATGCGGAGGTTGGCTTTGGGAGAAAGGTGCTCCAGGTGTTTGAGGAGTATGACATTTCTTTTGAGCATATGCCTTCTGGCATTGATACACTGAATGTCATGGTTCATCAATCCGAGTTTGTTGACAAGGAACAGAATATTCTGTCGGGCATCAATAAGGCAGTAAGCCCGGATAATGTCGATATTCAGTCAGATCTTGCGCTGATTGCTGTCGTGGGACGCTGCATGAAATCACAGCGCGGTACAGTTGGAAGAATCTTCGCAGCACTGGCGCATGCAAATGTGAATGTCAGAATGATCGATCAGGGATCAAGTGAGCAAAATGTTATCATCGGTGTGGCTAATGAGGATTTTGAGACTGCCATCAAGGCAATCTATACGATCTTTGTGGATACGAGAATATAGTTTTGTTATAGGATAAATTGATTTAGACGAGTAGGGATGCAAAATCTTCCCTACTCGATTGATTTTGATAAGCTCTGCAAATGAAAAGGGAGGTATACAAATGCGTAGTGAAGTAAGTGCAAAAATGCAGGAAAATAAAATGGGGGTCATGCCAGTTAACAAGCTGCTGCTAAATATGTCTCTGCCAATGATGGTGTCCATGCTGGTGCAGGCGCTTTATAACATTGTGGACAGTATATTTGTGGCAAAGCTGAGTGAGAATGCGCTGACAGCAGTGTCACTTGCATTCCCAATCCAGACGCTTCTGATTGCGCTTGGCACAGGAACTGGTGTGGGCGTCAATTCGCTGCTCTCCAAGCAGCTTGGCGAGAAGGATTTGAACCAGGTGAGCAAGACTGCCATGAATGGTATCTTTTTGGCAGTCCTAAGTTATATTGCGTTTGTGATCGTGGGAATTGTGGGTGTCCGTCCCTTTTATGCAAGCCAGGTTAAGGATGCGGACCCGGAGATTATGTCGCTTGGAATACAATATCTAACAATCGTATGCGTGTGTTCTTTTGGTCTGTATGCACAGCTGATTTTTGAGAAGCTTTTGCAGTCCACTGGAAAGACAATGTATTCTATGATCACACAGGCAGTCGGCGCTGTGATGAATATTATTTTGGACCCGATACTGATATTTGGCCTTTGCGGGATGCCAAAGCTCGGTGTGGCGGGTGCTGCCGTTGCGACAGTTATCGGACAGATTGTAGGCGGAACGCTGGGACTTCTTTTTAATATTTCGAAGAATAAGGAGATTACGCTTTCAGTCAAAGGCTTTCGGCCAGATGGAAAGACGATTGCCAATATCTATAAGGTCGGTGTGCCGTCCATAATCATGCAGGCGATCGGGTCTGTCATGACGTATGGAATGAATATGATTCTGATTACTTTTTCATCCACAGCGACGGCTGTGTTCGGTGTATATTTCAAACTACAAAGCTTTTTCTTTATGCCTGTGTTTGGGCTGAACAATGGGTTGATTCCGATTGTGGCATACAATTATGGAGCAGGGAAGCGGAGCCGCTTGGTCAAAGCGATCAAATGCAGTCTTGTGTATGCGTTTATGTTGTTGTTTGTTGGATTTGTTGTCTTTGAGACTGTTCCCGAAGTGCTGCTTGGCATGTTTGAGGCATCTGATGAAATGCTTGCGATCGGCGTGCCGGCACTGCACATTATTGGGGTACATTTTTTGGTTGCATGGTTTTGTATTATTGCAGGCTCTGTCTTTCAGGCACTCGGAAATGGGGTATACAGCCTTGTGGTCTCTGTTGCCAGACAGCTTGTGGTATTGCTGCCGGTGGCATTTCTCCTGTCAAAGCTTGGCGGTCTTCATGCGGTGTGGTGGGCATTTCCTATCGCGGAGGTGATGTCGCTGTGCGTATCGACCCTTTTTATGATACGAATCAATCAAAAAGTTATCAGCAATGTCCCTGACAATGTATAGGGAATAACCACTTACCTTTCAAAATGAACCACTTGGTGTAAAACGCTTTACATCAGTGGTTTGTTTTATTATC
>CAJUII010000172.1 GCA_910586405.1 uncultured Lachnospiraceae bacterium
AGGAGGAATTGTATGACATACCGGATTTTATTGATTGAGGACGATTGGCAGATTTGTGAGATTCTCACAGACTATCTGACATCGCAGAAGGAAGATGAATTTCAGGTGTCTTGTGCCAAGGATGGCGCAGCAGGATATGAGCGGATTGTAGAGGGGCAGTATGACCTTGTTCTGCTGGATATCATGCTGCCCGAGATGGACGGATTTGCGCTGTGCACGCAGTACACAGAAAAAATTCTGGAAAATGTAAATACAATGAATGCGATTGTGGATGAAATGCTGGAATTTACAGGGAGACGGCAGATCGGTTCGCATTAAAAAGCCGGGCAGGGGATCACAGTATCCCTCTGCCCGGTCTGTGTTGTGTTCAAAAAGTCAAATCGTGGCATACTACATATATTATTAAGAAAGAACCGCAGATCAGGGTTTGACAGAATCCGACTGGCGTGTTACGGTATAGGGAGTGAGATTGGCAGATTGTGGCAGCATGGAGGTAAGAGATGGCGTATTGTGAGAAAGATGGAATCGGCAAAAAATTTGTGGAAGGGATTCTTGTAAGTTTAGAGATAATGGGGTTGTTTTTTCTATTGCAGCTTCTGGTGAGTTTTGTGGGGATCGCAGCAGCGCTGACGGCATGTATGCTGCAAGGGATGGATGTGCTGGATGCGAAGCGCGCTGCGGTCGGGATCGTCATGGACGGCGGCTTTATGACAATGCTGACGGTCGTGTCCACCTTCGTGTCATCTATTTTCTCGGTGTCAGCGTACTGGATGATATGGGGCAGGCGGCGCACGGCACAGGACAAGCAGTATTTCAGGGAAAATGTGCTGCGCATAAGGACCTTTGCGATGATTGTGATAGGCTGCTGCGGGCTGTATTATCTGGCACTGCTGATTGCGGCGGTGATCGCTGTGGCTAGTCCTGAAACGATGGAAAACTATAATGACATGATGGATTCGGCGCTTGGCGGGAGTCAGTTGCTTGCGGTGATTGCGGCGGTGATCTTGGCGCCTGTCAATGAAGAGTGCATAATGAGAGGGCTGATTCTAAAGAATCTGCAACGATTTTTTTCGACGCCAGTCGTGATTCTGATTCAGGCAGTGCTGTTTGGTATTTTTCACGCAAACTGGGTACAGGGCCTCTATGTGCTCCCTGTCGGTGCGGCACTCGGCTATGTGGCTGTCAAGTGCAGGTCCGTGATTCCGTGTATTTTTATGCATTTGCTGTACAATTCCCTGTCGTTTGTGATGGGATTTCTGCCAGTATTTTGTCAGACGGGTATCTTTGCTGTCAGTGCGGTGGTGGTGAGTGCAGCAGCAGTGTGGTATCTGGGGAAAACGGCACATACAGATCAGGGAAACATAGTTTCGGAGAGGTAGGATTGATATGACAGTTGGTAAATCAGACAAGAGAACAGCGCTTTTTGAAACTGTACCAATACCAAAGGCAGTTGTGTCACTTTGTGTGCCTACGATTATCAGCTCATTGGTGATGGTGCTCTACAATCTGGCAGACACATACTTTGTCGGGATGTTAAATGACCCTGTGCAGAATGCAGCAGTGACGCTCGCGGGACCTGTGCTGCTCGCTTTCAATGCAGTCAATAACCTGTTTGGCGTGGGTAGTTCGAGCATGATGAGCCGGGCGCTCGGCCGCAAAGATCTCGACACAGTTCATCGAAGCTCTGCCTTTGGCTTTTACTGTGCACTGGTGTGCGGAGTTCTTTTTTCTCTGTTGTGCACAGTGGGGAAAGCGCCGCTTCTGGTGCTTTTGGGGGCAGATGAGGTGACTTTGCAGGCGACATCTGCGTATCTGCGATGGACCGTCTCGTGTGGGGCAGTGCCCGCAATTTTAAATGTGGTTTTGGCGTACATGGTCCGCTCGGAGGGCGCTGCTTTTCACGCGAGTGCCGGAACGATGAGCGGATGCTTGCTAAACATTGTGCTGGACCCTATTTTTATCCTGCCGTGGGGGTTTGATATGGGTGCGGCAGGTGCAGGACTTGCCACGTTTATCTCAAACTGTGTGGCTTGTACGTACTTTTTTATACTAATCTATATCAAGAGAAACAGCACGTGTGTCTGCCTTCGCCCATCACAGTTTTGCTTGAAGGGGGCAATTGTGCTTGGCGTGTGCGGTGTGGGCATTCCGGCTTCGATACAGAACTTGCTGAATGTGACAGGAATGACGATACTGAACAATTTTACATCTGCCTTTGGCGCAGATGCGGTTGCGGCGATGGGCATCACGCAGAAGATTTACATGGTGCCGATGTATGTCTGTATGGGAGTCTCACAGGGAATTATGCCGTTGGTGAGCTACAATTACGCGAGTGGAAACCAAAAGAGAATGAAGTCTGCAATCGTGTTTGCAGGGGAGATCAGCATTGGATTTATCACGGCAGCGGCGTTGTTTTTCTTTGTTGACGCAGAAGGCGTGGTGCGGTTTTTTATGGAGAATCCGTCCATCATAGCGTATGGAATCCGATTTATGAGAGGATTCTGCCTTGGACTGCCATTCTTGTGTATGGATTTTCTTGCAGTCGGTGTTTTTCAGGCGCTTGGTTTCGGAAAGAATGCACTTGTGTTTGCTATCATGAGGAAGATTGTGCTGGAAATTCCGGCGTTGTATTTGTTGAATTATCTGTTTCCGCTGTACGGGCTTGCCTACGCGCAGTTTGTCGCGGAGTTTGTGCTTGCGATCGCGGCGGTACTGCAGCTTTTGCTGATTTTCCGCAGGCTGAGCAGGAGACAGGAGGATGTTGAGGATGTGTAGAATGTGGAGGTTTGGATAGAATGTTTGAATTAGGGAAAAAGCAATCGCTGTTTATCGTGAAGGAACTCGATTTCGGCGTGTATCTGGGAGAGGAGATCAATGCTGCGATCGAAGACAGAGTGCTGCTGCCAAAGAAGCAGGTGCCGCAGGGGAGCTGCGTTGGCGATCGCGTTGAGGTGTTTTTGTACAAGGATTCAAAGGACAGGATTATTGCGACGACCAACAAGCCACTGCTGAGCGTGGGCGAGGTTGGCAGGCTTCATGTATCGCAGGTGACAAAGATTGGCGCATTTCTGAACTGGGGGCTTGAGAAAGATGTATTGCTTCCATATAAAGAGCAGACCGCCAAGGTTCAGGAGGGGGACGAGGTGTTGGTCGCACTCTATGTTGACAAGAGCAGCCGTCTTGCGGCTACAATGAAAGTATATCGTTATCTACAGTGCGGCAGCGACTATCAGAAGGATGATGCGGTGCGCGGAACGGTCTATGAGATTCAGCAGGAGGTGGGGGCTTTTGTGGCGGTGGATGACCGTTTTTCTGCGCTGATTCCACGCAGGGAGCTGTATGGTTCAGTCAAGGTGGGCGATGTTGTGACAGCGCGCGTGTCTGCCGTCAAGGAGGACGGCAAGCTGGATTTGAGCATACGGGAGAAGGCATATCTACAGATTGGGAAGGACGCACAGAAGCTCATCGAGCTGATGGAGAGCCGGGGCGGGGCGCTGCCGTTCACGGACAAGGCGGCCCCAGAGATTATCCGCAGCGAGACAGGCATGAGCAAGAATGAGTTTAAGCGGGCAGTCGGGAATCTGTTAAAAAATCAGAAGATTGTCATAAATACGGACGCGATTTGCTTGAAAGCAGAACCGTAAATACACAAAAACAGCCCCGAAGGGCTGTCCCTGGTAACGTGTGTATTCCATTACACACTGATGTCAATATTGGCGCCGATGCCGGGATTGACAGAAAGCTCCATCGCGGAAGCGTCGAGCATCTCTGTCATCGCAGCGGAGACAGTCTCTGCCTGATCCATAGATTTTGCCAGCATAGCTGTGCCGACATCACTCAGAAGATTGGTCTGAGCCATACGCATTGAAAGACCTGGTATATCCATAAGCAACCCTCCATTCCTGCTTACTCAGCAGCACTTTCGTATCTGCTATGATATGTATTTCGGTTGAAATTGCCGAAAGCTAAAGAGAGGGAGGAAATAACGTGTAAAAATCTATACAAAATTCACTTGACGCATGAATTTTTACCGGGCTGTGATACATTTTCTCAAGCACTTCGCAGTGAGTGTGAAGCTGTATGGACAGTAACTTTAAAAAATGCATAAAAAAGTTGTTGTCAGCTATAGATTTATTTGTATAAATGTATTAAAATGATAACAGAATACGAGGAAAAGGACAGAACATATCAGTCATTTTTTGTGGATAATGTATAAGAAGGAGAGTGGCATATGATTTCAAATCAGATT
>CAJUII010000173.1 GCA_910586405.1 uncultured Lachnospiraceae bacterium
TTTATATTGATATCAAAATGAAAAACAAATAGGCCTTCTACTAGTATGAGCGTTATTGATGCACACGACCACATAAGGAATTTAGCCGCTTCGCGGCATGGGGTCGGCGTATAAAGCGCTCCGCTGTAGAACAAACGGAGGTAAGGAAATGAAGAAAGCGATATTGGCTACAAAAGTCGGAATGACTCAAATCTTCAACGAAGACGGTTCGCTGATTCCTGTAACCGTACTTCAGGCTGGTCCGTGTGTCGTGACACAGATCAAGACAGAGGAGAATGATGGTTACAAGGCAGTTCAGGTCGGCTTTGTAGATAAGAAAGACAAGATTGTAAACAAGGACAAGGGCGGAAAGAAGGAAGTCATTCACAGACATGGTGTGAACAAGGCACTCAAGGGTCACTTTGAGAAGGCTGGTGTTTCTTCCAAGAGATTTTTAAGAGAGTTCAAGTTTGAGAATGCAGAGGAGTATGCATTGGGCAATGAGATCAAGGCAGATATCTTTGCAGTCGGAGATAAAATTGATGCGTCTGCTGTTTCTAAAGGAAAAGGATTCCAGGGTGCAATCAAGAGACACGGACAGCACAGAGGACCGATGGCACATGGTTCTAAATTCCACCGTCATCAGGGTTCCAACGGTGCATGTTCTTCACCGAGCCGCGTGTTCAAGGGCAAAGGGATGCCAGGACATATGGGTTGCGTGAAAGTGACGGTTCAGAATCTTGAGATTGTGAGAGTTGATGCTGAGAAGAACCTGCTTTTGGTGAAAGGCTCTGTGCCGGGACCTAAGAAAGCGTTAGTGACACTCAAAGAAACTACCAGAGTAGATGCGTAAAAAGTGGTTCGCGGATCGAGCGGACGAAAGGAGGATCATACAGATGGCAAAAGTATCTGTTTATAATATGGAAGGCAGGGAAGTTGAGACAATCGACCTGAGCGATGATATATTCGGTGTAGAAGTCAACGAACATCTCGTACACATGGCAGTCGTTCAACAGCTTGCAAACAAACGTCAGGGTACTCAGAAGGCAAAAACACGTTCTGAAGTATCAGGCGGTGGCAGAAAGCCGTGGAGACAGAAAGGAACAGGTCATGCAAGACAGGGTTCTACAAGAGCTCCGCAGTGGAAAGGCGGCGGTGTCGTATTTGCGCCAGTGCCAAGAGATTATTCATTTAAGATGAATAAGAAAGAGAAGAGAGCAGCACTCAAGTCTGCACTCACAAGCAGAGTTCAGGAGAACAAGCTGATTGTGATTGATGAGCTTAAGTTCGACGAGATCAAGACAAAGAATTTCAAGGCAGTCATGGACAATTTAAAGGTTGCGAAGGCATATGTCGTGCTGAATGACAATGATGAGAAGGTTGTCATGTCAGCAAGGAATCTTCCAAATGTGCAGACAGCTTTGACAAATACAATCAACGTGTATGATGTGATGAAGGGCGGCACAGTGATTCTCACTAAGGATGCTGTTAAGACGATTGAGGAGGTGTACGCATAATGGCAGATATCAAATATTATGACGTGATCCTTAAACCGGTGATCACAGAGAAGAGTATGGCTGGCATGGGCGACAAGAAATATACATTTCTGGTTCATACAGAGGCAAATAAATCCCAGATTAAGGAAGCTGTTGAGAAGATGTTCGAGGGAACAAAGGTTGCAAGAGTCAACACCATGAATCTTGACGGCAAGAAGAAAAGACGCGGAATGGTCTATGGCAAAACCTCCAAGACCAAGAAGGCGATCGTGCAGCTCACAGAGGACAGCAAGGATATTGAGATCTTCTCAGGCTTATAAAATATGCCTGTTAAGACGGCTGCAAGAGTTTAGACTATACACAATCAAGTGTGATAATAAATAGAAAAGGAGAAACAATCATGGGAATTAAAAAATATAACCCATATACACCTTCGAGAAGAAATATGACCAGCTCAGACTTCTCTGAAATCACAAAGACAACTCCTGAGAAATCGCTTTGTGTATCCAAGAAGAAACATGCTGGACGGAACAATCAAGGTAAGATTACTGTGAGACACCATGGTGGTGGAAACAGACAGAAATATAGAATCATTGATTTTAAGAGAAATAAAGATGGTATCTCAGCAAAGGTTGTCGGCATTGAGTATGATCCGAACAGATCAGCAAACATCGCGTTGATCTGCTATGAAGATGGACAGAAGGCATATATCCTTGCGCCGGAAGGATTGACAGACGGCATGAAGGTTATGAACGGACCACAGGCGGAGATCAGAGTAGGCAATTGCCTGCCGCTCTCAGAAATTCCTGTTGGTACAAATGTACACAATGTTGAGCTGTATCCAGGCAAGGGCGGACAGCTTGTGCGCTCGGCTGGCAACAGTGCACAGCTTATGGCGAAGGAAGGAAAATATGCGACACTCAGACTTCCTTCAGGCGAGATGAGAATGGTTCCGATTGTCTGTAGAGCATCCATCGGTGTTGTCGGCAACGGGGACCACAACCTTATCAAAATCGGTAAGGCAGGACGTAAGCGCCACATGGGCATCAGACCGACAGTTCGCGGATCTGTCATGAACCCGAATGATCATCCACATGGCGGTGGTGAAGGTAAGACTGGTATCGGTAGACCAGGTCCATCTACACCTTGGGGCAAGCCAGCGCTTGGTCTCAAGACGAGAAAGAGCAAGAAGGCTTCTAATAAGCTGATCGTGAGAAGAAGGGATGGCAGGGCGATTAAATAAAACAATCGCCTCCCCATCTGAAACAGTATATAGATGATTAAGGAGGAATTACCCAAATGGCAAGGTCATTAAAAAAGGGTCCTTTCGCAGATGCCAGCCTTTTAAAGAAGGTTGATGCTATGAATGCGTCAGGCGGTAAAACAGTAATTAAGACATGGTCACGTCGTTCTACAATTTTCCCCTCTTTTGTGGGGCACACAATTGCAGTTCATGACGGAAGGAAACATGTGCCTGTATATGTAACAGAAGATATGGTTGGACACAAGCTTGGTGAATTCGTTGCAACCAGAACCTACAGAGGACATGGCAAGGACGAAAAGAAATCAAAGGTAAGATAATTGATTAGTTGAAAGGAGGTTCAACCATGGCAGAGAAATATAGCAGATCAAATTATAAGAGAAAGAGAAATGCAGAAAATAGAGAGACCAGACCATCAGCAAAGCTTTCTTATGCTAGAGTGTCTGTCCAGAAGGCATGTTTTGTACTGGATGCGATCAGGGGAAAGGATGTACAGTCCGCCTTGGGCATCTTGGCATACAATCCGAGATATGCTTCCAGCATCATCAAGAAGCTTTTGGAGTCAGCAATCGCTAACGCTGAGAATAACAACGGTATGAACGCAGAGAACCTTTATATTGCGGAGTGTTATGCAAATAAGGGACCTACAATGAAGCGAGTAAGACCAAGGGCACAGGGCAGAGCTTATAGAATCGAGAAGAGAATGAGCCACATTACAATCGTGCTTGACGAGAGATAGGAGGAAGAAAATGCTGATTATTTAGTAGAAGATTATAATATCAGAAAGTTTTTAAAGAAGAAATTGTTCAGCGCAGGTGTTTCTAAGATTGAGATTGAGAGAGCATCTGACAGAGTGAAGGTAATTGTCTATACAGCAAAGCCGGGTGTCGTGATCGGCAAGGGCGGCGCGGAGATCGAGATCACAAAGAAGGAGCTCCAGAAGCTGACAGGCAAGAATGTGCTTGTGGATATCAAGGAGATCAAGAGACCGGACAGAGATGCACAGCTGGTAGCAGAGAATATTGCACAGCAGCTTGAGAACCGTGTATCCTTCAGACGTGCGATGAAGTCCTGCATGGGCAGAACCATGAAGGCGGGTGCAATGGGTATCAAGGCCGCTGTTTCAGGGCGTCTTGGTGGCG
This sequence comes from uncultured Lachnospiraceae bacterium, assembly GCA_910586405.1. Lineage (GTDB taxonomy): Bacteria > Bacillota > Clostridia > Lachnospirales > Lachnospiraceae > COE1. The sequence continues at coordinate 3,879 of CAJUII010000173.1, forward strand.
CAGATATGGCTCGTACAGAGTTTTATAATGAGGGTACGATTCCTCTTCAGACACTTAGAGCAGATATAGATTATGGTTTCGCAGAGGCAGATACAACCTATGGCAAGCTTGGCGTAAAGGTTTGGATCTACAAGGGCGAAGTACTTCCTACAAAGGGAAAT
>CAJUII010000174.1 GCA_910586405.1 uncultured Lachnospiraceae bacterium
CTCTTTGGATATAACAGTGCCTATCTCGGCAAACTTTTCACGAAGGCAATCGGAGAAAACTTTAACTCCTATGTTGACCACAGACGCATTGAACATTCAAAAAAGCTCCTTGAACATCAAAATATCAAGGTCTATGAAGTCTCAGAACAGGTAGGCTATAAAAATGTTGACTACTTTCACAAAAAGTTCAAGAAATACGTTGGCTTCAGTCCCGCAGAATACCGCAAGCAGCTTTTATCTGACGCCTCGGAATAATCCATCCGAAAAAGCGGCAAATCGCAGTCTGCCGCTTTTTCTTAAGTCCAGCCAATCCCTATCGTCCCCTATTGAACTAAGGCTACTTTCTCTGCGATGACTTCGTTTAGCATTGCTTCGGCATCCGACATTCCTGTTTTTTCAAGTTCTGTGAGCATTGCATCATAATTGTCGTCAAAATCTGCTTCACTTCCCCTGACACACTCGATTAGTTTGGACCATGCTACTTCATCAAGCTGGTTTGAAATTTCGTCGAACTCCGCTGGTTTTGCAATCGCCCAGAGAGGAGGATACGGCGGTATCTCAAACTCATCTGCCTGTGGAAATATGTCTACAAGAAGATCCACGCCCCACTTCTCCACGGCTGCCTTTTCTTCCTCATTATACTCAGCAATCACAGAAGTTTTACTTTTTGTCGTGTATGTACTCCCCGTCGAGTCAACCACACCATCCCCATAAGTCGGAAAAGGATAATTATGGAAACCGACACCTGTATTTTTGCTGTAATCCTTATCATTATTGGATGCGTCAATCTCCTCGTCCGTCCGGTAGCGGTTTCCGCTTTCATCTAGAAAATAATTTACGTCCTCAATCCCCCACTTATTCAATACCTGTCCTTCATCTGAGCAGAGAAAATCTATAAACTGGATTGCCTTTACAGGGTCTGAACAGGTAGATGATATTGCCACTCCCATGCCAGTCGTAAGCCCCTGATACATCAGAACCGGACATTTTGTATCTTTATCCATTGTCAGCGGTAATCCGCAGTATGTAGCGCCAAGCTTTCCATCCGCTTTCAGTACTTTTTCGCCGTCTTGATAATCCCAGTCTTTATCAAATAGGGCAATCACACGTCCAGAAGCAATCTTCGCAATATAATCTTCATGCGTCTGTGTCGCAAATTCGGGATCCAAGATTCCCTCGTTATACATACGGCACAACCAGCGGAAATACTCCCTTTGCTTTTCTGACCGGAATTTGTACATGGACTGGTTGTTTTCGTCCACAATCCACTGTCCGTTGTCAGGAGCGCCGTCCGCAATGGCGCCTGCTGGATTTCCAAGTGTGATCATCCAGTGCCAATCGGCAGTTGACAACGTAATGCCGATTCTGTCAAGTCCATCATCTGTCTTCGGGTTTGCCGCAATATAATCTTTAATCATGGACTCAAATTCTGCCAGCGTCTCAGGAACCTTATAATCATTTGCCTTCATTACATCCCACTGAATCTGAGCGGAACCGGAATCCTTGAAGATCTCGCCGCCCACTGCATAAGCTGACAACTGGTAAATCGATGGGTCATCTGCTGACTGCCTCAATTTGTCAAACTCATCCCCATAAAGTTTTTTAATATTTGTACCATACTGGTCAATCAGGTCTGACATATCAATTAACGCCCCTGCTTCAATCAGACTATTTGCCGATCCTTTGGCAAAAATGATGTCAGGATATTTCTGTTCCGCTATCATCAGGGCAACTGCCTCACTTTGATCGTTGCCGCCGATTGGGTAGGTTGTCTTCAATTTCACACCTGTTTTCTCCGTAATAGCCTGTGCAACGGGATCCGTCCAAGGATCATCCTGATTGCCATCAGCATGAAAAAATGTCAGTTCAACCACTTCCCCATTATTTACCGGTGCATTTTCTGATACGTCTGCCGCATCCGTTGATGGTGATACACCTCCCGTACTACTGTTTGATGAGGAAACACTGCTGTCACTTTTGCCTCCGCATCCTCCCAGAATTCCTGCTGTTATCATCACTGCCAACAGCAGTGAGCTGATTTTTCTTTTTCTCATACTTGTTCTCCCTTCATTCAATTTATAATTCAATATCAATCTTTAACCGCGCCAACGGTCATGCCGCCCACAAAATATTTCTGTAGGAACGGATATACAACAATAATCGGAACCGTCGCTACAATCGTAATCGCCATGCGTACCGAGAGTGGTGAGACTGCATTCTTTACCTGTTCTGCAGCATGCGGATCCACCTTAATTGTCGCTGTCTCCATAATCTGATACAGCACATACTGCAAAGTCGGCAGTTCCTTGGCATAGATATAAGTGTCCATGAAAGAATTCCACTGTCCCACTGCCACGAACAATGCCACAGTTGCGAGTACCGGCTTGCACAAAGGCAGAATAATCTTCCACCAGATAATAAAATCATTTGCGCCGTCCACCCTTGCCGCTTCCTGTAGAGCAATCGGAAGTCCCTCTATAAAAGAACGGACAAGAATAACATTATATACCCAGATTAACCCCGGAATAATATATACCAAAAAGTTATTTCCAAGCTTCAGGGTCCTCATAAGCAGCAGGTATTCGGGAATCAGTCCGCCGCTGACATACATTGTCACGACAAACAGCAGCGTGAACACTTTATTGAAATAAAAATCTCTTCTGCTCAGCACATATGCAAGCATTGCCGTACACATTACACCAAGCGCTGCACCAAGCACAGTCCTTACAACTGACAAGAGAAGTGGTAAAATAAGATTGTTCTCCTTAAATATGTACACATAGTTGCTCAGTGTAAACTGTCTCGGTATGATCATGTTGATGTTGCGCATCGTGTCAATCGGGTCATTAAAGGATATTGCCAGGACATTCAAAAATGGATATAATGTAATGATTATCAGAAAAACGAACACCACCAGCAGTATCCAGTCTAAAAAATCATCCCGGCTTTTCACTTTTGAACCATTCACATTTTCTCCCCCCTTTCTATACCAGTTTGTTCTCGCCAAACCATCCTGCAATCTCGTTTGCCGCCAACAGGAGAAGAATGCCTACGAGTGACTGGAACATGCCAATTGCCGTTCCTACACCGTAATTGCTGTTTCCAATGCCCCTGATGTAAGAAAACCACGAAAGCACCATCGCATGATCCTGGACAATACCATTGCTCAAAAGCATCTGACGTTCCATTCCCACATTCAGCGTACTTCCAATGCTCATAATCAGCAACACGATAATTGTCGGTCTGATACCCGGCAGCGTTATGTGCCAGATCCGTTTCAGACGTCCCGCGCCATCCACTTTTGCAGCCTCGTACAGCCCCTGGTCAATTCCCGCCATGGCAGAAAGATACACGATGGCATCCCAGCCCACTTCCTTCCACACGTTAACCAGACAGACAACCCACCAGAACATCGTCGTATTCGTGCTCATAAGCTTTAACCTGGTGTCTAAAAGGGTATCCAGCATACCACCGTCGTTGAGTACCATTTTTGCAATGCTGGCAATAACTACCCACGATACAAAATGAGGCAGGTACGAAATGGTCTGTGTCATTTTTTTAAATTTTACAAACCGGATTTCATTCAGCATCAGCGCGAATATAATTGCCATCACGGTTCCCAGCAGGATTCCCAAAAGACTGGTTCCAATCGTATTGATTAATGTCTGCTTGAACAGCCTGTCGGTAAACGCTTTGGAAAAATTGGCAAAGCCGACAAATTCCCTCTGCCATACAGGCAGTGCAAATGTTTTCGGTCGAACATCCTGAAATGCCATCGTCCATCCCCAGAGCGGAATGTACTTGAATACAATCAGCCATACGACAAAAGGCACTGACATCAACAACAGATACCGCTGCTTGTACATTAGCTGCCAGCTAAATTTCTGCTTTACAGTTTTTTCCCCCTTTTTAGCTTTCATTAACTGTTACCTCCTTTTTATGTGTTAAAC
>CAJUII010000175.1 GCA_910586405.1 uncultured Lachnospiraceae bacterium
AAATTTCTTTAATTCATCCTTTGTTAAATCTTCAGCTTCGATCAAATGTATCTGTGAAGCTTCAGCCGCTTCAGCCGCCTTCTCCATAGCATCTATAAATAGTTCTGCTGCTGCCTTTTCTGTTATTGTAATATTTTTTAAAATACTTTGCGTTGCCATATGTTTTCCCCCTCTCCTCCATTTTGTAAGAAAAACTTAGTGATAGTATACGTCGAACGTTTCCAAATATCAACATCAATTTTAAATACATACTCCGCCCAAATAAATATCACTTTCTGACAGCCCTATTTGTATCATTAATACTCAATCTTAAAGCTATCCCCCTCGACATAGACCGCCTTTGACTTCGTGATTGTCAGGCGCTGGTCAGAGGTAAAGCTCAGTGTCTCGCCATCGTGGAAATACATGCCCTCCGACAAGATTCCCTCGCAGACATTGTAGAGGAAATTATAGAGTTCCTCGTGTGAACGGCTGGTGCCGATAATTTCCAGTTCCAGCCTGCCAAACAAAGTCAGCCCATAAGTGTATCCGCTGAGTCCATTTTCGTCACGGACCAGCCCCACATACACCCACAGCGGAAGCGGCATCTCACCGTTTCTCAGTTTTCCAGCCCACTCGTTGTAGAAGGACGGCTCATAAACGGTTCCCGTCGTGTAGATGCCAAGCGCCTTCGTCTCCATACTGCACAAGTTCACTGTGTCTGTAAAAAAGCTGGCTGCCTCGATGGCGTTTGCCTCACGATTCAACACTGCCACCAGCAGATGCGCCTGATGCTGCTTCGTCGTCTCCACTGCCTCTCTCCACAGAAAATTCCCCTCCGCATAAAACTCCGCCTCGCCGTCCGGGACAGGCGTATCCATCAGCGCGACAGAAATCATATTGCTCTCCAAGCTAAATACCAATGTCTGCGCATCGCGCGTACAGTTCTCGTCCGTCACATCAAACGCCTGTATCAGCGCATCACTCAGCGCATCAAAATCAATCTCGGCGTCTTTTAATAATACAGAACCAACACGCACGGCATTCTGCTCGTCCGCCTCGTCCCACTTTTTCTTGCGCTCCTCCTCGGACAAGCTGTTATACTCCTCCTCCGTCATGCCGCGTCTCTCGAGCTCTGACAGAAAGCGCCCCCGCCAATACTCCTTCAAGTACTCGATCATGGCGATGCACTGGTCTTTCGCCGTCGTCTCATCATACTCCTCAAACTCGCTGAAAGTATGGCCGCACTCATTGCCCTCCTCGTCAAAGCCGACCACGCCGACTTCCCACTTTCCAAACAAATCCGGCTTAAATTTCAAGATCACATACGTGTTCCCCTCGTATGAAAAGCTGCCCGCCGCCTTGATTTTTGCCGGCTTTTTGCCCAGCTCATTCTTGTGGCCAAGCCACCCTGTCATGATTTCTACTGCTCTTTTGTCGTACATTCCCTACATCCTTTCCCTTTCGTCAACACCCTGTCTGCATGATCTCTCTACCCGCTCAATCACGCAAGTATGTTCTTTTGTCTTTTTCTCATAACTGATTCCCACCAACAATATTTCGCCGTAATACGCTTTCAGCGAATCAGGATAGCACTTTTCTTTGATCTGCGTGATCGCCGTGGCGGCACTGTGGTTCCATTTTAACTCCATGATGATCACGGGTCTCTGCGGACATTGCGGCAGCGGCAGATAGACCAGATCGGCAAATCCTTTGCCGCACGGATATTCGCGAATCGGTTTCTGATAATACAGAAACGATGCCAGCAGCACAATCATGACGGTACAGCTCAGTGAATTTTCATCATTGTATTCGATACTGGAGATAAAATCATCGTGCACCTTCTGCACCAGCTTGGCAACGCGCTCTTGTTTCGCGTCCAGCACTGCCGCCAGCGCTTCCTTGGAGTAGTTCAAAAATGCTGACAGCGAATCATTCTGGTTATTTTCCATGTAGCGGTAAAATATTTCGCGAATCTCCTTGTTCGGCACATAAGCCTCCCGTGTGTCGGCATCATATGCAAAGTAACCCAGATGAATCAATGTTGTGATAACCTGGTCTTTGTCGCGGAAAGTATACATATCGTTCTTGCAGCCATACACATTGACAAAAATCCGGTTCCCTGAGAGCATCTGAATCACCGCTTCCCTCAGCCCGTCAAAGTCATATTCAATCAGACTGCGTATATCCTCATAAGTACCTGTTTCCGTCCAATACTGACGAAATTTTCCGCTCTCCACTGCCCGCACCACAGAAAGCGGATTATACACCTCCACGCCGCCCAGATCATAGCCGTCATACCAGTATTTCATCTCGGCCGCGGACACACCGCTTTTCTCGCAGAGCGCTCGCACCTCCTCCTCGACAAATCCAATATCACCGCCCAAATCCCTTGCATCAATCATAGTGTATTCATCAAAATTGTTCACCGCAGACTGCCCTTTCGCGCGAACCATCGGCAAAATTCCCGTCAAATATGCCAGACGCACATAATCCTGCGCGTCGGCATTCTTAAACATCATGCGCAGAAATTCAATATAATCCTGACGTTCCCTGCTTTGCTCAGCAAGCTCTCGAATCGGATAATCCCACTCGTCAAAAATAATCACAAACTCGTTTCCCGTCTCCGCGTTGATCACAGCCAGCGCCTCAGACAAATTCTCATCACCCTGAATCAACCCCGAATACGCCTTCTCCAGCTCTCTGACCACATTTTCCTGAAGCATTTTCATGGGATTTGCATCCTGATCTTTCGCCTTGACAAACTGCGCTTGAATATCCATAAAAATCGTGTCGCATTGATTCAGATTATTTAAAAACGTCTCATCCTTCACACACTTTAACTGCGCAAAAAGCGCGCTTGAATCCGCTCCCCTGCTGAAATACGCCACGAGCATCTGCGCCGTGACGGACTTTCCAAAACGGCGCGGACGGCTGCAACAGAGAAATTTCTTATTTTGTTCCATCTTCTCTAAAATGTTGTTCAAAAGCCGCGATTTATCAACAACGTATTTCTCCTTTAGAAAATTCTGAAACTTGTTATTGTTTGGATTTAAGTATCGTCCCATGCCGCTCACTCCTGTCCCAATCAGATATAGATATTATAACTTAATTCCAGCCAGTCTGCAATGGTTCCCCGACAAGAGATCCGCCGCCAATCCGGCAGTTATTTTTTCTCTATGTTCATTGATAAGGGAGAACGATGTCATAAATTTTCCCCTTGCAAATGCAGTTCTAATGTGGTAAAATATCTCGCGGACAGGCAATCTGCCTGCATGGTATGGCAAGACAAAATTTCATAAGACAGTTCGTGACCATCCTGTCTTTAAACAAAACTAGGGATATAAAAACGGAAGGATTCTGCACAGGCTCTCTGTGCCGGAAAAAACCGTTTTTCTGTATGGGCACGTTCTGCGTGCTTTTTTTATGCACAGACCCGTGCAGAGGAAATAAGCTGCTCAAGCGGCGCACGGGTCGCGCGGCGAGTAGAGGAAGATAAACTTCTCTACTCGATTTTCATAGGAAAGACCGCGTTACTAGGAAATGATGTGGGCATGTCCACTTTGTTCTTGCATCCAGAACTGATAAATAATGAGATTCATTGTGCATATTTATAGCTGCACAGAAAGGAAGTCCATGGAAGATTTTAACCCAAACCGCTATGCGGTCATCAATGAAAAAAATCCCCG
>CAJUII010000176.1 GCA_910586405.1 uncultured Lachnospiraceae bacterium
TCAAATCATAATGAAAAACGCCTGTTTATGGCGTTTTTCGGTGTGTGACTTCGTACTTCTCACGCTGCATTATTTTACAAACTGCTTGAGCACAGAGATAAAGATATCCATATTGAGCGGCTTGGAGATATGGGCATTCATACCATTTTTCAATGCTGCCTCCTTATCCTCCTCCAAGGCATTTGCAGTCATCGCTATAATCGGGAGCGTCTTGACATCCTTTCTCGGCATGTTTCGAATCGTCCTTGTCGCCTCATAACCGTTCATAATAGGCATCTGTACATCCATCAATACAACATCATAATAATTTTCCTCAGCCTTCTCCACCATCGCGACAGCGTCGGTTCCGTCAGGCGCTGACTCTACAACAAATCCAGCCTCCTCCAAAATCACCTGTGCAATTTCTCGGTTCAGCTCAATGTCCTCCACCAGCAGGACACGTTTCCCACTGAAATCCGCCAATGTCCACGCGGCGGCTTCATCTTCCTTATCAAGCAGATTATTTGCGGCAAGCAATGCGGATTTTAAGTCGGACATAAAGAGCGGCTTGGCACAGAATGCCGTCACTCCCGCAGCTTTTGCCTCCTCCTCGATATCGGACCAGTCATACGCCGTCAAAATGATGATCGGCACATCGTTTCCTGCCACGCTTCGAATCTTTCTGGCAGTCTCCACGCCGCTTGTCTCGGGCATCTGCCAGTCAATAATGTAAGTATGGAAGGCATCCCCCTCCTCATATGCCATCTGGGCACGGTACGCCGCTTCCCTGCCGGATGTTGTCCACTCAGAGCGCATACCGATCTGTTTGAGCATCTTGCTCACACTGTCACAGATATGGAAATCATCATCAACCACCAGCGCCCGCAAGCCATCAAGCTCCTGAATCTGCGCCGCATTCTTCTCAATGTCCTGAAGCTTTAGCGAAATCTCTACCGTAAAGGTGCTGCCCTTGCCGACCTCACTCTCGACGTTGATCGTACCGCCCATCATCTCCACAATATTCCTCGTGATCGCCATGCCAAGACCCGTTCCCTGAATCCCAGACTGCGTCACTGTAGATTCACGCTCAAACGGCTCAAAGATATGCTCGACAAATTCCGCTGACATACCAATTCCATTATCTTTGATGATAAATATGTAATCGCCGTATCCATGACGGAAGGTTGTTTTCTGCATGATTCGAAATGCGATGCTCCCTCCCGCCGGTGTATATTTCACAGCATTGCTGAGGAGATTGATAAATACCTGATTAAGCTTCAACGCATCTGCGATCACGTCCTCATTGACAATCTCAAAGGTATCAATAAACAGCTCAAGCTGCTTCGCCTTCACCTGTGGCTGAATAATGTTGACCAGATTGTGCATCAATTCAGAAATATTGCACTCCTGCTCCTTGATCTGCACCTTGCCGCTCTCAATCCTGCTCATGTCCAGAATATCATTGATCAGGCTGAGCAAGTGGTTGCTGGAGGAAAGCACCTTCTGCAGGCAGTCCCTCACTTGGTCCTTATTGTCAATATGGCTCACCGCAATGGTTGTAAACCCAATGATAGCGTTCATCGGCGTGCGGATATCATGCGACATATTTGACAGGAAGGTCGTCTTTGCCCGATTGGCATGCTGCGCCTGCATCAAGGCATCCTGCAATGCCTGCGTCTGCTCGCGCTGCTTCTTGACGCTCTCCGTAATCTCCTTTTTTACCACCATGACCACGATATCGCCCGTTCTGTCGTCCTGTGTCATGAGGAAGGACTGGCGCACACAAATCTCCTGATCGTCCAGGTCTTTGCCCCAATACTCGACGCTCACCTCCGCCTCACCGGCTTCAAAGCATTCCTTTAAATGGTCTATGTTTACAATCGACTTATAATCTTCAACGGACTCCTGCGCAACACACTTCCTGCGGCGCTCAAACCACTCCGAAGCCCTGCATGGCGCACTCAGTCCAGTCAGTTCCAGCATGGACATCTGTTGTCCGTCCACTGTGCGCAGGATGTCCTGCTCTATTAAATCCTTTGACAGATTAAACTCAAATGTATAGATCGAGTTCGACATGATCGCAAGCTGATACTGACGTTCTTTGCGGCTCGCCAAAAACATCTGCTCCTGTATCTCCAGCTCTTTCTCCTTGATCTCTGTGATATTCTGACGGATAATCAGCGCCTTAACCGCCTTGCCGTCCTTTCTCTCCAGACAGATAACATTCATGTGCTCCCACTCTGGCTGGCCGCCGCGCAGCACATGACGCTCAAAACGCATATCACTCTGCTCTGTCAGCACCTGTACAAGTGTTTCCCTGTCAATCATGTCGCCAAATTCCTTGCGGTCCTCCTCATCAATGATGATAGAGCACAAATACTGTGTCAAATTTTCATATGGGCCAAAGGTGTCCAATGAACTGTCCTCAGCCCTCGTTCCAGCAAGGTACTGATAGGTGCCAGCCTCCAGATCGACCATCGCAAAACGGGCAAATAAGGTGGTAATACCCTTGATGATATATCCCATCTCCCTGTTTTCACGCTCAAGCAGCTTCTTCTCCCTGCCAGCACGGATAATCAGTGTGACGATATAGATTGCAAACAGGATAACCAGCATCACCTCCAACTGGATGCCGACAATATTTTCATCCCGAATCATACGCTGTGTCACGCTCTTTGGAAAGGTCTGAACCAGAACAAAATCATGGTCCAGGAGGTGTGTCGCACAGATATTGTCGGTCTTATAGCCCTGCTCGCAGATAAACGAGCCCTCGCCGCCGTGCACAAAGATCCCCTTTGCCTCCCTGGCTGCCTGAGCGTCAATCACATTGGTTTCCACCAATTTATCTATTAAATCCTCCTCGTAGATATCACCTTCAGAGCTTGCAATCGCCCTGCCGTTTTCCATGCACAGATACACATCTGCAGCCTCGCCAAAATAGCTGGTGGTCAGCATGTCTTTCAGATATTCCTCCGCCAGATAAGAACCCCGTAGCACGCCGATAATCTCGCCCTGATAGCGGACGGGCGCATAGAAGCTCACCATCGTCTCATTGAAAAAGAAGGAGTCAAGAATGACCGCAATCCCACTTTCTCCGCGCATTCCCTTCTGATAATAGTCCCTGTCCGACGCATCGGAAGTGCGCCCGTCGGAAGTGTGATTGATCCCGGAAGGATCTGTAAACAGCACTGCATCAAACAGTGCATTATGTTCTATTTCCTGTAAAAGTTGTTTGTCAATCACTGGAGCACTAAGCCCCTCACCGACAAAGTACGCATATGTCGTGATGAGTGCCAGTCCATTGTTCATTTCCTCATTGATGCGCGTCATGGTCTGGCGCGCTGAATCTGACGCATATCTTTTATTCTGCTCCTCCATTCGGACACTGTTCTTTGCCGTAAACCAGCAGAATAAAACGACCACTGCTATCAATAGAAATACAACAATTAAGATATCCTGTAACAACTTCTTTCTCTTCATACTAATTCCCCTATGGTATGCTGCACGCTTTCGCACTGCAGCATATTCGTACAACAATTTTCACTTTCACTATATTCTAGCACGATTCAGTTTCTATCACAAGGTATTCTATATATATTCTATCATACTTCTTTCTAATACAAATCCTCACATCTGAAACTTCGTCATCTTGTGCTTGCAGGCAGT
>CAJUII010000177.1 GCA_910586405.1 uncultured Lachnospiraceae bacterium
TTAACGTCTGTTGGAACGGAGTTTTCCGAGTTGGTCATCGGCGGAGGGACGCCCTTGTATTTGACGGCGCAGCAGCTTGAGCGTATGTTTCATATCGTAACATGCTATTTTCGGTTCAGCGAAAACCGCAGCTTGGTGGTGGAGACAGCGCCGAATCAGACAACTAGAGAAAAACTGGAATTGTTAAAGCAGGCGGGCGTATCGAGAATCAGCATGGGAATCCAGAGTTTTTCAGACAAAGAGCTTTCTGTATTGGGCAGGCAGCATAATGCAGAAAAAGCTAGGGAGGCATTCGCGCTGATAAAAACTTATAACTTTCCCTGCGTCAATGTAGACTTTATCTATGGGATTCCGGGGCAGACAGCCGCAAGTCTGCTGGAGTCGTTAAAAGAAGCTTTGCAGTTTGAGCCGGAGGAAATATTTTTGTATCCGCTGTATGTGAAGCACGGTGCGCGCATGGAGCGTGAGGGGGTTGTTTTGGAACCGGAGACTGCCTTTGCGCAGTATCAGGCGGCGAGCAGTTTCCTGCGCGGAAATGGATACCGTCAGGATTCCATGCGTCGTTTTGTGCGGCAGACAACCGCACGCACTTTCTCGGAATGTGGTTTTGGCACTTCTATTGGACTGGGCTGCGGCGGCAGAAGTTATCTGGGGAAACTGCATTTTTGCAGTCCGTATGCCATCACTAGAAGTGACTGTCTGGCGCGGCTGAAAGACTATGAGAATACAGCAGATTTTATGGAAATTACCCACGGAATAATCCTGTCCGAGGAGGAGATCAAAAGGCGCTATGTCATTCGACATTTACTGATTCGCCCCGGACTGGAGCTGGAGCGGTATCAGGAGCTTTTTGGCGAAGATGTGCTCGATGCATTCTCCTTGCTGCGTGCGTGGATTGAGCAGGGATACGCGGTGTTGGAGGAGAACGGATTTCTTTCACTGACGGAGGCTGGGCTGGGTGTCTCTGACTATCTTGGACCGCAGCTTATTTCTCCAGCAGTAGATCAAGCAATGAATGAATGGGAGGTCATACATGGACAGGCACATGATACTGTATCGCGGAAGCCTTAAAAGCTGCAATTACCACTGTTCATACTGTCCCTTTTCCAAGCATCCTATGTCGGCGAGGGCGCTTGAAAAAGACAGAGAGCAGTGGTTTTCTTTTATCAGAAGTTTTCAGGAGAAGGCGGAGAGAATGCAAATCGGAGCATTGATGGTCGTGCCTTATGGCGAGGCGATGATTCATCGGTGGTACTGGGAAGGACTGGCACAGCTTAGTACACTGGCACAGCTCGATGCAGTTGGGATACAGACAAACCTGAGTTTTTCGGTCACTGATTTTATGAATTGTTATGTCGGCGCAGGCGGAGTGCTTGCGAAACTGCGTCTATGGGCCACATTTCACCCTGAAATGACAACCGTGTCAGATTTTGCTGCCAAGTGCAAGCGGCTTCGTGAGGAAGGCATTCAGCTCTGTGCAGGCAGTGTTGGCGTGCCGGAAAACTTGGATTTACTGCGGCAGCTCAAGCGCGGGCTGGACGGAATATATCTCTGGGTGAATAAAATGGACGGCTTGCGGCGGGCATACACGCAGGACGAGCTAGAAGCGCTTATGGAGATTGATCCATATTTTGAGCGGGAATTGATGTTGCTTTCAGCCAATGCAGCAATGTGTCAGGGGCGGCTTTTTGTGGAGGCAGATGGAAAGCTTCACACATGCAATATCAGTTCGGTTATGAGACAACATACAAGCTTTGAGTCAATCGAAAATTTTCCACCTCCAGAATGTAGCAGAACACAGTGCTCATGTTACCTCGCATATGGCGGAAGAACGGATTTTATGAATCAAATCCTGTTTGGCCCGTATCCGCTGTTTCGTATTCCGCGTCGTCCGAAAGCGGTATTTTTGGACATTGAGGGAACCCTGCTGCCAGAGGCAGAGAGCGATGCGGTTTCTGATGGCGTAATGGCGGGATTAAACGCGCTTGCAAGGGAGGCGGTCCCTTTATTTTTTGCCACGACGCTGCCGTATGAAAAGGCGGTCAAGCGCTGCCGCAAAATCCGTCATCTGTTTGCGGGTGGTATTTTTGCAGGCGGAGCCCATCTAGTGTTAGAGGAGGGGCTTGATGTTAGAGAATATTTTTATGAATTGGAAGATACATGGGTGACAGCACTGTCAGTTTTGGAGAAAAAGTTTGCTTTTCGGGTGCTGGCTTACCGCCATCGGGATACACTGTATAAAATTACTTTATTACGCCCGAAGCACAGACCATGGGACAGACAGCAAGCGGAGACTGTCATGAACTGCCTGACGCTTGACAAAACAAAGATACGATATTTTATAGAAAAAAACTGCCTTCAGATTGTTTCTTGGGAGGCGGACAAAAGAGGCGGTGTAGAGAAATTATGCAGCTGGCTGGGGATTTCGCCTAAAGATACTGCGGCGGCTGGCGATTCTGATGAGGACGAGGGAATGCTGGCGCTGTGCGAACGGTGCCACCCGACCCAGCGAAAATAATTTATGTTAAAAAATAGCTGTCTGCTTTTCTGAGGAGCATGACAGCGTCAAATGCTATCGTCTTAATAAAATCTTTAACTAACAGATTTTTTTAAATCCTTGTAAATAGTGGAGAACCGCAGCATTTACAAGGGTTTGAGATTGTTTTTGAGTTGTGAAGAAATACGAGTAAAATCACTTGATAAGAAACGGTTAGCGACAAATTAGTGACAAAATTATCTGGTATCAGGTATCTGTATTTTTTCGATTTCAGTGCGCAGCTCGTCGAATGTCCTATGACCGTACACGGATTTCTCAACATCGTTTCCTAGCGAATGGCCCATTAGTAAGTGTTTTGACAGATCATCAACGTTATATTTATCACAGAGCCATGAGAAGGTATGTCGGCAGTCGTGTGGTGTATGTTTTGTCCCTGCGTCAGACAGGGATAATCCCAGAGAGGCGAGTGTCTGATGAAAGCTGCTACGGAATGCCTGAACTGAGAAAACCTTATTCCCAGAACAATAATCGTCGGCAAATGTTTTGGCAAATCCCTGCACGGCGGGATGCAGAGGAACGATCCTGTTTTTTCCGGCAGCAGTTTTTACACCGCCTTGAAAATATTGTTCTGCTTCATTGTACGTGATGTTTCGAAAGGCAGCGATTCGGAATCCGGTGTAAATCATCAATAATATCATGCCGACAACTTTCTGATCACTGTGTTGCCAGAGCGTATTAAGCGCATCAGGAGAGAAGGGAACCCCACTTTCATCATCGTCAGGTATGTTTATGGTTACGAATTGCGAGTAATCCTTTTCTATAATATCATTTTGAAGAGCATAGGAATACATTCCCTTGAAAAGAGATACGATTAGTTCCAAACTTGAATGTTTCAAGGGACATGTATCTACAACATTCTGTAAATCTGCTTTTCTTAATTCAATAAATTTTCTGTCGTGGAGCGTCTTACAATTTTTGAAAGAAGCGCGGGTTGAATCCTTGGAGGCATTGGATAATTTTTTCTTCGATTTTTGATATTTATT
>CAJUII010000178.1 GCA_910586405.1 uncultured Lachnospiraceae bacterium
TGACACCAATACCATCACGATCGGGGACAACAGCAACATACAGGACAATGCCACCCTGCACACAGACGTAGCGTTCCCCGTTCAAATCGGCATTGGCGTCACCATTGGACACAATGCCATTGTTCATGGATGTACCATCGGGGACAACACGGTCATTGGCATGGGCAGCATTGTCCTGAGCGGCGCCGTGATTGGCAGCAACTGCATTATCGGCGCTGGCTCGCTTGTCACTGGTAAAATGCATATTCCAGACAACACCCTTGCCTTTGGCAATCCCGCCAAAATTATCCGGGCTGTCACTGCGAAGGAAGCCGATGCAAATCGGGAAAATGCCGCGCATTATGCAGCATTGATATCTGCTCAATAAAAACCGCAGTTCCTTATTGCAAAAGCTCCGCGTTCTTTTTCCAATTCTCGTCCTGTTCCTCGCTCGATGCGGCGACCTGCGAGAGCTGTAACACTATCTCACTAAAATATCGCGGCGGAACCTCCTTGAGCCGGTATGCCTTCTTTTGATCTGCCTCGTCGTAGACATAGCTGCCGCGCTCTACGGTTCCTGCCTTGTAAAATCTCGCATCATACAGTGTCACCTTCTCATAATACCCAACGATAGCGTTGCCGGAAAAATGCAGCTCCACCCCCATGCCAAGCTCGGTATCTTCGCGGTAATACGTGTCAAAGAAACCGCCGTCCTGCACAGAGCCATGATACCAGCCAAGCCCGGTCAGCTTCCCATTCAGGGCGCGGTCATTGACAATGCAGCCGCCAAATCTCACCATACTCCTGTGGTCTGCCTCCTCCTTCGTCACATTGTAAATCTCCCTGTCAAGCTGTTTGACTGGCTGCGTGATCTCGTAGTCTGAAAGCTGCTCTCTCCACGCCGCCTTTTCCTCATCTGTAAGCTCGATTGGATGCACAAGACTGATGCGCGCCTGTTCGGGCAATGTGAACTCCTCCTCGTCCTGCGTATTAAAAGTACCGTCCTCCATATAGCGGAAGCTGTGTATCAGCTTGCTGCCCTCATACACGCCCCAGATCAAGCCGATCGCAAACTGGTGCATCAGCGGGTTTTTGACAAACAGGTTTGTCCAAGCCTCCACACCCCATTCCCGCTTTGCGGACAGTGCGTATTCCAGACGTGCCTTCTGGCTGCTGACCGTCGTTTTCAACTGCTTTTTCATCTGCTTAAAGGCGTCGTACGCGGCTGCCGCCTTTGTCTCATCGTCCTTCTTTCCCGGCGCGGGCAGGTTCTTTAATTTCTTTCCGCTCTGGTCGTACACCTCCAAATCGAGCGCGGGCGTGATCATCACCTTGAAGGTGCGCTCTCCATAGTCAAAAGTCCGCTGCATTGTCTCATCAAAGCCAAGATTGGGCACAATGCGGTCTGAGAGCTCTTCGCGCGTGATGCCAAGCTCAGCGGCTGCAAATTCAAGCGCATCTCCTGCGGCGTTTTTGATCTGTCTGAACTTAAACTTTCTGGCGATGCTATCCACCAAAAGCAATGCGCGCGGCGACGGGTTCAGCGCAAGCGCCTTCACTGCCTCCGCTGCGATCGCTCCCCGCGCCATCTGCGGCCACTCCTGAAGCGCATGCTGCAGCTTTTGAATGATTTCTTCTCCGCCGTGAATGGACGCCGCATAGAGCACCCAGCGTTTCCTGGCGTCTGAACCTGCCTCCATCCATTTGTCAAACAGCTCGTTCACATAGCGGGCAAGCTCGGCGGTATTTAACGCTTTTGCCAGCAGTATTGCATTTTTGTTGACACCGCCTTTCTCCTGAAGTGCATAACACAAAAGTACCGCCTGTAAATACGCCTCGGAAGCCTCCTCCCCTGTCGTTTGATGCACCGCGGAAAATGGTGTCGCATACGCCCACGCAAGACTTCTCTTGCGTCCGCCGCGGTGCACCTGCTCTACAAGCTCTTGTTCGGAGAGCGGTTTGCTGTCAGAACCGCTTTCTTCTATATTTAATGCCGCCTGCATCAATGCCAGCACCTTGGCGTTCTTTTCCTTGTCCATCGCCTGCAGCAGCACATCATTAAAACCGCCGCCCTTTTGCTGCCAATGGGTCAGGACTTGAACCGCCGTCTCCCGCTGCGCCGCTTTTTTGGCCTGCAACAGTATCTTGATATCCTCCGCCCATGCCGTCTGTTCATAGAGAATATCCAGCAGCGCGCCCTTCACAAGCTTTGAACTGTCCCCCGCATAGCCAAGGATTTCCTGTTTATTCTGAGCGGCATTCTTTTGCAGCACGCGCAGCGCAAGATACCGCCCCTCCGCCCCCGCCTGTGAGAAAGCGTCGAGTGTCTCCTGCCTTTTTGTGCGCAGATATTCCGCAAATACCTCCTCTGCCCCCTCCAGCACTGTCGAAGCTGCGCATCCTGTGTAGTACTCTCCGCCCTTATAGAGCAGGGAAAACCCGGAAATCTGATGCACCATGTCGAGCTGTTCGCCGTCTAGCACTGCAAAAAGCTCTTTCACTCCGTTTGCGGTTCTCCTGTCCAGCTTCATGTAGCAGCAGCCGCCGATCACCAGAAAAACCTTGCATCGGTTGATAAACTCCTGATCATTGCAATGTCTCTGGTATTTGTACAGCGCATTTGATGGGTGATACCCAAATTGCATTCCCTCCACATATTCCGATTCATAAGGATACAGCGCTGATACGGCACATTTTCCCCTCAAATACTCCTTTGCCAGATCTGCGTGCACTACATTTGGCACCAGCTCTGAGATCATCCGCTCATGATTGGGCTTCTTGCTGCCAATCACCTGCTGGTATAATGCGGGATTTTCCTGTTTCAGCAAATCTTTTAAAAACAAAACTGCCCCCTCCGCATCACATTCATGCCAGTATTGATGCTTGTAGCTCCTGCTCACCGCTTGATACTGCTTTGTATTCAGCGCCCTGAGATAACACTCTGGATGTTTCGCAAGCTGCCGCTTTAGAATGGGTGTGCTCTCTGTAACTGCCGCCCAGCGGATATAGGTTTCCGGGTCGATTCCAAACAGTTCGTCATACTCTGCGCCGGCGGCTTTGATGCTCTGGCTCTCCTCCATATATGCGTAGTTGAGCGAGAACAGCGCCTCATTTGCATCGAAGGCAATGCACGCCCTGACAATATTGCGCAGTATGTCCGAGAGCCTGAAATTCAAGTATGCTGTGCTGCCGATAAAATGAAACAGCATCCAGAGCTCATTCTTTCCTTCGTTGCAGCCGCCCACACTGTCTGCCATATTTTTTGTGAGCTGCCCGCTGCGCACAGCGTCTACTACTTGTTGGTGCGCACCATATCCCTTTTGAACAAGCCATACATGAAGAACGCCCAGCAGCAGATTTTCATAGATCTCCATCAGCGCGGCATCCTCTTGGCTCATATCTGATGCGCTCTCAGCGTTCGGATACTTCACGCTAAAATACACGGACAATACATTCAGGGCATACCGCTGCCCTTCCTCC
>CAJUII010000179.1 GCA_910586405.1 uncultured Lachnospiraceae bacterium
ACGCGGAGCATCACTTCTCTGGGCAATGGCTGCCGCCCTTGACCTGCACAGGGATATTGCATTCCCTGTACCCTTGCACAAAGGGCTTGCGCCCTCTGTACTCCCCTCCGCATCAGCTAACGCTTATGCGGTTTTTGCCCATCATGTTGTGCAAAAAAGCTGTGACATTTTTAATCTGCCACAGCTTGGAAAGTTCTTTTTATTCATTTCAATTTCTGCAATCTAATTCTTTCTCCTTCCTGCCTGTTACGCTGTATATTTACTATGAAAAAAGCATTCAAGATTTCTCCCAAATGCTCCATCATTTCCCCGCTATGTTTTTGTAATTTCCTCTTGTCCGGAGTTGTTAAACCCTGCACGCCTTTCCTTTCATATCTTACCACATTCTAAATACGACACACAAGTTTTTATATTTTGCTAATTGATGCCCCTGCATATAAAAAAGTTACTATTCACGGAGCGGAGCCGTTCATAGTGACGTAAAACCTTAATTTAGGAAACATCCAAAATTGTACCAATATCGTCTTTGTAATATGCGCTAAAGTCCTTTTGGACCAGTTTTCCCGCAATGTCCTGTCTTTCCAGCTCCTCGATGATTTCTCCAATCACACGTTCCTTATATCTGCCGCAACCATCACCCCAGTAGCTTTTCAGCCTGTCCCATATGCTGTTTTCGCCTATGCAAACAGAAAAACAATTTTTATAGTGCACACAGCTATCATTGTAATATTTTCGATAACTGTTATTAATTTCACGCCGCGCCGTATCCAGATATATTTTCTCTATTTCGTCCTCCGGATCAAAAATTTCCTCCAGCCTCGCAAGCAGTACGTCTCTCCCTGTATCACATTTCTTGGCAAATTCTTCACCGCCTGCCAAAATGCTTATTGTATATAAGTCAAGACTGATATAGCTTCCGCTTCGGTTGACACATCCCCTGACAACGCCTGCATGGCTCTGCCGCATCACTTGTGTAATTTTCCCTTTAAAATCTTCCCCTAAATCCACCTGTTTGATGTTGAATTTTTTCGCAGCCTCCCTGTATTCTGCACATTTGGAAATGATTTCCTCCGAAACCTGTTTTTTTTCCAAGCATTTCAAACTATGGAGCAGTTCTTCCGTTTCCGCAAAATATTTTGAATACATTTCTTTCAGCCCTGTTTCCAGCCATTCCCAAAATCCCTCACGTTTCTGTTGGCAGACCGCCTCATCCACACTCAGTATTTCATTGTCGCTGGTATATTTGATGCCTAACCTGACATTACGGCAGTCAATATGCCCCTCAAGTATGGGAATCTTTCCCTCTTCCATCTTCTGTATAGCTTCATTGCGTTTACTCTCAATTCCCTGCTCATAATCAACGGCGCCGTTCACATTTTCTATTTCATTTGCTTTACCCAGCCCCAGCAAAAACAGCCGCAGCAATATGTCATTCCCGCCTTTTGAAATGGAATGCCTTAACTGCTTATGTGCATTTGCGCCAAAGGACGCTATCTCCTCACACATGATTGAAATTACATCTTTCCTGATGACAGATTCTGTAATATCTTCCCTTATCGAATCTGAATTGCCGTCAATGCCCCTCGTATCTACAATCGAAGAGATGTATTCCGGAATACCCGCTTCAAAATCCCTTCTGTTGACACAGATTGAAATTTTCTCTGGAAATGGTGCGTCCGGTATTTTTCCGTCATTTAGTTCCTGCATGTATTTTTTCAGCCAGTCTTCAAATCTTCCTTCTGAAAACACAAATTCCGTCTTTTCCCTGCCGTCGTAATTGATATTCCGGCTGATTGTGTCCAAAAGATTTTCCTTCGTGCATTCAAGGCTCTGCGCGCCTGACTGTTCCAAATAACCTAAAATGTCTGCTTCTTCCGTTTGCAGTTTACCGTTCTTATAAGGATAGCCTGACATATTGCTGATCAGGCGAATGATTTCAGTGGGCACCTCCACTTTCGGGTCATATATTTTATCCCGAAATTCTTTCACATACTCCCCGAATGCATTCCCAGGCATCTTTGTAATAACAATCCTGCTTTGTTCTTCCGTATACAGTATCCTTGTCTCACATACTGTTGTCCTGCCGCTGGCAGTCTTAAGCAGCGGCAGATCATTAATATTCCCGCCTGCAAAACAGTTTTTGTCAATCAGACCGGTCAGATAACAGATAGCAGTTGACTTCCCTACGCCAACCTTTCCGTTGAAATAAAGGTGATACCGTTCCACGCTGCAGTTTTCTTCAATCACCTTGCTCCGTTTTTTAATGCTGTAAGCCTGCTCACGCACAACATCATGTCTGTTGTCATCATGATACAGTGCGTCAGCCAGTTCCCCAGCCTCCCTGCATTTTTCAATAATCCTTCCTCTCATGCTGAAATCCAATTGATTCATCTTACTTACTCCTTTTGTATATAGTATAGAAAAAGCCTTTTTGCAAGGGAAATAACATCCTGCGGACTGTCATTGTGGAGCTGACTCCTCCTCAGCCTGACGTAGCGGCGCCAGCCCCTCTTTGTTGAAGCGGAAAAATACGGTACCTTCTACATATTCGTCGTCAAAGGCGTATTTTTCGCCTTCATCAGTATTCTCGTAATCCCAATCCTCCTCATGGTATTCGGGATAGGGAATTGCCGCAAACACGAGACCGTCGTAGCCCTCGGGGATCTTGAAGATATATGTAAGATAGTCAAAGCAATCTATATACTGATCTCCGCTTGCATCAGCAATCCAGTCACCAAATTCCCATTTGGAATCCATTGTATAGGACACATCGTAGGATACACCGTCAACATCTATCATAGTAGTATATTCTGCGGCATCATCCCCTTCTAAATCCTTGTATGGAAACTGGCGCCCTGTATACCAATCATAGCAATTCATCATTAAATTCCCAGCACCATATTCAATATTCTTGGCGCTGTCATAATAACACTGATAAGTTCCAAGCAATTCAAGATGCACAAGCAGATATCCGTCCTCTTCTGCCGGTTCACTGTAACAGTCAAGCTGCTGCCATGTGTCATCTGTTACCATCTGCTGCTCCGGATGATACCGATCACGAATGACCATATCCACCGTACAGTCCACCGGCGCATCCTTCACCAGCGCACCATGCTCCTCAAAATATGTCTGTTTTGGCTCCCCTTCCGTTTCCCCGCATACCGTACAGGTCTTAGGCTCGGAAAAAGTCGCTTCTTTCCATTCATGCGCACACACGGATTCGGTTTCCTCCTGTGGGACTTCAGTGGGCGTATTCTCGACTACGGCAGTGCTGATAACCGCATTGTTCGCCGCTGGTTCCGCCGTATTGCCGCACGCCATAAGCAACGGGACAGATGCTACCGCCATGATTGCCATGTTTATTACTTTTTTTCTCATTTCTGTTTCTCCTTCTTTTAAATTGTGTATTGTGTTTTCCAAAAATCCGGAAAAGTATACTT
>CAJUII010000180.1 GCA_910586405.1 uncultured Lachnospiraceae bacterium
TTTCTCTTTTAGAATTTTCAGGGTTGCATTACTGTTTATTTGTCAAGGTTCTTGTCTTGTTTGCGACAGCTTAGTTAGTTTATCATAGCTTTTCGTATCTGTCAAGCACTTTTTTATTTCATTTTTCAAAAATTTTTTTTCGCTGTTTGTTTTTATCTGTATTCCTCAGCGACGTGTTTTATCTTAACACGCAAATTCTCACTTGTCAACAACTTTTTTCAAATTTTTCCAAATTGTAAAATATTAAATTTTCAAGGTTCTATTTCGAGGGCTTTTGACCCCAGCATCATTGAGAAAAATCTGGTCTTTAGGAACTGTTCAGAAATTACTTGTGACAAGTACGCCGTATAAATGTTCAGCTACAAAGAAGAAAATCGCAGGCATAGCGGGCTATGTCAAGATTTTCTGATGACGCAGACGGACATTTAGACCAGTAATTGTCATGAGTAATTTCAGAACAGTTCCTTAGGTCATCTATTCAGGTATAAAGCAGAACAGGCAAAACCACCCATCTTCCTGCCGAAGCTCCATCGTTCCCCCATACTTTTTTACGGTTGTCTGTATGCTGCGCAGTCCAAAACCATGCTTCGCTGTATCTGATTTTGTCGTCTTGGGCAGGCTGTCTAAAAACTGGACAGCACTTGTCTCCTGCTTTTCTGTGAAAGGATTTCTGACCTCGAGTGCGAGGAGTCCTTTTGCGGCGCGCGCAGTCAGCTCGACCTGTCGTTTGCCAGTCTCCAGTGCCGCGCACCCCTCGGCGGCATTGTCGAGGGCATTGGCAAACAGCGCGCAGAGATCAGGCTTTTCAAAGGGCAGTTCATGGGGAATATCCACTTTGGCGCAGAACGAAATCCCATGCTGGCGCATCATGCGCTCCTTGGCGGTCAACACGGCATTCACTGTGGCATCACCAGAATAGACGAGGACTTTCTCAAAGACGGGATTCTCAATCATCTGTTGAATATAGCTGTCTTTTTCTGCTGCCGGAAGGGACTGTATCATTTGCAGATGATTGGCGAGGTCGTGCTTTAACCTGCGGATTTCAAACTGCTGTATCTCCATCGTCTCATAGTACTTTTGATTATATGCCGCCAGCGCATTCTCCTGCTCAAGCTTCTGATGCCTGTTGAGTACAAACGCAGCCCGAATAATTCCCACAAATGCAAAGATTGCCACAAAAAACAGGGCTGTATATAGGATTAAAGCATCACTCCTATCATATGGGGCAAACATTACCAGTGAAAACACAATTCCCAGCGGCGGAATGCATAGCAGCAGAATCAGCCGCCAGAGTGACGGCGCTAATTCAAAGTCGCATTCCGGCTTGTTATGGCGGATGCACAGATACAAAAACAGGGTAGAAGCAAGACGAAACAGAAGATACCACAAGTCATTCAATCCCAGGCCAAAGTACGGAAGGCTCGTAATACAACTGTCATACAGTCCATTGAGCGCTAAAATCGTACTTGCAAGCATGAGGCCGATTGTCACGCGTTTGAGTCTGGTGCCCTTGCACGCGACCCACATACAGAACAGGAAAAACAGGATTGCGCATGTAAAATTCACCGAATCCCCTGTAAATATCACCATAAAAATCAGCAAAAAACTGCCTGTGGCAAGCAAAAAGCGGTGCCGCCATTTCTGCTTTACTTGAATCAGGCAGGACAGCGCCTGATAGAATACCGCCACTGGAAGCATGCCCAGCGTTAGGAGTAATGCCATTCGATAAGGATTATTCATTGTGGTTCCTCTTGTATTGTGTGTAAATATTTCGGGGCTTATGACTTCTGTATAGGACTGTGCTTAAATGTCTAACAGCTTGGTAATGTCTGAGAAATTCATAAACAAATCCTTATAGATGTTGACCTTGATTGCAGCATCAAAGGAATACTGAATGTTCAGCATGTTCCCTTCAAAATAGTTCACCGTCACCATCTTGCGGCGGGGATCCACAATCCAATACTCACGAACACCAGCATTTTTGTAATAGTAGAGTTTTCGGATATAATCATCTGAAGGATTGCCAGGGGAAACAATCTCGATAATAAAGTCCGGCGCACCGTTACAGCGCTTCCCGTCTAGCTTGTCCTTATCACAAATAATCATAAGATCAGGCTGAACAATCGTGAGAGGATTGTCATTTAATTTCACGTCAAATGGCGCAGGAAATACAAAACAATTTCCGCCTTTGTCCCTGATATAGTTACGCAATGAAACAAGCAGCTCTGTCAGAATTGTCTGATGCTCCTGCGATGGACTTGCCATATCATAGACAACACCTTCAAAGACTTCTAATCGCCTGTTTTCTGGAAAATTTTCATATTGTTCCAGGGTGGTGATTTCAGGCTGCGGTTGAACTGCTGACAGCATACTATACACTTCCTTTCTGGATTCTGATCTTATAACGCCAGCCGCAGCCGCGAAGCGGCATATTTCCTTATGCGGCTGTGTGCATAACTCTATACTGAGCGGTCAGTCTTTTCCACCGCCAGTATAAATATATCAGAAATGATCGAACTTGACAACAATATTAGGAACTGTGATGAAATTACTTGTGACAAGTACGCCGTATAAATGCTCAGCTGCAAAGAAGAAAATCGCAGGCATAGCGGGCTATGTCAAGATTTTCTGATGACGCAGATGGACATTTAGACAAGTAATTGTCATGAGTAATTTCTGAACAGTTCCTTACTGTACGAGCATCGCCCTTGCAAGCTTTTTCAGCGCTTCCTCCTTCAGTGCCCGGCTGACGGGGAGTGTTCTGAGGCTGCTGGCAGTGCCGACTGCCACAGAAGCTGCTCCGATCTGCACGACTTGTCCTGGATTGACCAGATACCGCTGGTGAATCCGCACGAAGCTTCCCGAAAGCTGCCGTTCGACTTCGTCCAGCTTGGCATAAAACGAATACTCCTTTTCGTTACAGACGAGGACAACTTTTCTCCTGTCGCTGTAAAAATAGTGGATTGCAGCAATGGGAAGGCGAAAGCTTCCGTCTGTATTTCTAAAAACGTACATTTCGCTTTTCTTGGCTTCGAGCTGGGCGCGCACGCGCCGGAGCACTTCCGAGAGCCGTTCTGGTTTTGCGGGCTTGATGATGTAATCCAGCGCATTGACTTTGTACCCGTCAAAGACATAGTCGGAATATCCAGTCACAAATACAATCATCAGTTCTGTGTCAAATCTGCGGACTGCCTCTGCTGCCGCCATGCCGTTTGTCCCAGCCATCTCCACATCGAGAAACAAGAGGTCGATCTCGCCGGGGTGCGTTTCCAGCCAGTGAACGGCGCCTGCGCCAGTCGAAAACTCATACACAATCTGCTCTTTTTCCTCATTTAATATCTTTTCAAGCTGTATGCGCAGTGCGTCTCT
>CAJUII010000181.1:0-1517 GCA_910586405.1 uncultured Lachnospiraceae bacterium
TTCACCACGCTGTTCTGCTTCATAGATGCCCTGATTGTAATCAAGGATAGCTTTCTCCCTTGCTTCGTATTCCAAACGTTTTTGTTCATCTTGGCTGATTCGCTGTAACTGGTCATAAGCACTTTTGATATAAGGGTCTTTTTCAGCAATCATATTAAATTCCTCCGTTTCTTCGGCATTAATAAATTTAGCCCACAACTCGACACGGCTGCTGTTTTCTTGCAGCGCTGGAGGAAGCTTTGGCAGTTCTATGACATGGAACTCCATCTTGTCCGTGTACTTGAAGTGGCGTGTGTCCTCTAGGATATGGAAACAGGAGTAAAACTCGTCCTCACCTTCGAACAGTACGAAGTCGAGAATGCTAATGCTTACACACTTTTTAAACACATTATATTTCTGTCCGGGCTTGATCTGGTCTGTATACATCTTAGCAGCATAGAACAGAGAGCGGTCAGACCATACCTTTAATACAGTTTTCATAGATCAACTAAGATTTACCAACGTGTCATACTTTTTTCAAACTTTGCAGTATATGCCTGTTGGAGTTCATCAGCAGATATTCCATAACACAGCATAACATCATTGTAATGCATCAGAACATCCGCCATTTCTTCAACAAGGTGATTTCTCAATTCAACATCATTCGTTGGCTCTATGTCTCCGTATTTTTTGACAATGTCAATCACTTCGCCAATTTCACCGATCATCCAAAGCAAATTGTGTTTCCCCGTTTCAGGAGAAAGCTCAAATTTCAAGTGTTCTTTTGAAACCCTTTGTATTGTCTTTTCGGTTTTGCTTTTAAAAAAACTGTTGCCGCCTGCTTCGGACAGGCATTCACGCAGCGATAGCAAATCGTACAGTTGTCCTTCTGAATGACCTGACCATTTACAATTTCAAGGTTGTTCATTGGACAAATTCTGACGCATAAACCACATTTTGTACAAGTATTATCTGCGCGAAAGGAATGCCTTGCTTTCTCTTCTATCTTAGGATACCCGACATTTTGTGTTTTTCCTAAAAGCGAAGAAAAAATACTCCATCCTCGTTTCTTTATAACCCCATTTCTAATGTTATTGCAAACTGTATCTAAGCGTTTTAATGCTCTCCTTGGCTTGATTCCTAATCCGATCCGAATCATCGGGAAAAGGGGAAAATTGCAAATGTTATTCGGCATTTTAAAATGTTCTGCATAGAGGATATGTTCTTCGCAATTAGGTATCAGCCTTGCAAAAGCCTTTGCACCGTCTCCTGAAAATACCATTTGTGTACAGAAAATTATTAATTTTTTCTTTTGAAATTCCTCCATGTATAACGCTACAAACTCACGCATAATTCGAGGCACACAAGAACCATAAATAGGATATACTACCGCTACTGTATCGACCAGATTAAACAATTGCTTAAAATCTATTTTTTCTTCAATACTATGGCATTCTGCACCCATTTTTTTCGCAAAATGCCTTGCGATGAATTTTGAGTTTCCAGTTCCCGAAAAATAAAGCACAACCATTCTCATT
>CAJUII010000181.1:1617-3325 GCA_910586405.1 uncultured Lachnospiraceae bacterium
ATATGTCCATCTATCATGTTTCTCTCCCCTTGTGCAGCGTCTATTGTATTTGCCGTTCTTCTCTTTACTGTGTCTGATCAACATGAATATTTTACCACAAAAGTGATGCGCTGTCATTAAAATCAGCACCAAAAAAACAGCCGCGAAGCTGCCGCTGTTTCTCGGTGTTTCCATCATGCGCTGTCTCATGAAAAAACTGTGTTATTCCGCCGATACGTGTCATTGTCCTTCTGGCTCAGTTCGTTCTCTACCTGCGCCAGTTTCCTCTCCAGCTCCTGAACCTTTTTCTCGTCTCCGGCTGCGGTCTGAATCTGCTGTTCGAGCTGTTTCTTTTTCTCCTTTAGGCGCTCGATTTCACGGTCAACCTTTCCCGTATCGCCTGTACACTTCTCCTCCGCCTTTTGAGGTTCGTCCGGCTTGATCGCCGGTGCCGTACTGTCCTCGGTATCCGCTTTTTTGTCAGAAGTCTCTTTTGTCTCCGCTGATTTGGACTTTTTCGGGTCATCATAAAAGATTTTGCGGTTGCCGTTCTCATCCTCTCCAAGCCAGTACAGACCGGTGGGCTTTGCACCTGATTTTTCCATGCTGATATATTCATCCTGCACAGGTGTCTTTTCTTCCTTCTGCCCCTCCTTGCTCTGCGCTGTCCCGCTTGTTTTTTCCAGCGGCTGTTCTTCTCTTCGTCTCTCTAAGTAACTAATCTGCGCGTTTCCATAGCTTCCATTGATTTCCATCGCCATAAACATACCTCCATAAATTTTCCAGACACGGGATTTCCTGTATCTGTTTTTGTCAGGCACCATGCCTGCCATTCATTATGGTTTTCGGCGCTGCAGCGCAGTGAATGAACCCATTTGCTGTGAGATGCATTCTGCCTGCTGTGGAATGATTCACAGCACGCCAAATAACAGTCTCTCAGCACTGACGGCGCCGGCTACAGCCGTGCAACAAGATTTTCCACCAGCTTTGCGCAGTGTGCCGCTGCCGCGCGCTCAAACTCTGGATAATCCATATGTGCGCTGCCGTCCGCCTTATCCGAAATCGCACGAAGCACCACATAGGGCAGCTTGTTCAAAAATGCTGCGTGGGCGATTGCCGCGCCCTCCATCTCTGCACAGGAAGCGTCAAACTGCCGAATCAGCCTGTCCTTCACTGCGCCGTCGGAAATAAACTGGTCTCCGCTGGCAACACGTCCCTCATACACGCCAATCTCAGGATTCACCTCGCGGCAGACCGCGATTGCCGCCTCTGCAAGCGTTCTGTCCGCCTTGAAAAATGAAGTCTCCATCTGTGGAATGATACCCGGCTCATAGCCAAGCGGACTGACATCCATGTCATGTTCACAGGCGTCTGTGGAGACTACTATATCGCCGATATTGATTTCCGCGCGAAGCGAACCGGCAACTCCTGTGTTGATCACCGCATCCACCGCAAACAAATCCGCCAGAAGCTGCACGCAGATGCCTGCATTGACTTTTCCGATGCCGCACTGGACAATGACAACGTCCTTTCCATTCAGCACGCCTTCATGGAACTTCATGCCAGCCTTGTCCACGACATTTTTCAGCGTCATCTTTGATTTTAACTCCGCCACCTCTAACTCCATTGCTCCGATAATTCCTATTTTGTTCATCTTTATTCTCCTATTTTCTCTTGATCTTTCTGCTATTTTCACGCACAGATTTTGCAGCACAGCGCCAAATCCTGT
>CAJUII010000182.1 GCA_910586405.1 uncultured Lachnospiraceae bacterium
TGTGCTTGACAAAAGTGTAAGACTGTAGTAGTCTTTAATTATAGACGACTACAGTCTTATTGCTGTGAGCGTACCTGTTGCTTTGGTAGTATGCATATCGAAACAGAAGTTAGAAGCAATTGATTGGAAGGAGATGGAGGTATAAGAATGGGCGGAGAGAACGATAGGACGAAATTGTTTGATTCTGAATTGAAGGTGATGAATGTCCTCTGGAAAGAGGGTGTCGTACCTGCGAAGCGGGTCGCGGAGGTATTGAATAAAGAACTTGGCTGGAATAAGAACACGACCTATACCTTGATTAAGCGCTGCATGAAAAAGGAGGCCATCGAGCGGAGCGAGCCAAATTTCATGTGCCGTGCGCTGGTTTCGCAGGAGGAAGTGCAGGAGGCAGAGACCAATGAGCTGATTGACAAGGTTTATGACGGTTCTGCTGACAAACTGTTTGCTGCGCTGCTTGGCAGGAAGAAGCTGACAGCCGGACAGATCGAGCGGCTGCGGCAGATTGTCGAGGAGGAAAGTTGAGCGTTGGAACGTATTGATTTCAGAGAGGAGGGGGAAAATGAGTATTTTGCAGATGAGCTTTTCCGGTGCAGTCTTGATTCTGATCGTTCTGGTTCTGCGCGCACTGACAATGAACCGGCTGCCAAAGGATACATTTCTTATTTTGTGGGGAATTGTGTTATTTCGTTTGATTGTGCCGTTTTCAGTGCCGTCGGAACTTAGCGTGTATTCGTGGATTGAGCGGAGTCTTGATCGAACCGTCATAGACAGTGGGATTTCGGAGCATTCACCGAAAAATAATTTGAATCAAGCACCGTTAGAGAACATTGATCGTGCAGACGAAGTGAATCCGAAACTGATTTTAGAAAATGACACACATGTCATAAATTATACCAAAACAGATCCAAGTCAGGCAGCACAGAGCACAGCTCAGGCTGTTGAAAGTAAAAGTGACGCTCTAAATACTGACAATCATGTCATATTTTTGGCGACGGCAGAAAAGCTGGCTGCATTTATGAATGATACGGTGTCAGTACGTCTTGTTATCTGGTGCGTTGGAATGCTTGCCTGCATGACATATTTCACGCAGTCTTATCTGCGCTGCCGATTTGAATTTCAGACGTCAGTCCCTGTAGAAAATCTGGCAGCGCAGCGCTGGCTTACAAAGCACTGCTGCCGTATAATCTCGATCAGACAATCCGACAGGATTTCTACGCCGCTGACCTACGGCATCTGGCGTCCCGTGATATTGATGCCCAAAGATACGGACTGGGAAAACATGCAGCAGCTACAGTATATCTTGGCACATGAGTACATTCATATTTGCCGCTGCGACGCGCTCACAAAGCTGGTCTGCATTTTTGCACTCTGTATCCACTGGTTCAACCCGCTGGTGTGGATCATGTATGTATTTTTTAACCGGGATGTGGAAATTTCCTGCGACGAACATGTTGTGCGCCGCTTTGGGGATAGCGCAAAATCTGTGTATGCCAAAATGTTAATTCAGATGGAGGAAAAGCGCAGCAATGTTATGACATATTTGCCGCTTGGAAATGGGTTTTTGTTCAAAATAGGAAAGAATGCAATGGAAGAGAGGATTACAGCAATTATGAAAATTAAAAAGAAATCATTGCCCGCAGCGTTGCTGGCAGCAGTATTGGTTCTCGGCGTGACCGCGGTCTTTGCCTCCTCTGCGGCAGGCAAAACGGCTGAACCGAGAAAAGCAGAAGCAAATTTGACAGCAGAGACAACTTTAACAAAAGAAGAATACGAAAAGCTGCAAGCCTTACAATTCCAAGGTTATGAAGAGCTGTGCATTTCTGACTATCAGAAGAAAGTGTGGGCGCTCACTGACACAAAGGAATACAGGGACTTGTTAGAGCACATTTCTCAGAATGAAACACTGTATGCAATTTACGAGGGGAACATTGCGGCTGACAAAAATACGAAAGAGCTGCTTACATTTTACTATAATATTCTTGAGCCGCTCACAGCTGAAAGGTGGCAGACCAGAGATTTTAGCGGGGCTGCTGCGACAGATTTTCCGCGTGCATCGGACAATGCCATACTGGAGTATACGGTGACACTTTCGATTCAGGACGCAGACCAATTGACTGTCGATCAATACAACACTGCGCGCCAGTATGTGATGGAGGACTTAAAGCACATTTTTGAAACACGGGAATGGAATCCTGTGGAGCTGCGCGATGAGGAACTTATGCACACAATACTCGATGAGGAGATTGATAGTATCAAATGGAGCTGGGAGAACGAATCGCTTCGGATTACGATTGCCTATCACTATACTCCGCTGGGGGAGCTTCCGATTGACGAGATGGCGGACTGGCAGCAAGAATCTTTTGATAAGTGGGAGGCCATGCTTGCGCCCTATGTGCCGTTTGGCGTCACCTATCGCTATGATCAGAAGATTGACGAATTTAGGATGTATTTTGAGGGAAAAGAAGTCCGTGCAATTTATGACACAGAGCAATATCAGTTTATTTCTACACATCTTGGAATTGGAGAAGGCATCTACGCCGACGATGCGATTGACCTTTATGTCGAATATGATGACGGGAAAATCACTGGACTGCGCGAAGCTACACAGGAGGAGATGGCAGAAGCCACAGAGAAACGCTTGGCTGTGACGAACGCATATAAGCGGGGGCAGGAGGAGTATTCTGACCGGCTGCGTGAAGAGCTGCCCGCCACAGAGGAGGACTACCAAAGCTTGTTTACGCTGAAAACGTCAGCGTACCGCGCTAAAACCATCGCGGAATTTAACGAGGAACTCTTAGAATGGACAAATCACAATTTTGATCGGAAAGAGCGGATTGCCGTTGACAATTTTTATGAAGATTATCGTGTCATATTGACAGAGGAGGAGAAGGCATTTGCGGCAGTCACAGCACATTTTTCAGGTATGGAGAATGCTGCGTATGTCAGAAGTATTCAGGAAAATGAGCCCGTGCGTGATGTGGTGGAGACGGTTTCTCTGCGCAGTAAGCAGGAAGTTGACCGAGAAAGCGGCCGTTCTGCGTGGTGCTCGCTGCACTATGCCTTTTCGTATCATATTTCGGATAAGGAAACCGTCCGCGTTGGCGAGCGGGACGACTGCCTTGGCGGAATGATGGACAGCATTCGTG
Source organism: uncultured Lachnospiraceae bacterium (assembly GCA_910586405.1). Lineage (GTDB taxonomy): Bacteria > Bacillota > Clostridia > Lachnospirales > Lachnospiraceae > COE1. Next base: position 3,147 of record CAJUII010000182.1, read on the forward strand.
GATACTGGGAATCATCGACAGTTGACCAGCTTGTTTCAATGACAGAGGAGGAGATGCTGGAAACACTTCAAGCAATAGCAGAGAAATACAGCAGCCAAAGGATTCGCATCACACTTCTTGAGGATCAAGTTGCGTTTGAGACGATGGACGAGC
>CAJUII010000183.1 GCA_910586405.1 uncultured Lachnospiraceae bacterium
AGTCAAAGCCTATATATTTTTTGATAAAATCAAGAAAATTCTTTTTGATGGAAAAGATTCTCTTGTATCCTTTGTCGTGCGGATTGTCTGTTTCCTGTTTTGGAGAATCTGAGTTTTCGTGTACTTTCTGGGTATTCTCTAAGTCTTTTATTGTATTCTTCTTTTCCATTCTTTTGTTTGTCAGACTCCCTTTTATTTTATCTGTTTGTCAGAGATTTATCTTACCGAATATCTGCCGCATAACATTTTTATGGTGCTCAATATTCAATAAAGCAAATCCTTTCTTCTGAAACCATCTTACCATAGTCCTTCTTTTTTTTCAATCTTGTCATGCAACCGCGAATCTCTGATGTTATTTAAGAATGTCTGGAACTGTCTTTTTCTATTAGAATGCCATAAATCTTGTGAAACAGTTCCTCTATTGTCATTGGTCTGTTGACCTATCCATCAGAATCATCTAAGAATTTTCAGGAAAAAACGGAAAACGCTTCGATTACAGTAATTTTTCATTCAACAGGCTTCTATGACATTCCAGTGTATCCATAACCTCGTATCCCCACATAAATACTGGCTTTTCTAAATATACAAAAAACCTCAGCAATTATCTTGCTGAGGTTTCCAAGCAGCGCTACAAGGATTCGAACCTTGAAATGACGGAGTCAGAGTCCGTTGCCTTACCGTTTGGCGATAGCGCTATATTTTATTTGTCTGTGCTCACTCTCTGTAGCACGTTATTTAGTATATACCAAGTTTCGGAAAAATGCAAGTACTTTTTCCAAATTTTTTTCATAATTTTTTAGAAATTTTTTGTACTTGATATGACAAATGAATTGTCAGAAGTATTTGTTGACACAGCCTAAAAATTGTGATAACTTGGAAAAAATTTATTGATTTACTAAAACAAGGGGGACTTTCAAAAAATGAATATACTATTGATAAATTGCAGCCCTGTTCGAAACGGGGCAACTGCGGAAATCATCAAAACAGTACACTCTTTTCTGGATTGTTCACACCAGATACACAGTATCTGCATCGATGATTATGAGATTCACTACTGTAAGGGCTGCCGAAGCTGCCACCAGACGGCAAAATGTATACAGAAAGATGATGTGCAAACGATCATTGCAGAATTTGAGTGGACGGACAGCATTGTCTGTGTCTCCCCGTCCTACTGGGCAGATGTTCCCGGTCAATTCAAAGCATTTATCGACCGCTGCACACCGTGGTGCAACACCCATGAGCCGCACGAAAAGCTCAGCGCTGGCAAAAAGGGCTACGCCATCGCGCTGCGGACTGGTCCAAACATGCGGGAATGCCACAGAATTATTGAAAGTATTGAACACTTTTATGGGCATATGGAGATCTCGCCCAGCGGAAATCTGGGGCTTTGTTCCATAGCGTACAAAGATGATGTAGGTGGCAGAAAACAAGAAATTGAAGCATTCTGCGGCCTAATACAATCTCTTACATAGTTTACAAGAACGTACTATGGCATACCACAACTACTGCAACAACGAATGAAACAACTTGTTATGAAAAACCCGTTATGGAGAAACCCGATGATAGTAAAAACCTTTGGTTCCCAAGATCAGGACACCCTCCTGCTGCTCCACGGCGGCGGTTTGTCGTGGTGGAGTTATCAAAAAGCGGCAGCTTTGTTTGCAGCGCAGCATTATCATGTTGTGCTTCCTATTTTAGATGGACATGCGGGGAGTGATACCCCTTTTTCGTCTATTGAACAAAATGCCGCCAGAATCATTGCATATATTGACACGCATTTTCATGGACATATCAAAATGATTGCAGGCTTATCCTTAGGTGCCCAGATATTGCTTGAAATCTTGTCGCAGAGAAATAATATTTGTGATTACGCTGTCGTGGAGAGCGCGCTCGTCATTCCCATGAAGCTCACAAACCGCCTGCTTGCGCCCTGCGTCGCGCTAAGTTATCCCATGATGAAAAACCGTCTTTTTGCCAGACTGCAATTTCACAGTTTACATCTGCCGCCAGAACTGTTTGAGGACTATTATCGTGATACTTGTCTGATTCAAAAAGACTCTTTGATTTCATTTTTAAAAGCAAACTCATTTTATGCACTAAAAGACGCTTTGACATGCACAACTTCCAAAGTGCTTATCATGGTCGGCGGACGCGAAATCCCCAAAATGCGTCGTTCTGCCCACAAGCTGCACATGCTTCTGACAAATGCAAACATTACCAGCGCTCTCGTCATCTTTGATACATGGAATCATGGCGAAGCAAGTATCCTCCACCCAGCACAGTATGTCAACACAATCATACAATTTATGAATCAAATATATTGATGCATGTAAATTCCTTACAAAAAACTGTTTTTCTCCACTCCCGGCAGTAAGTTGTAAATAGAACAGCCCGTTTCACGCTCAAAGTCTGCCTTGATTTCGAGCGTTTTTTTCCATCTGTCCACTGTCGCTTTATGCACACCATAGCGGATTGTCACGTCCACAAACCGTTTTTCCAAAATACAAAAGCCTGTGGGCAGCGCCAATGCATCGCAGAGCTGCACGAGACGGTCATAGTCATCATACACTGCATTGGCGACAAAGTCTTTCATAAACAAATAATCTGCCTCACTCACATCAAGCACAGCAATGGAGGTATTGATATCCTGTATCATAAAAGCATGGGAAATGCAGATTTGTGCTGCTTTCTCCCACCCCCGTTCCACACAAAAGCGGTAGCCGTCTATCAGATGCTTTTCTGAACTCACACCGGCATAGCGTCCGATATCATGTAACAGTCCCAGCACATAAGCCCTCTCCGCGGACAAGTGCGCACAGTGCTGTGCGATATTTCTGCACGCCTGCGCGACATAGCGGGAATGGTCTGCCCACGGTCCCGGATTGGATTTTTCGGCTTCCAGCAATGCTTGCTCTGCGGTCTCCTTGTTTGGTTCCATATGTATTCCCCTTTCTTATGTGGTTTCATATTGATTCAGATATATATTACTATACTGCTTATAATCATAAAATACTATTTCATTTCTGCCGATATATATCACAATCCCGCCATTTCATGAAAGTATACATATTCCCAGACTCTTTCGTTTTCACTGACTGGCTGTCATGCATTGAGCAGGCGTAATGTTTCATTTCTGCTCATCGCATTTTCTTGCGGTACTCTGTCGGCGTGCAGTGCGCATACGCGCGAAATAATTT
>CAJUII010000184.1 GCA_910586405.1 uncultured Lachnospiraceae bacterium
TATGCACACAGCCGCATAAGGAAATATGCCGCTTCGCGGCTGCGGCTGGCGCGAAAATTAAAAATGCGGAGGTGCCGACATGGATGATCGTATGAAAAAACAAATAGAATTTGCCTTGGAGATTGACAAAGTGAAAAATATTTTCAGGCAGACACATCTGTCAATGAATGGAAGAAATGAAAATGATGCAGAGCATTCATGGCATATGGCGTTGATGGCATATCTGCTCAAAGAGTATGCAAATGAGGAGATCGATATTGCAAAAGTCATGATTATGTGCCTGATTCATGATATTGTGGAGATTGATGCAGGGGACACCTACGCATACGACACAGAGGGCCTAAAGACGCAAAAAGCCAGAGAAGAAGCTGCCAAAGAACGAATTTTTTCTATACTTCCCGACGAGCAAAAAGCAGAATTTGCCGCTTTGTTTGACGAGTTTGAGGCTTATGAGACAGCCGAGGCAAAATTTGCGCACGCAATGGACAATTTGCAGCCGCTGATGCTAAATGACAGCAATGGCGGCGGAGACTGGCGCGCACATCAAGTCACGGCAGAACAGGTCTACAAAAGACAGGGCAAAACAAAATTAGGGTCGGAAAAACTGTATGAACTGACAGACAGCATTATCCAAAAGAATATTCAAAACGGAAATTTGAAGGAAGCATAAACGAAATCGGAGGCACTATGGCACTGGAAAATAAACTAGGCATCACAGAATCTGCGGAGCTTGCAAGGGAAGAAGAGCGCATCAGTAAAACAAGGGCAATCGAACTGTATGAGAAAAGAATCCCTGATGATGAAATAGGGAAATTTGCAGGTCTTGCGAAAATCCATCAATATCTTTTTGGTGAAATCTATGAGTTTGCAGGAAAAGTAAGAACTGTCAATCTTGCAAAAGGCAATTTTCGGTTTGCGCCGGTCATGTACTTAGATGCGGCGTTAAAACACATTGATGCCATGCCGCAGTCAACCTTTGATGAAATTATTGAGAAATATGTGGAGATGAATATTGCACATCCCTTTCGGGAGGGAAATGGCAGAAGCACACGAATCTGGCTTGATTTTATTTTGAGAAAAGAATTGAAGCTCGTTGTGGACTGGGGAACAGTTGACAAGGAGGACTATCTGCTCGCCATGGAACGAAGCCCAATTAAAACACTTGAAATAAAAGTGCTGCTGAAACATGCACTCACAGATCAAATCAAGGACAGGGCTGTGTACATGAAAGGGATTGACGCAAGCTATTATTATGAAGGATACAATACATTTAAGACCGAGGAACTATGAGGAAGCGTAATGGACTATAAGATTGCCATCTGCGACGACGAACAAAATCAAATAAAATACTTATCCGGCCTTGTAAAGAGCTGGGCAGGGCGGTGTGGATATACAGTGCGCATCGTCCCCTTTTTGTCGGCGGAGGCGTTCTGGTTCCAGTATGAGGAGGAGAAGGATTATGAAATCCTGCTCTTAGATATCGAGATGGAACAGATGAATGGTATTGAGCTTGCCACAAAACTCCGCGCTGACGATGAAACGATTCAAATCATATTTATCACGGGGTATCCCGACTATATCGCGCAGGGGTACGAGGTGGCAGCACTGCATTATCTGATGAAGCCCGTCTGTGCGGAAAAACTCAGCGAGGTTTTGAACCGCGCTGTCAGGAAGCTGCACAAGAAAGAGCGCAGTATTTTGGTTTGGTGCGATAAGGACTGCCGGCGGATTTTGATTCATACGATTGTGTATGTTGAGGTATTTTCGCATAAAGTTACAATCTACACGACAGATCATGAATATAACACAAAGCGTTCCATCACGGAGATGGAAGAGCTTCTTGGCGGAGATTTTATCCGATGCCACCGTTCTTATCTGGCGGGCTTGAAACATATTGCGCGCATGACAAAGAACGCAGTCGTATTTGAGGACGGAAGAAGCATTCCGCTGTCAAGAGGCGCATATCATATGGCGAATCAGGCGTTTATTCAGTATTACAAAGAGCCATATATAGAAGAAACCGGGAGAACAGACAGATGAAATTATTTGATATATTGTTTGGGCGGGCGATTGACCGCAGAATCGCAGTGTACCAGAATGATTTGATTGCAAAACACTGCGAGGAGGTTCAAAATGTTTACAGGACAATGCGCGGCTGGCGGCATGATTACCATAATCATATTCAGGCGATGCTTGCGCTGACAGACAAACCACAGCAGCTTCGGGCGTATCTGCTGAAGCTGAACAGTGACCTCACAACTGTGGATACTGTCATCAAGACAGGGAATGTGATGGTGGATGCCATCTTGAACAGTAAGCTTTCCCTGATTCAGTCCCGTCAAATTAACCTCCACGCAAAGGCTGTCGTGCCGTCTGATTTGAGGATTTCGGAAATCGACCTCTGCACTGTGATTGGAAATCTCTTGGACAATGCGATGGAAGCCTGTCTGAAACAAGAACAGGACTCCGAACGGTTTGTCCGTGTCTACATCGGTATTCTGAAAAAACAGTTATATATTTCTGTTCAAAACTCCTCGGGGCAGCAAATCAAAAAGTCAGGCAAGACATACATTTCCACAAAAAACAGCGAGAGTCACGGTTTTGGCTTGAAACGCATTGACCATATTGTTGCTAAGTATGACGGCTACATCAACCGCCAGAATGAGGAAGGAATATTTGCGACGGAAGTACTGCTGCCTTTGTGAATGCTTTGCAGCCGTGGAATGTATTTTAAACTTAAAGCAGCCTGTTATTTTGTAAAATGGCATAAGCTCCCATCTGTTCATTATATCTTGTATAGTCCAAGTTCATCATGTTATACAAATACCTTTTTACTTCATCTGTAGAACTAAATTTTGTTGCCATATACGGCGCTTCTGGATTGGTTTTTTCAAAAAGTATATATCCAAAAGCTGTTTCAGCCAAGGTGGCGGCATGTGAAGCACAGATTCGATCACCGCTTTGTGTCCAAAAGGTGATAAGGGAAAATGGACTTTCTTTGAAA
>CAJUII010000185.1 GCA_910586405.1 uncultured Lachnospiraceae bacterium
TAAATAGCGGCGTTGAGTAATACCGGTCCCCGCTGTCTGGCAGGAGTACCACAATGGTCTTACCTTCATTTTCTGGCCGTTTTGCCAACTCTACCGCCGCATAAAGCGCCGCGCCAGAGGAAATGCCGGTAAGAAGTCCCTCTCTTTTTGTCAATTCCTTTGATGTCTCGAACGCAAGATCGTTCTCGACCGTGATGATTTCATCATAGATGCCAGTGTCGAGCACGGTCGGCACAAATCCGGCACCGATGCCTTGTATCTTATGTGCCCCTGCCTCTCCGCCAGACAGTACGGGAGAGCTTGCGGGTTCCACGGCAACGACTTTTATCGCGGCATTTTTTTCTTTCAAATACTTTCCTGTGCCTGTGATCGTGCCGCCAGTCCCGACGCTCGCCACAAAGATATCCACAGTCCCATCCGTATCCGCCCAGATTTCCGGTCCAGTCGTCTCATAGTGCGCCTGCGCATTCGCCGGATTGTCAAACTGGGCAGGAATGTAAGCGCCCTCTATCTCCCCAGCAAGCTCCTCCGCCTTCGCGATCGCGCCCTTCATGCCCTTTGCGCCCTCTGTCAAGACAATCTCTGCACCGTAGGCTTTCAGGATATTTCTGCGCTCTACGCTCATGGTGTCAGGCATGGTAAGAATCGCGCGGTAGCCCTTCGCCGCAGCAATCGCCGCAAGCCCGATGCCTGTGTTGCCGCTCGTCGGCTCTATGATGACAGAGCCTTCTTTTAAGAGTCCTTTTTCCTCCGCCTCCTTGATCATGTAAAATGCTGCCCTGTCCTTGACGCTGCCAGCGGGATTTTGGTATTCAAGCTTTACGAGAAGCTTCGCTTTGAGCGCGTGCACCTGTTCAATATTTGTGACCTCCACCAGCGGGGTTTTTCCAATTAATTCTGTAAATCCTTGATATACTGTCATTTTATGTTCCCTTTCATATAAAACATACTTTTTATTGCTGCACTGCCCGGAATGCCTCTTCCAAGTCCTCGAGAATGTCATCAATATGCTCAATGCCAATCGACAGGCGAATCGTGTTTGGCTTGATGCCCTGCTCTGCCTTCTCCTGCTCGTTCAGCTCTGCGTGGGTTGTCGAGTATGGATGAATGACAAGCGATTTCGCGTCCGCCACATTTGCAAGCAGCGAAAACAGTTCAAGGTGATCTATAAACGTTCTGGCATTCTGCTCTCCACCCTTGATTTCAAAGGTAAAGATGGATCCGCCGCCGTTTGGAAAATATTTTTTATATAAACGCTGCTGTTCCGGGTCCTTTGTCACTGCCGGATGATTCACCTTTTCTACCAGAGGATGCTTGGAAAGATACTCAACGACTTTGAGCGCATTTTCCACATGGCGCTCCACGCGCAGGGAGAGCGTCTCAAGGCCCTGCAAAAAGATAAAAGCATGGAAGGGTGAAAGGGTCGCCCCCATATCGCGCAGCAAAATCGCGCGGATTCTGGTGACAAACGCCGCAGGCTCCGCCGCGTCCACAAAGCTGATGCCATGATAGCTCGGATTTGGCTCTGTAAACTGTGGAAATTTGCCGCCTGCCTTCCAGTCAAACTTGCCGCCGTCTATGATAATGCCGCCGATGGTCGTACCGTGTCCGCCGATAAATTTGGTGGCAGAATGCACAACGATATCAGCACCGTACTCAAGCGGGCGCACGAGGTATGGCGTCGCAAACGTGCTGTCAACGACAAGCGGCAGATTGTGGGCATGGGCGACTTTTGCCACTGCCTCAATGTCGGAAACCTCGGAGTTGGGATTGCCGAGCGTTTCTATATATAATGCTTTTGTGTTGTCCTGAATTGCCCTCTCAAAACTGGTGACATCGAGCGGGTCCACAAAGGTTGTCGTCACACCGTAATCGGCAAGCGTGTGCGCAAGCAGATTATAGGTGCCGCCATAAATATTCTTTGCCGCCACAATATGCCCGCCGTTCTGCGCAAGATTCTGAATTGTATAAGTGACAGCCGCTGCCCCCGACGCTGTCGCAAGCGCCGCGACACCGCCCTCGAGCCTTGCCATGCGCTGCTCGAATACATCCTCCGTGGGATTGGTCAGCCTGCCATAGATGTTTCCCGCGTCCTGCAAGGCAAAGCGCGCCGCGGCGTGCGCTGAATTTTTGAATACAAAGGACGAAGTCTGGTAAATCGGCACCGCCCTTGCGTCCGTCACCGGGTCTGGCGCTTCCTGACCAACATGAAGCTGTAAGGTTTCGAATTTAAAGTCCCTTTCCGCATAGCTTCTCCTGCGCGTTCCTTCTTCATTAATGTTCCTGCTCATAATAGTCTCCTCCGTTTTTTCTGAATATGTTTTCCAACCTGCCAAATCCTACACAGGCACCAAGTTATGATCTATAATCCTCTACAATTCCTATTCACTTGGTATGTTTTGGTATAGGTGTATCATACTCCTAAATCTATAGTATGTCAATAGGTTTAGTCAATATTTTCATTATGTAGTATGTGATTGAATGGCGCATAAATACAGGGTTTTTAGACAATCTGTTTCTCTTTATGTTCTGCCATATTTTCACTTTTATAACTTCTTAGGAACTTAATTCTCCAGTAATTTTTGTTACTGTCAATATAAATTTATTAAAGATAATAAGAATTACTGTATTTTTGTTGATATTGTGATATACTTCAAAGCATAAGAAGATAAACGTTCATGACAATCGGGGAAAAAATAAAAGTATTACATTTAGATATTATT
>CAJUII010000186.1 GCA_910586405.1 uncultured Lachnospiraceae bacterium
ACTGCGTGAATAAAGCGGTGTGCGATGTGGGAAAGGAAACAATGGAATGAAAATATTATTGGTAGAAGATGATGTGGAAATCAGTGAGATGCTGAAAAACTTTCTGATAACGGAAAACTTTGAGGTGGTGACTGCCTATGACGGGGAGAGTGCCTGTGAAAAGTTTTTTGCGGACGAGTACAGTATTGTATTATTGGATTTGATGATTCCCAAAATCAGCGGAATGGAGGTCATGAAAACCATCAGGGCGTCCAGCACAGTGCCCATCATGATTCTGTCTGCCAAGGATACCGATTCAGATAAGACACTGGGATTAGGGCTTGGGGCGGATGACTATGTCACCAAGCCGTTTTCTGTGACGGAGGTGCTTGCAAGAATCAAGGCAAACATCAGGAGAAACACACAGTACACAGCCGCTGTTGCTGCGGAGGAGGAAGAGATTCTCACAAAAGGGGAGCTGGTGCTCAATCTGAATGCGTACTCGGTCATGAAAAACGGGAAAAAGGTTGAGCTGACAGCCAAGGAATTTGAGATTTTAAAACTTTTGATGAAGAATCCAAAGAAAGTATACACAAAGGAGCAGCTTTATTCCCAGATTTGGAATGATGCTTATATGGGAGACGAAAATGCTGTTAACGTTCACATTAGCAGGCTGCGCAATAAGATTGAGGACAATCCCCGTGACCCGGACTATGTTGTCACTGTCTGGGGAATCGGCTATAAACTGGGGGACGGAAAATGAACAGAGGGACGCGGGCAAAGCTGAAGGAAATCACGGAAAAACTGTCAGAGATTCTCGAACAGGACACCGATGAACAGATCATGGTCTTTACGGACGACAAGGTATTGATGGAGTTGTGCGGACAGATGAATTTGCTTTTGCTGGACAGGCAGAAGATAAAGGCAGATTTCAGGAAACAGGAAATCGCTTCTAAAAAAATGCTTTCCAATATTTCGCATGATATCAAGACGCCGCTGACAGTGATCCTTGGGTATTTGGAAATTATGCGCCTGCGTGACTGCGAGGACGTGACGCTGCAAAAGGTGGAGGCGAAGGCGAAACAGGTGATGGAGCTGATTGACCAGTTTTTCACACTAGCAAAGCTTGAAGCCGGAGACAAGAAGATCGAGATGGTCAAAATAAATATCAGTGAATTGTGCAGGGAGACTGTACTTGGGTATTATGATATTCTGATACAGAAGGATTATGCGGTGGACATCATCATTCCAGAGCAGCAGATTTTTGCGCAGGGGGACATGGAGTCCATCAACCGAATCCTGAACAATTTATTGTCCAATGCCATACGATACGGCAGCGACGGAAAATACATTGGGCTGTTTGTGCGGGAGGATTTCGATTTTGTCTATATAGATGTGGTGGATAAGGGAAAAGGAATAGAAAAGCAGTTTGCCGCCAGTGTGTTTGAGCGGCTCTACACAATGGAGGACTCCCGCAATCGCAGCATACAGGGAAATGGTCTGGGGCTCACCATTGCCAGAAATCTTGCAAGGCAGATGGGGGGCGATCTCCTGCTGCAAAGTGAGCCGGGCGTGCGGACAGTGTTTACCGTGAAGCTGCGGCGGTATCCTATTATATGAAAGGTGGTTAAGCACAATGAATATTATGTTGACAGTCAGTTATGAGATAGACATTCCGCGCGATGCGTTTTTTCACGCAAAAAGCGGAGCGGTAAACGAAGAAATCATGAGACGGCTGGAAACGCTGTTTCCAAAAGAAATCGCGCTGACAGAGAATGCAGACGCCCACAGGACGCACGTAATTCACTATCCTTTGCTAGAAAATAAAAATTCATTGCGCTGCGCCTCCTGCAAAACATGGCTGTATATGCCAGAAAAGGAATATTTGCCAGTGTCTCTGGAATACTGCAAAATGGTAAAGGGAATCCCGCTGTGCCCTAGCTGTGCGTGGGAGCTGGAAGCAGATCTGGAAAATGAGGCATTTGTCCAGAAATTGAAGGAACAAGTGCCAGATAAATAGAACTTTCAATGTTTGTTATAATTGAGGAGGGTCACAATGTTTCAGGAAATTTTAAAAAATTATATTGATGCTTTTTTCAAGGTATATGAGGAGGATTTGAAATCGCTGCCCAAACTGCCATATGATGAGGATGAACCGTCCAGTCTATATGTGGGCGAAATAGATGAGGAGGGCTGGATTGAATGGCAGTATGTTCCAGTAGATAGGATTCTTGATTTTTCGGAGCTGGAAGAGGAGTACGCCATTCATCTGTCAGAGGAACTAAAGGAGTACTATAATTCATTTTATTTTTTGGAGCTCTGTGGATTTTGGAACAATAAATGTATTATGCTGGACAAAATTGATGCGGCAACTGATGTATTAGATGATTTTAGAAGCGTGCTGAATGAGCAGGAAGATATGATTGAAATTGGTTCAATGGACAGTTATGCTTCTGTCTTTGTCAAATTCGTCAGTGGACGTGTAGTCTTGTATGACTGGGAATTTGAGGAAGAAGCTGTGCTGGCGGATTCACTGTCTGAGTTTTTTACTAAATTGAAAGTACGTATGGATCAAGTTGAATAAGTTTCAATGGACGGCCTGTTTGAAAAAATACAAGGACTTTAA
>CAJUII010000187.1 GCA_910586405.1 uncultured Lachnospiraceae bacterium
GCTATCGGAGAAAAAGACAAACAATATGAAAAGTTATTTTTGGACAGTTCCTAAGGTACATTATTAATTGTCACTATTCAGTCAGCGCTCTCATGGCTGTGGGCACTTTGCTGCGTGCAGCCTGATCTCCTTTTCCTGAAAGCCGTATCCTGTGCTGAATAGTCTGATTTTCAAAGAAAGGCTTGGTAAAAGATGAGTCAAACATATCATACAATACGAGAGCTGCTGGTGGCGGCAGAGCAGAATTTTGGCGCGCAAGACGCGTTTCGTTACAAGGTAAAGGACAGCGGAGACGGCGGCAAGAAGGAAGTAAAGGTTGAAGCGAAAACTTACACGCAGTTTAAAAATGATTCAGAATGTTTCTCTGCTGTTTTGGACGCGCTCGGTGAGCAGGGAAAGCATATCGCGGTCATTGGACCAACTTCCTATTCGTGGGTGGTGGCATATTTTGGTATTGTGGGCAGCGGAAGCGTGGCGGTGCCGCTTGACGCCAATCTGCCTGACGAAGATTTGTGCGAGCTGATTGACCGCGCGGATGTGACGACACTTGTCTATGACGAGGCAAAATCCAGCGTGGCGCAGATGGCTGCAAAAAGCTGTGAGGGATTAAAAAATATTATTTGTATGGGGGAGCCGCAGGGAATTGAAAATGGCCATGCGATGTGGAACCTGATTGGCGCTCAGAGTGCAGGCTATGACTATACGCCCAAGCCGGAGGACCTTGCGACCATCATGTTTACGTCCGGCACGACGGGAAAGAGCAAGGGCGTTATGCTCACACACAGAAATCTGGCGGAGAATGCAACCTGTCTGGACATGGGACTGGAATCGGGCATCGTCATTATGTCAGTGCTTCCGATTCATCATGCATATTGTCTCAGCATGGATATATTAAAGGGAATCTCTATCGGTTCTGTCATCTGCATCAACGACTCACTGCTGCGTGTGGCAAAAAACATTAAGCTCTTTGAGCCGAACATGATTCTGATGGTTCCGCTGATGATAGAGACGCTCGCCAAGAAGCTTGAGGAGGCGGCATGGATTCCGGCGCCGCTTGTCAAGGCAAAGGTGTTTGGCAAGCAGTTCCATACAGTGTGCAGCGGCGGTGCGTATCTCAATCCCGCCTATCTGGAAATGTTCAAAAAATATGGCATTACCATCTGGCAAGGATACGGCATGACGGAGTGCTCGCCGGTCATCAGCACGAACTATGGTGCGTTTATGAAGGATGGCTCTGTCGGCAAACTGATGCCAAACTGCGAGGCGAAGGTAGTGGACGAGGAGTTGTGGGTGAGAGGTTCAAGCGTGATGCAGGGCTATTATAAAATGCCGGCGGAAACCGAGGAAACCCTTTCAGACGGCTGGTTAAAGACAGGTGACTTAGGATATGTGGACGAGGACGGCTATATATTCCTGACCGGACGCAAGAAGAATCTGATTATCACGCCAAACGGTGAGAACGTATCGCCGGAGGAGATTGAGAATAAACTTGGCGATAACCGTCTGGTGCAGGAGGTGCTTGTGCGCGAGAGCGAGGGCGCTATCGAGGCAGAGATTTTTCCTGATCTGGAGTATGCCGGCAAGAAGAAAATCAAGGATATGCAGGGTGAATTGCAGAAAATCATTGACGCATACAACAAGACAGCACCGCTTTATAAGCGGGTGTTTAAGCTGAAAGTGCGCGAGACAGAGTTTGAGAAAAATACGACAAAGAAGATTAAGCGGTTCTAATTAGGCGTTACGCATTTTTTCGTAAAGTAATAGTAGAGTAGGGGAGAAGGTCATTCCCCTACTCGATTTGGTGCGTCATTACAATAATTCGTCTGACATAATTTCTTTTTTTAACGCTTCGATTTCTGCTATGGATAAATGGGTTGCTTCTGCAATGACATGAATATCAACACCAAGTGAGAGAAAGTTGCGTGCAGTGTTTCTGATGCCGCGCTGTTCACCGCGCTGTTCGCCACGTTTTTCACCGCGCTGTTCTGCTTCAAACATGCCTTGATTGTAATCAAGGATAGCTTTCTCCCTCGCTTCGTATTCCAGACGTTTCTGTTCATCTTGGCTGATTCGCTGCAACTGGTCATAAGCGCTTTTGATATAAGGGTCTTTTTTAGCGATCATATTAAATTCCTCCGTTTCTTCGGCATTGATAAAATCAGTCTTGCACTGACTGCATTTGGACTTGGATATACAATCGGAAGCAACAACACAAAAAAATAACCGCCCAAAGCCTGAGAAACTTAGCGGTTATTTTTAATCGAAAATTTTTAGTGGGCTAACCGTCTATCGGTAGCACCCTGCTTTATAATCATCTTACCACTAAGTATTGCCATTGTCAAATTATATATTTTTGTGCAATGGGATTCTTTTTTTATTATGGGTATCAATCAGCTCATCAGCAATATTCGTCAGTATCTTTTTAAAATCTGGTTCCTTTGTTCATCAGATTTATGTTGCGTTAAATCTGGAGCATGTTTTTGCAAGCTTTCACAGTTGGTCATTCAATATAATTATCACCATCTTTAAGTTCAAGATAGCAAATCTTAATAACAAAGTCAATGAAATATGGATAGGTATCGCATTCTTTTCCGAA
>CAJUII010000188.1 GCA_910586405.1 uncultured Lachnospiraceae bacterium
CATATCTGAAACATTTCTTTATATCGTTTGTAGCCCCTTGTACACTGATGTTTATCGATGCAAATAAAACTAATACCATTAGACACGCATATTACCGAGAATATTGTGAACTGCAGAGCTTGTGTCTACTTATCTTACAGCATCAGAAACATCAGATTGGAATGGGAAGCAAGAAGGTATATGGATTGCTCTTTGATGGCGCATGGCTATGGGAAGAGTATATGAATTCGATTGTGGACGAGATTTTCTATCATCCGATGAACAAAGCTACAAAAGGTTCTCAGCGTTTGTTTGACCATAATCGCGGACTTATCTACCCAGACTTCATCAGCAGAGACTCAGAGGCACGAGTGATTGCAGATGCGAAGTACAAACCGATTGATAATATTGGAAACAAGGACTATCTGCAGGTATTGGCATATATGTTCCGATTTGATGCCAAGAAGGGATTTTATTTTTATCCTGAAATGGGAGAGGAAGAAGATGATGTTATGTGGCTCAATCGTGGTTCGACTTATGAGAAGAATGTAGAGGTACGAGAGGATATTTGTCTCATCAAGCACGGATTTCAGATTCCGACCGGGATAGATGTATATAGTGCTTTCACAGAGCAGATGCGATGTAATGAAGTCAAATTCCTTGATGGAATTTTAACGTCCGTGAAATAGGAAAAATATACCTTTTAACGATGCACCCCCTCGGTTTAGAAATACTCCAAAGGGGGTGCAAAATCCAGAGTAGTAATCCCGAAAATTTTGACTACGATTTGACTACGAATGAGGGGTGTGAATTGCACCGTTTTACTGTATTTTGCAAAATCGGCACTTAAAATGTAACTTTTATATTAGAAGAAACAAGTCGGCAAAATGCCCCAAAACACGGCATTTCTCGGCTTTTTATGATAGGAGATTTTTATGATACGAATACTTTTTATCTGCCACGGCAGCAGATGCGGCAGCGCTGGTAGCGGCTACATTGCAGATCACCGCAAAGGGACAGCCTGTCATTTATTATGGTGAGGAAATTGGTCTGACGGTAGCAAACGACTATCCGCGTCAGTCAAACCGCTACGATTATGACTGGACAAAGGCGGACGACAGCAATGGCACCTATGTGCATTACAAGAAAATGCTGGAGATTCGCAAGAACTATTCAGCAGTCTTTGCAAGGGGCGACAGAAAAGTCGTCATGGCATCCAATGACAGCGGGTATGATGTGATATCCAGAAGTTATGACAACACAACCCTCTATGTCGGAATGAATATCAGGGATGCAGAGCAGACACTGGAGATTCCAGTGAAGAGCAGCGGCATCACCGCATATACAGATGTATATAGCGGGCAGGAGTACACAATCGCACAAGATAAGGTACAGGTGAAGATTCCGGCAGCGTCGAAGGGCGGTACGGTGGTACTGGTTCCGTCAGGATTCAGCGATGGACTGATCGCTCCGCGGATTGTGAACCTTGCCAAAGGCAAGACAACATCGCTTCCGTCAAAGCTGACATTGAGCAAGAGTGACGGAACGAAGACGCTGGTAGATGTCACATACAGCGTTCAGGGTGCGCCTGACGGCGTGTCGATGGATGCGGCAGGGGTCAAGATCACAGTGTCAGAGGCATTTCAGGGCACACAGCTTGAACTCGAAGCGTCGTCGTCGGAGGCGAGAGTTCGCTTTGCCGTCAAGGTGGTTGAGGACAACAACAAAATAACGCTGCGTCTGCACTATGGCAGAAAGGCAAATCCAAATGAGGATTTGAATGTATGAATTTGGCGGGCAGGAAAGGCGGGAGAGCGCTTTGAGGTAGAGGACGATACAGACCCGGAGAATCCAAACGGCGTGGTGACAGTCGGTGAGTTTGAGGGGCGCGCGGTCAGCTCCGTCGGATATATTATCCGCAATGGAGGAGATAAAGGAGACGGCGTCACAGAGGACCGCTTTATTGATCTGTCCACTGTGCTTTCAGGAACGGTTGACTTCTACGTGACACCCGGCAAGACAGACGGCAGACTGGTGCTTGGAGAAGATGTGTTCTATGGAACAAAAGTTCGCTCAGTGACCTACAACAGTAACACAAACAGCATTCTGGTAGAGACGACGGAGGAACCTGTAAACGTCAATGTGGAGAACGAGAATGCGTCGCAGAAAGTATATGCGGATGAGAATGCAGCACAGCAGCAGATTGATGAGGCAGTCAATAATCTGATGAAAGCCTGCGGCAGTCTCACAGTAAAACCAGCGCCTGAGCCAGAGGAGGAAGTCAAAGAGGGTCTATGCGTAAAATGGGCGCCTGACGCTGGTCTGACACACGGTACAGATGGAAAATATCATATTCAGTACACCGGAAAAGCGATCAAGCCAACTATTTTGGTATATGATGGCAAGGTGCGCTTGAAGGAAAAGACAGATTACACCATAACATACAAGGAGAACACAAATGCGGGTGAGGCATCTGTCATCGTCCGCGGCAAAGGTAATT
>CAJUII010000189.1 GCA_910586405.1 uncultured Lachnospiraceae bacterium
GATTGTCACCGGAAAAGGCGCTTACAGAGGAAAAGTAGTCGTACCGTTTACGATCAAGGCAGCGCAGGGAACCTCCGGCATGACTGTGAAATCCATTTCCGCAAAGACATACAATGGAAAATACCAGCGCCCGGTGCCGTCTGTCACTGTTTCCATCGGCGGTAAGAACAAGAAGTTAGTCAAAAACAAAGACTATACGGTTACATACAAAAATAACCGCCACGCAGGCACCGCGGAAGTGCTGATCACTGGAAAAGGCAATTACGCAGGCATGACAGCAAAGGCAACATTTACAATCAAGCCGCGGAACATCACCAAGGCTTCCTTAAAAGGAACACAGGGAAATCTGACGCTCACTTACAGCAAGGGCATTTTAAAGCAGGGAGCTGATTACGAACAGCCTGTCTATGGTGAAGTGAAGAAGAATAAAATAAAGGTAACGATCAAAGGAAAGGGGGACTTTACAGGAACCATGCAAAAGAGCGTGAAATTACAATAATAAATATAAAATGACTGTATCAGATCAAAGGGGCTGTCGCACTAAGCAATTAGTGTACAGCCCCTTTGATGCACAGTTTTCTGCAAAGGATGGATATCAACTAAAATAATCTGTCACCCAAGCGTTTCAATCACGCACTGATGATTCTTCTCCTTTGTGTCATAGTTCATTCCGACAGCGAGGATATGTGTAACATTTTCTTTTCGCAGCTTCTCGCAGTATTCCTTTTCCTTAATCTGAGCAATGGCTTCCTCGGGTGTTTTATCTGCCTTGAGTTCGATGATGATGCCAGGCAGGTTCTTTCTCCTTGGATAAAAGATAAAATCCACAAATCCTTTGCCGCTTTTTTCTTCTCTTTCTACTCTATATTTATTTCTGGCGGAGAGATAGGCAAGCGTTACCACACAGGAGAGGCTGTTCTCGTCGTTGTATTTCAGAATGGGCAGTTCGCTGTTGTGGATATTATGGAGGTAGGAAGCCACTTTATCGCCGTCTTTGTTCAAAGTAGCGTCAAGTACCTCACTGGAATTGCGCACCAGCGATGCAACATAACCGAAATCGTCATCTTCCAGCGCATTTTCAAATTCGATCATCAGCTCCTTATTTGGAATCCTGACTTCGCCATCAGAATAAGATAATAAGCCGTATATAATCATCGCGGCGTAAATGTCTTTGCGGCTGGCAGGATTTTCCTGTCCTGCGGAATATTCCTTTTGGATATCTATATGGATAGGCGAACCGTTCACCATCTTTACCACATCATCACGCACTTCAGCAATGTTATATTTCAGGAAAAATAAGACCTCATCCATTTTGCCGGTGCGTGTCCAGTAGCTCTGACATGCTGAATCCTCAAGGGCACAGACCACAGAGCGTGGGTTGTACAGACGCGAGCCGTCTTTTGTCTGATATCCGTTGTACCATTCACGGATTTCATCCATTGTCAGCGCTGTTTGCTTTTGGCAGAGTGTCTCCACTTCATTTTCAGTAAAGCCGAAATATTCTTCATAAGAAGGGTCTTTGAGCATGGTATATTCTTTGAACATGTTCAAGGCAGAGCCCGTACTGTACTTTTTGATGGGCAGTACTCCGGTCATGTAGACAAGCGCCACATAAGGCTTGTCTTTTAATAATGCGCGCAGAAATTCCAGAAAATCCCCATGATGTTCGGGATACAGCTCATGACTGAAAATATAGTCCCATTCATCAATGATAAAGATAAACTTGTCCTCCGTGGCAGTGAACAGTTCTGAAAGATTACTAAACTCCTGTGCCTTCAATTTGGGATAGGCTTCCAGAATGTCGCGTCTGACGGCATTTTTGAAGAGGTTCATATAATCTTCGTATGTTTTGCCATTATCAGGAAGACTGTTCATGCTGAGATGAACAACATTGTATTTGTTCAAATGTGCTGTGTAAGCAGCAGACCTGGCGATTTTCAGTCCGTCAAATAAACTCCTTGAATCATAGGCTTTGCAGTAGTAGGCACCGAGCATATTGAGTACGGATGTCTTGCCGAAACGGCGCGGTTTTGTGATGCAGATATACCGATTCGGCGTATTGATTCTGGCGCTCAGCTTTTCAATAATATCCGATTTATCGACGAAAAAAGTATCTTGTGCCAGCATTTGAAAAATGCTGTAGGCTGATTTGGTGTTTAGACATATAGCCATAAAAGCCCTCCCTTCGATTTTTTAATTATCATAACAAATCAGGATTTATCTGTAAAGAATTATTCCAAATAAATCTCTTACGAAAGAGAGAGTGATGCCCTATGAATACTTTAGAAGTGCTAACGCTTTTATTGGTAGTCTTTGCGGCTTTGTCTTATTTAGTGTCTGCTGATTAGGTTTAAAACACTTGATTTTATCGACTTTTACCGCATTT
>CAJUII010000190.1 GCA_910586405.1 uncultured Lachnospiraceae bacterium
CCGCCGGCAGCAGACGCATCGCCGCGATGCCAAACGCCGCAAACAGCGACACCATGCTGGAAACGTCCGCCCCTGACAAAATCAGCGCCATGATATAGCCAAGCAGTCCTGCCATGCACACCGTCTCGATCAGAAGTTTCGGTGAGTTGTTAAACAGGCTGAACCGCTCCATCGCCCTCACATATCCTTCGCCCACCTTGCAGTACTCGCCGATAAAATACTGTTCACGCCCTGCGACCTTGATCTCCTTGATGCCCTGCACTGTCTGGGAAATCCACGCAAACATCGACGCGCCGAAATCCTGATTCTCTTTCCCGGTGCGGTTCATGATCGGCTTCACGATCTTTTTGATCACAATGAGCGTCGCAACCAACAGCACTGCGATGACCACCGTCATCAGCGGGTCCTGCATCGCGAGCGCAATCACCAGAAAGACCGCGACAATCATCTCCGAGGCAATCTGCAATACCGCCATAATCAGCGCGTACATATTGCTGACATCCGCTGTGATGCTGCGCTGGATAACTGCCGTCTCCGCGTCGAGATAATATTCATACTCGCGCCGCACAAAATTTTTCATCAGGCTCGATGCCGTCTTGAACTGGTTGCTGTACACAAACCGGTACAGACTCCTCTGAAACAAAAACTGAAAGCTGTTCTTCGCAATATATAACACGATCAAAAACAAAATGGCAGCCACAGAAAACTGTACGGTATTCTGTAGATTCAGGATGCTGCTGATTCTCTGATACGTCTCCCCCTGCTCTAGCGCCACGGGGTCTAAGATGAGCTGCACCACTGCCATCACCATCATCACTGCCCCCGTCTCAAGCCCCGCCGATACAAGCATCATCACAAACAGGCGCGCCATGGCAGTTTTTTGTTTTTTGTCCATTAATATATTGATCTTTTTGATTATTTTCAGCATCTTTTTATCCTCGTCGTCCTCCCGTATTCCTATATGCTATATTCCACTTTTATTCACATTTTACCCGCCCATCAACCGCTCTGCACCAAAAGTCTTCTTCATAATATTCTAATAAAAACAATGGTACAGAATTTAAAATACAGAGCAAATGCCCATTGTTGATATAATTTTGCTTCTGATAAAAATATAATCTCTCCTGATTTAGGTCATGAATAAAATATTCATATGTACATGAACTGCGAAATATAGCCAGCATACTCGCCCTTTTCTAGCTTGCAGCACATGCCGTAAGCCACAGTTCTTCATTCATACAGTTGTAGTGCGCAAACGCTGAATCCACGCTAAAACTCTGCTTGTATCTGGCAACCTCATCCAGTGGAATATAGAGATTCCTATAATCCCTTGTCACTGTGTCAATCTCCTTGATAGACTCAATCATAGGATATGACACATACAGTTTTCCAAGTTCAGTCTCATTATTGAAAGTCTCTAACATTTCACCCAGAATATCCCGGTTTGCATATTCCTTAGGTATATTATCATTATGCCCATCATAATCAAAGAAAAGATAAATTTCTGAAAAATCGCTTGCCCGGAAATCCTCTAAACGCGCTTTTGCAATCACACTCATTTCTTTGAGTACATCGACAACATTTGTCTCAAACTCATCTTTTTTTAATCTAGTCCACAGCATATAAATATTCCCGTCCGCAGGACAATTCAGTATAGAAATATCCGCTGCCGAAGAGAAGAATACCCGAACCAGATTCTTCAGCAAGGCTTCTTCTGCTTTTACTCCTTCATATATAAAGAGAATCTTTTTCTTTTTATTGTCCATAAAAAGCTCCTGCTCTGTACATCTTTTGAAGATTATGTGCTTCTCTGAGCGCCTTGTCCGTCAGATTGCAAAATGGCTGTATCGTATTGTCTTCCAGTAAAAAATAACAGTCTGGACGCAATAATTCGTTCGATATGATATCTGTATTATGAGAGGTAAACACTACTTGAAGATTATCCTCCATCATGAGCTTACGAATCACAGACATCGACAAATCTGTATGGTAAAACGCATCAAACTCATCTATATAGATAAAAGAAAACTCCTTCCTTCGCATATACCACAAACACAAAAACACCAGCGCCCTTGTTCCGCTTGACATCAATGGTGCAAACGCCACTTCTCTGTCACCAATCTTACAGTAAATTGTTTTCCCTTCGCCTGTATCCTTTTCCACAAGTTGAAAAGGCAGTTTCTCCTCACGCAGAAAATCCTCCAGATGTTCCACACCGTTTTCTATATGACAAATCTCTTCAAGCACATCTCCTCTGACCGAATTTGCCCCTACTGCCCGCAGCCCCTCTGTGCTGCTAAACCATAACATCTGATTGACAAACCGCATAAATTT
>CAJUII010000191.1 GCA_910586405.1 uncultured Lachnospiraceae bacterium
TTCCTTTATCATTCATATTTGCGATAAGGATAAAAAGACAAAAAAATAATGCCCATCCTGTCAACAGCAGGATGGGCGCCTCTCACTGAGAGGTAAACCCCAGCTTGGGAAACTCCACCTTTGGAGTGGGGCTCCGCGAAAGGCATCTGTTCGCGCAGATGTCTTTCATTACATTTACTATAACATACTAGAAAAATGATTTCAACCATATTTTGATTACCATTTCGCTTTGCATGAAAGGATATAGGTACCCTCATGAATATTTCCATCCGATCCGAACAAGAAAAAGACTATCAACTTGTTGAAGCGCTGACAAGAGCAGCATTTGCTTACCCTGAAAGAGTGGCGCGCGGCGGCATTGGCTGCCCGTATGAACACTGGATGGTTCATGAGCTTCGAAAAAGAGATGGTATTCCAGAATTAAGTCTGGTGGCAGAGGCTGATACCGATGTGTCACAAGATTCGCAAAGCAGTTCCTGCAAGCGCATTGTCGGTCATATTATTTGTAGCAAAGCGGAAGTGCGGACCTCAGAGCGTGTCATTCCCGTTTTAAATTTCGGACCATTAAGCGTGCTGCCTGCATATCAGAGACAGGGCGTTGGCAGTGCACTGATTCAACATATGATTGAGAAGGCATCCAATCTCGGATATGGAGCTATTTTATTTTTCGGCAGACCAGAATATTATCCTCAATTTGGGTTCCAAGAAGCTTCAACATGGCAGATAACCGACTCAAATGGGTATCAATATCCGGCTTTCATGGGAATGGAACTTATTTCAAATTACCTGCTTCACGCAAAGGGTGGGAAATTTTATGAATCGGAGATTTATGATGATGACCGCAACCGCAATCAGGTACTGGCGTTTGATAAACAATTTAAAGTTCAGTGACTCTCGAAGAAAGGTCAAGTGAGCCCTATGGCAGAAAATAAGTTTTGTGATAATAATGTGATTGCGCGCTGTGTGCCAATGAGCAAACTTCAGTCCGTGATTGGCGGCAAGTGGAAAATCTTGATTTTGTGGTATGTGTCCTTTTATAAAGTCCAGCGGTTCGGTGAGCTGATGCGCCGTCTTGACGGGATTACACAGTCCACGCTCACCAAACAGCTTCGAGAGCTAGAGGGCGATGGTTTCCTCCACCGTGAGGTATTTCAGGAAATCCCACCGAGAGTAGAATACTCTCTGACTGCGCTTGGACAGAGCTTTATTCCTGTTCTACAGACCATGATGGCATGGAGTGAGACACACCTCTGCCCAGACTATGAAAATCCTTATCAGGCATAAAAGAAATATATTCACCTCACTTTGGAAAGATAAAAATCTCCTCAATGGGTGCTTCCACTGCCCGCGATAGATCGACCGCCAGCTTTAACGACGGATTGTACTGCGCTTTCTCAAGGCGCATAATCGTCTCTCTCCGCACCCCGACCATCACTGCCAGCTCCTCCTGTGTCAGCTCTTTTAGCTGCCTGTATTTCTTTAATCTGCACTCAAAATCCGGCACGCCCTACTCCTCACTTTTGTCAAATTATTCCTCATGGTCATACTGATACAGCAAATACTCGCCAAGAAAGATATCGACCGCGATCGAACACGCCACCGCGATCACAAGAATGATCAGCTTTGTATCCGTCGCCTTCAAAATTCTTCCCTCTGCCATTGCCACCAAAAACAGCGTCACATAGACAATGCCCTGCGCGATACGATGCGCTTTTCGTTGTGCCCTGCGCTTATTTTCCACGTATCGCTCATCCATGAATGTATTTGACATCTTTCCCTCATAAAAAAATCCAAAGAATCCAAAAAACATAAAAAACAGAAACGGCGCAACTCGTCCCTCGGTGTTGTATGTGTAAAATCCCATCAGTCCTAAAAATCCCAGCAATCCCATAATACCAAGTTTCGGACTAATCCTTCTGGTGACATGTGCCGCAGCATCCTTTTTCGCTTTTTGACAGCCTAGCCAGCACAGATAAAACACATACAAAACCATGCATGCGACCGCAATGTGCATCGGCAAGTCTTTGACTGTAAATTCGTATGGCTGCTCCATCGGAACAACGAGCCGGGAATCATTGAATTTCACCGCGTACAAAGATGCCCCGATCACCATCAGCAGACAGATGATTCCCATCCCAACAATTTTTGCTTTTTTGTTCATGTAAACCTCCT
>CAJUII010000192.1 GCA_910586405.1 uncultured Lachnospiraceae bacterium
ATATCAGTTATTAAAGAGCCAGACGCACAGACGCAGAGCCGATAGCACGCTTGAATTCAAGATATTTATTTTTATATGCCAAAGCCTGTTCCGGTTTCTGCCTCCGGCGTATTAAAAAGAGAAATTGTTGCATTGGAAAATTTGCCGTATTATGTTTGATTTTTAATGTAAATCCGCTTTGCAGACGCAGAGCACTCTCTGAAAAGTTTTATACTCAAAATAAAAGTATACTTTTTCACTGACCGTATCGAAACAAGTAGCGATGTGGCCATTTACATTGAGTTGACTGTCATCTATGTCAGCATCTAAATGTGAAAAGAGTTCTTTTATAGGGATGTGTTTTGTGCTGTCATAGGAATCTATAGAACGATGGTAAAATATTGACTCGCCAAGCATTTCGGTCAGAAATGGTTCTGTGCTGTCGGACCACCTTTTATATTCGATGAAATCATCATCACAGCTTAAATATAAAGGAGGATCAGGATTTCCATCAAGCAGGTCTGCAAGCAGATATCCTTCGTAAGCGATGCCTTCGGGGTCGCACCCTATTAATACGTAGTTTTGCGTAATGGTGTGCCACTCCTCCCTGGGGAGCTGCCACAGTGTGAAATAGGGATTGTCTGCATATTCCTCCTGATTTCCAGTTCTTATGGATTCCTTAAAATCTTCCTCTAAACCCGCTAAGATATCATCAATGATCTGATAGGAGGTATAGATATCCTCCAAGGAATTAAAAAGATCGTTAAATGCATTGTAGATTGTGTTTTCACCATATTTCAGTAAAAAATTTCGGTAAGCGGTTGGCAGCTTCACGCCAATTTTGTGCTCGACAGCTTGGATCTCCTGCTCGGTAAAGCCTTCGTAGTCCTGTCCGTACAAAAAATCCATTAGTTCATGAAGTGTCAAGTTGTATTTGATTGCCATGTTATGTACCTCCTAAATATACTTGAATAGGCTATTGGAGTATCTTTGCGCACGATATTGCGAGAGCCTATGTTAGCCTTCATACTTGAAGAATCTATATCATATCATAACACAAGGGTTCTCCGTTGTCAGCTTTTTATCCACAAATATTCGTTCGTAAATATTTTTGGCGTATTTTTGGGATTCTTTTGGTAGTTTCTGTTTATATACATTTCATTTGCCATTTTTTGATAAAGAGTCTATACTAGATTGTGTTTGACAAATATTTTAAAGATACCTATTTTTGAAAATGGAGATGAATCAAATGACAGTAGTTGAAAAACAGACTTTGGACGAGGAAAGAGCACTATATGGAAGCAAGGGCATCATCATAAATGACTGTACTTTCGACGGTCCGGCGGACGGGGAAAGTGCGGTAAAGGAAGCGTCGGACGTACAGGTAAACAGATGTTTTTTTAACCTGCGCTATCCGTTCTGGCATGTGCATGAATTGGCGATACATGACTCTGAGATGACAGCGCTGTGCCGCGCCGCACTCTGGTATTCAGACCATGTAGCGGTGACAGGCACGAAAATGCATGGAATCAAGGCGTTTCGGGAGTGCAGTGACGTGGTGATTCGCGACTGTGATATTGCATCACCAGAGTTTGGCTGGTCTGTGAGAAATATTGAAATGACAGATTCCGTGGCGGAGAGCGAATATTTTATGATGCGCTCGGAGGATATGGTGTTCAAGAATGTGTCACTGAAAGGAAAATATTCGTTCCAGTACATCAAAAATGCAGTGTTTGAGAACTGTAATTTTGATACGAAGGACGCATTCTGGCACGGCGAGAATGTCGTGGTGCGAAACAGTGTCGTGAAAGGAGAGTACCTTGCATGGTACGCAAACGGACTTACCTTTGAAAACTGCAAGATCATCGGCACACAGCCGCTGTGCTACTGCAAAAATCTGAAATTGATTGACTGCGAGATGATCGAGACGGACCTCTGCTTTGAAAAATCTGAGGTGGAGGCAAGAATTACGACGCCTGTTCTCAGCATTAAGAATCCGCTGTCTGGGACCATTGTCGTACCCGAAGCCGGAGAGATCATTATGGATGATGAGAACGCCAAGGGCGAGGTTCGTATTATTTCCCATACATAAAAAGAATCTGTAAGAAACTGCGGTTATCGCTTGAAAAAGCCCATCAA
>CAJUII010000193.1 GCA_910586405.1 uncultured Lachnospiraceae bacterium
GCACTGTATCCCACCCGTCCTCAATCACCGGCGCAAACACGATATAATCGACCCGCTGAGAGATAAAGCTGCGAATTGCCTTAATTTGATTGTCCTGCATCTGACGGGCATTGTTAAAAATCAGAAAATAGCCAGAGTCCTTCGTCAAAGCCTGCTGTATGGAGGCAGTGTGTGCTGTGCGCCAGCCTGATTCGCTGCCAAGCTGGGAAAAGCCAACTACTATCAAGTCCTCCTCCGGCAGCTCAGCGGGCATCTGATCAATTTGTATCTCAAAACCCCGATAAAGCATGTGACCGATCAAGAGAACTGGTACAATGCTAAGCACGATCATACAGGCACCCACATGTCCAAATAGAATTTCTTTTATTGTTTCCGATGCCCTTTTCATACGCGTTCTCCTTCTGTATCGCCTGCCTCCTTTGCCTGTCTGCTCTCCCGCAGCAGTTCTCCCGCAGACGGCTCATCGATCTTCACAGCCGGTATGACAATGCTGACTTTTGTGCCTGCACCCTTTTTAGACTCGATTGTCATACCATACTCCATACCAAAATTCATGCGGATGCGCTCATTGACGTTTGCCAGTCCAAATCCCTTCTCTGTCTCCTTACAGGGCTTGGCAATCTCTACCTGTAACCGCCTTACCTCCTCAGCGCCCATACCGATTCCATTGTCCTGCACACACAATAGAATTGTGTCCTCCTGCGGCGACGCCCCATGCTGCAATGCACCTGTCACCCAGATTTTTCCTTTTGCACGCTTGTACTTGATTCCATGGTACAGAGAATTTTCGACAAGCGGCTGCAAAGTCAGCTTTAATATTTTGTATGTATACAGCTCCGGCGCAATGGCAATCTCATAGTCCAGAATGTCCTGATAGCGCACTTGCTGGATTTCGAGATAGCCGCGTATGTGCTCCTTCTCCTCCCGGATTGAGATTGTTTCCTTGCCCTTGCTTAGCACCAGCCGGAAAAATTCCGATAGCGCCACGACGACATCCACCGCCTTGTCGGGATCGTCGCCCTCAATCAGCCAGACAATCGTGTCGAGCGTATTATACAGAAAATGCGGGTTAATCTGCTCCTGCAACAGACGCAGCTCGGCATAGCGCATCTTCCGCTCGTCCTCCTTAATCTGGTTTACCATCACCTCCAGATTTTCCGACATGTCGTTCACGCTGTCCGAGAGCAGTTCAAGCTCATCCTCCGTCTGTATCTGCGCGCGGTTCGAGAAATTTCCCTCCGCAATTCTGCTGGTGATGTGGCATAGCTCCTGAATAGGTTTTGTGATGCTGTTTCGTATCGCGATGGTAATCAGTATCACCGAGATCACAATACAGCCCCCCAGCAGAATGCTGATCACAATGACGCGCTCCACTTCCTTATTCAATTGCATTTTTAACTGCTCGATACTTTTGGTCTGATAATAGATGTAATACTGGATATCGTCCTGTATCAGTTCTGTCAGAATATAAATATCATTGTAGAGCATGTCAATATTTTTCTCATACTGCCCTTCTGCCTCCTGATTTGCTCTGATATCATTCACGCGGTCTTCAAGCGTATCGACATTGCGCAGCAGACTTTGCAGCCAGACACGACTCTCCCGGTCGTTTGTCATGGTCAGCAGATTATTGCTCTCGGTGCGCAGTTCGTTGATGAGTTTGTAGGGGTCCTTGAGTGTCCCATCCTCCTCAATCGTGCTAAAGGTGATGCTGCTGACAACTAATTTGTAAAGGCTCTCATCCATTTCCTCCTTGAAGTTGATGTTGTAGGCGTTGGCAAGGAGCATACTGTTCACTATCTGGTCGTAGGCGCGGCTGTAGTTTACAAGCGCCAGAATCAAATAAATTGTCACATAGAGAATCGGCATCATCGCGACCAGCACCAAAACGATTAATTTATTTTTCAAGGGATATTTTATCTTTTCTGATTTCATGATGGTTCTTTGTTCCTTTTCATAGGAATGCGGTTATTTCCTCTCCGCGTCCGTGTGCAATCGAGTAGGGGAATGACCTTCTTCACTACTCCTGCGCCGGACGCGGGCAGCTTTTGCTGCTTATTTCCTCTCCGCGTCCGTGTGCATA
>CAJUII010000194.1 GCA_910586405.1 uncultured Lachnospiraceae bacterium
ATATGCGCCTGTGTCTAGTAATTGAATCATTTTATATACCAATCCTTTCTATAATATAATGTAATTTGTCAATATTTTTATATCATTCAAAATTTACGCTTCAGATCTTACTCTATTAGTACCAAAGCACTGCATTTCAAATCAGAACCGTAAAAGATCTGCATTGCACACTTCCATGTATAAATATACTATACCTTTCTATATGAATGCAATGGTTATTTTGCCCAATACGCAAAAAAATCGAACAAACACTTGCAAAACCGCTAAAATTGTATTACTATATTACAGTAACATTTAACAAATGTTTAAGTATATTTAGTTAAAATAATGACTAAACTTAATCATTCGCACTTATGATTGTGGTGTAATCTGTTATAAATAAAAGAATCTGTCCGATAATCACTGACATTTTCTATATAAACAAACGATTACATCCAAAAGGGGGTACCATATGAGAAAAGAATGGAATGTAACTGACAGCGCTGGGAATGTCCATAAAGTACAATGCAATTTAGGCGGTTTGGGCGGAAACAAAGTGATCGTGGACAATGACACCTACAAATTAAAATCTAGCAACTGGTTCATTAACGTGGTGGATTATCAGATCAACCTGCCGGGCGCCTCATGCAACCTCGTCATTATTGGAAACAATATCCGTCTCTCTGTAAACGGTGTTTTTCTGGACGATGGCAAGCCCTATGAATCGGTGAGCAATGTGCCTGTATGGGAGTGGGTGCTCGTGGGTATCAGCTTTGTCGGCGGCTTCTTTTTTAACGGGGTGGTTGGTATCTGCATCAGTACACTGTTCACCGCGTTTGCCGTGAAGTCAAGCTTGGAGAAAAAGACAGCACTTGCTGTTGTGCTTCCGATTATCTCGCTCGTTGTCACTTTTGCCCTTGGTATGTTTTTCACATCGCTTCTGCAATATTAAGAGGAGGCTGTAACATATCATGGATAAGAACGAATTAGACAAACAAAATTCCGCGTACAGTCAGGGGCAGCCCTATGAACAGCCAGTCTCTGCACAGCCTGCAAGAGCCGTCGTCTACGACACCATGCCGATGAAAAATAATAACATGGCAATTGTCGGGCTGATATTGGGCATCTTCTCGCTTTTAGGATGCTGGATTCCCATCTGGAATCTGATTTTATCCATCGGAGGCATCGTCAGCTCTGCAATCGGACTTGCCCGCAAACAGCGGTCTGGCATGGCAATCGGTGGGCTGGTCGCTTCGATCATAGCACTCTTGATCTCGATTGTCATCACGATTTTGTATCTTATTGCGATCGCATTGGCATAAAATCTGTGTACATAACAAACTAAACAGAATGTTATTTTCAGGGCTGTCCATTACTGGCAGCCTTTTTTATTACACCGCTATCTCGGCAACAAACAGGTGAAAAGTTTATATTGAGAATCTTTCACCTGTCGTGCTATACTAAAGAAAATACTGTAAAACAGGAGGGGTTCTATGGCTATATGTCTAAACACCAAATCAACATATAACCTTTTTCAAATGGGAGGCAATCTAACATGGCTGTATGTTTAAACACAAAATCCGCCTATAAGGATTTTCAAATGCTGGTCAATGACTATTATTTCGTGGACAAATCAGGTATTATTGCGACCATCAACACCCGGATTAAAACCAAGAACAGATATATCTGCATCACCAAACCGCGCCGTTTCGGCAAAACCTCAGTGCTCAACATGCTGGGCGCGTACTACTGCAAAGCTTTTGATTCCACAGAATTGTTTGACGGGTTAGAAATCAGCAAAACCCAGACCTTTCAAATGCATTTCAATCAATATAATGTCATTAATTTATGTCTGAATGAGATTCCTCTTGACAGAAGCCGCTATGATCGCTACCTTGCACAGTTCAACAATTCCATAATCAAGGATATCAAAGAGGCCTACCCTGCACTAAAAGATCAGGAGTTTGAAAAAGCGTCTGACGCACTGGCGGCTACAGATGATGAATTTATTTTTATTATTGACGAGTGGGACTATATTTTCAGCCATGAGCTGTATCC
>CAJUII010000195.1 GCA_910586405.1 uncultured Lachnospiraceae bacterium
GTTTCCAGCATGATCTGTCCTATGCCCATCACTTTCTTCACCTCCTCACGCAGTTCACTGTTCTGTGAAAAGTCAATGTAGTCCGATACGACCTCCATGAAATCATCCCTGTGCGGGTACATGATTGTGTTCAGAAACCGCAGTAGATCGTAGCCTTCGTCTTTCTTTTCTCCATTATACTCCTTTTTGCCCAGTCTGATAACCACCAATGTCAACAAATCGTAATCTTCTTTTTTGGTGATGCAGTTTCCAATGTTTTTCGTGTTTGTCATCTCATAAAAGGATACGCTGTTCTGCTCGCCCTGGGGGATATCGTCCAGACAGATCCATATGCTGTAGCATTTTTCCAGTTCTCCGTAATCTGTACTGTCCGTGACAAGCGACAGCTGCGAGGACAGCTCCCGCGACAGGTAATACATTCCCCGTTTTTCGATGGGATATCCCGGGCGGTAGGTCTTCTGCGGCTCCACGTCTATGTGAAGTTTGATGACGATTTTTTCCTTTGACAGTTTTGGATTTTTCGCTTTTAGCCGGATATCAAATTTGGACACTTTCTCATTCAGAACCGTAAATTCCTGCGCAGTTCCCTGCACCTGTGAGTTTGTCCGCCCCGGCGATACCTCCCTGTCCGACTCGATGGAATCCGGCTCAATGAAGCCTATGATTTCTTCTCTGCTGTATTCCTTATATTCATCAACCGTGTCTTTTAATATCACAGCCAGTATTTCTCTGTTACTGAGCAGTAACTTGCACTCTGCATCCAGCCCTTCCATCGCGGCTGTCAGCTGCATACTGCTCAGTGTGTCGATATTTCCCTGTATTTTATCCATGTCTCCTCCTGTCCGAATAGATGTTTTTATTTTATTATAAGGTGCAAACATATTTTCGTCAAGGATTCAGGGATATTTTCCTGAATAAATTGAATTGAATGAAATACAGTTCTTTTTCTGATATGTATATGAAGTTATCAAGGTTGTTCCCGTGTCGGCTGCGGCGGTGCAAATGATAATATCCAATGCCCCTCATGCCTTGGATGACATTTTATGACCGCTTCAAAACCATCAGCGGCTGCCATCACTATACTCTGGGGATTTGATTTGGATTGATGTACTTTCTGCCTGTATTGTTGTCAGTAATTTTAATACCAATGGTTTCCAGATATCATATATTGGGAAACTGCAGTGGAAGTTCCCTAATACTGTCTGTGCCTGCGTCTGAAACATAAAAAGGAGGCTGTAAAGATTTCCGTCAAGACAGTATGCCTTAAAATCCATCCATGCAACAGGCGTATTCTCTGCCATCACTTCCCCGGTATCATAGAATACATTCTGTTTCCAGATTTTCTTCATATCGCTTCGTATCACTGCCATCTGTTCTGACACCTGCCGCTGCTCTTCTCCGCCAGTCTGCGGAAGCATGCTGAATGTTATGGCCGCACCTCTTTCCCTGTCTGCTTTTATGATCTGGGGACGGTTCCTGTTCTGGTATATTACCTCTCGGTCTGCAGCACCCATGTCTGTCATAGTCTCCGGCAGCATGATGGAGCATGCACCGTCAAACAGATCTGCTTTATACAGCGCAGCCCTGTCTGTCCCGATCTGGATCTCATTCCCGACAGGCTGGTTCTCTGACTGTATCTCATGATACTTTGACCGCAGTGCAAGTATCTGTGTATCTATATACTCATTTTCTCTTATATCAGACAAGCTGCACCTCCTCTATTGTAATTCCCTGTATTCCGCGCCGCAGAAGGCTCTCCACAACATCCAGTCTTGCCGCAATACAGCTTTTGTCACAGCCCTTTATCCGAAATACAGCATTGGCGCCAATCTTTTCCTCATCCAGTACCAAATTTATAATCCTGTTCCCCATGGCACTACGCTGTGTTTTCTCTGACATACAGTCCAGTTCTTCTATTATGGAAAGAAAATAGGTCCTGTTGACACCGCTGTCACTCTCCCACAACTTTACACCCTT
>CAJUII010000196.1 GCA_910586405.1 uncultured Lachnospiraceae bacterium
ACTGGAATAAACTTCGCATTGATTCCCTGAATCTCATAGCTTTTTCCGTTTGCATATGGATTGTCATCCGCAGCCTGCATCACTGTGATGCTACGAATGTACGGCTCTAATTTATCTGCATTCACAAACGCATAGAATGATGGCTTTGCTTTATAATCATTATCAAAAAGCAATGGTACCTGCTTCTTGCTTCCGTCTGCTCCGCCCCCGACATCACTGCTGTCCTGAAGCCATGAATTGCCGTCGATCACACCCCACACAGTAATTCCGTTGACATCAATGTCCTCCATCGCGTCAACTTCACGCATCACATCATAGATTTCTTTGTATCTGTATGCCTGTTTTGTGTACTCATTCTGAAGTGTGGCATCTGTGCCATCAAAATCATCACTTGCCTTGAGATCCAGCTCTGTAAGCTGTATCTTTCCGACGATCTTGCCATACCTTACCGCTGCATCCCTGATCTGGCTGACTGTCGGAGAAGAAATTGTATGGTGCGACTGCATTCCCATCGCATCGATCCTTGTAGGAAGCTTTTCATCCTTTTCATGAGATTTTACTTCTCTTAACAGCTTTTCGATACCGGATACTTTATTTCCCATGCACTCATTGTAATCATTGTAATAAAGCTCAAGATTTGACGGCGCATAATGATTGGCATAGCGGAATGCATTGACGATAAAATCCTCGCTTTTGTATACCCGCCACCAGCTGGATTTCTCATCTTCATGTCTGTAATCTCCGCTGCTGTCGCTGACTGCCTCATTAACGACATCCCAGCCATAAAACATTCCCTTATAAGGGCTGCTGTCCCCTGTATAATGCTCAAGTACTGTTTTGATATACCACTCCTGACGTGCATCCATCACCTCTGCGCTGGCATCAGGTTTATTGATATCCCAGTCCTCATGGAAAAACCACTCCGGCGCCTGTGAATGCCATACAAGCACATGCCCTCTGACCTTGATAACGCTGTCTGTATGATTGGTATTCCATTCTTTGAGTGCATCCAGTATCTTGTCCGCCCTGCTGTAATCCAGTTGCGGAACTTTGTAGTCTTTCATCTCTGTACCGTCCGCACGCGTCCATGTGATTGTATCAAACCCCGGTGCCGAGTTATTGTTGTCATGATAGCCAAACATGGCGTCCATTTTCATCTCATTCTCAAAGGTCACTGCATTGAAATGTTTTTGAACCAAGTCCATCAACGGCTGGTCTGACAAATCTGAAACCGTGAGGAGCGCGCCTGTGTAGGCATCTGTACCGATTCCCTTATCGTTGCTGGAAACTGTATCCTTGAGATTGGGGATATCCCACTCAATCTCTTTGATGGGTTTCTTGACTTCATGGATAGAGACACCTGTAACATAATACTTGCCTCTTATGCCTGCGCCGCTTCCATTATCGGTTCCCTGTTCAAGGATTCGAATAATCAGTTCATCCGCCTCACCTTCAAATTTGGGATTGAAGCTTCCCTCGAACTTGACCCATTCTCCTGCTGGAATCTTTTTGCTGCACCCGTCATCCAGCACGCCTGAAGAATATGAACCCCAGTAAGTGCTTGTTCCATTAACAGTCACATATGGTCCAAAGCATACCTCTCTTTGCTCTTCTGGTGCATCTTTGTAATCTTCAGCATCGAGCTTGACATAGAAAGAATATTCATACGAGCTGCCGGATTTGAGGATTCCTGTCATGTCCTGTGCAAAACAGTCATGGTTGCTTCTCCTGTTTTTGATGACACCATAGGTAGCAATATCATCGAATATTGCCTTGTCTGCCGTTGCCGTTGATATTGATGCCTCTCCTTTTGCCTTCTCCCACATAGAGAGATCAGATTCTGCGAAATATGGATT
>CAJUII010000197.1 GCA_910586405.1 uncultured Lachnospiraceae bacterium
GCCACCATCGCAGGCCAGTCCTTGATGTTTGGTCCAAACTGAATCTCGACAGACTCGTCCGCAACGCCCTTGGAATCAAACACACGGTTCTCATAAATCTTTTTGTCAAAGAAATATTTGTACTTTGCGAAATTACCGTCAAAATCTGTAGCCGGCGTGAGATAGCCCTTGTTTGCCGCTGTCGCTGCAATCGAGCGCGCGTCCATCAATGCCACTGACGCAATCTGCCCGCTCTGGAGTTTCGAGCCCTCGCGGTTCGGGAAATTCCTCGTCGAGTGGCGGATTGAAAACGCATTGTTTGCCGGCGTGTCTCCCGCGCCAAAGCAGGGACCGCAGAAAGCGGTTTTCAATACAGCGCCTGTCTGCATCAGCTTTGCGGCACAGCCATTTTTCACAAGCTCCATATAGATTGGCATAGACGCCGGATAGACGCTCAGCGTAAACGCATCTGGTCCGATGCTTGCATTTTCAAGAATATCCGCCGCCGCACAGATATTCTCAAATCCGCCGCCTGCACAGCCTGCAATAATCCCCTGCTCTACGTATAATCTGCCATTGTGTACCTTATCCTTGAGTGTAAAGTCCACTGCGCCGTCGAGACTGACGAGCGCTTTCTTCTCACAGTCCGCTAAAATATCCATCAGATTTGCATTTAATTCTTCAATGGTATATGTATTGCTTGGGTGGAACGGCATCGCGATCATTGGCTTGATTTTGCTCAGGTCAACCCGGATACAGCCGTCATAGTAAGCCACTTCCCCGGGAATTAATTCTGCATAGTCCTCACTTCTGCCGTGAATGTCATAAAAGTCCTTGATTTCATTGTCTGTTTTCCAGATCGAGGAGAGACAGGTTGTCTCTGTCGTCATGACATCAATTCCAATTCGAAAATCCGCGGAGAGCGATGCGACGCCGGGACCGACAAACTCCATCACTTTGTTTTTCACATAACCGTTCTTAAATACAGCGCCGATAATGGCAAGCGCCACATCCTGCGGTCCCACGCCTTTTTCTGGCGCGCCTTCGAGATAGACTGCCACAACGCCCGGCATGTTGATGTCGTAGGTCTGGTTAAGAAGCTGTTTTACCAGCTCTGGTCCGCCCTCTCCCATTGCCATTGTGCCGAGCGCGCCATAGCGCGTATGCGAATCGGAACCAAGGATCATTCTGCCGCCGCCTGCGAGCATCTCCCGCGCAAACTGATGAATGACTGCCTGATGAGGCGGCACATAGACACCGCCGTATTTTTTCGCGCAGGTCAGTCCAAACATGTGATCGTCCTCATTGATGGTGCCGCCCACTGCACAGAGCGAATTGTGGCAGTTGGTCAGCACATACGGCACTGGAAACTTGGTGAGTCCTGACGCGCGCGCCGTCTGAATGATTCCCACAAAGGTAATATCATGGGAAGTCAGTTTGTCAAACTTAATCTTTAGCTTGTCCATATTTTCAGAAGTGTTGTGTTCTTTGAGAATGCCATAGGCGATTGTCTCCTTCGCGGCATCCGCCTTACACACTTCCCTGCCTGTCTTTGCCTTGATGGCTGCCGCCGCGTCCGCATTGTCCGCAACCAGCTCTGTGCCGTTTACGAGATATGCGCCTGTGTCTAGTAATTGAATCATTTTATATACCAATCCTTTCTATAAT
>CAJUII010000198.1 GCA_910586405.1 uncultured Lachnospiraceae bacterium
ATGCGACAGCGGACGCGGCTGTTGCCCCCGACTTGAACAGAAATGGGATTCCTGAGGAAGTGCGCCTGACAGCGCTGGAGGACGGGCAGGGACAGCAGCTTGAAATATGGGAGAAGGACGAGTTGATTGACCGTGAAGTGGGCGGCTTTGCACATACAGGCTGGACGAGTGTATTTTTGTGTACCTTAAATGGAGAGGACTATCTTCTGCGGTACCATCCAACGATGTATCAGGGCGTTGGCATGTACGACTATTCACTTTCCACCTTGATAGGAAATGAGGAGACTGTAGTGCAGCAGAATCATGTTCAATTTGATATCAACTTTGGCTCTCCTGCGCACAATGGTTTTGACCCAGAGGAAATTGCCGCTTTTATGGAGGAGATCAACGCATTGCTCTCCAACAGCGTAGTGCTGCTCAATACCGACAGCGATTTACAGGGAACTTTTGAGAAAGAGGGACGGCTTTATGACAGTCTGTGGTGGCTGGATAACCAAGAGCCAGTGTTTGCTAGGGAGCAGAAGAAATCCATGTTGGAGAATCTAAAGGATTTTCAAGCTGCAATGACAGCGGTTCAGCCTCCAGCTGTAATAGAGGAGGTGGAGGCGCTGCCGATCACAGAACCCTTGGAACTGTTGTTTTACAGCGGTGCAGGGGGATGGATGACTTCCCTTGTGTTAAACCCAGACGGCAGCTTTGTGGGGGAGTACTCCGATGCGAACTGTGACACGGTTTATGTCTGTCAATTTCATGGGCAGTTTGGGAACGTGGGAAAACTCACAGATGCTTCTTGGCTGCTGACAATGGAAGAGCTTGTTCTGGATACTGGTCATGAGCTCGGAGAACAATGGGATGTGACAGAAGAAGGCTACACAATCCATTATATTGCCAGTGAGCCGTATGGTTTTGACGGTATGAACTGGACAGCCCTCGAGTCTGGCGCACAATTTATCCTCTATAGTCCGAAAGCTGCTGGGCACGAGCCGGGAACAGAGCTTTACGGTGCAGTAGAGTTTCAGTCTTGGATGCATGAGCGTAGGGAATTTCTCAGTGAGGACGATGTTTTAGGCTGCTGGGGGCTGCAAAATATGGAGACAGGGCGCGGATTTTTTGAGAGTACCAACACATAGCAATGCAAAAGGCAGCGCTTTTTATATGTATGCACATGGACACGAAAAGGAAATATGCGATATGGAGGGATTTATAATAGCATGATATCAAAAGATTGTTATAGTGCGCATTGGTAGATATTCGGTATTACAATCGAATCGAAGTTCAGAAAGTGGCGTTTACGGCGCATTACCTTTGTATATTTTTGGACGGTGAAAAGGTTTTTAGAATTGCACATGAGGCTGATGAATCGGACTATTCTTGGGTTTTGGAGGAGTGCAGTGATAAAAAGCCTTATGAAAAAGTTGTGGCTGGCTGCGAAGGGACAGAGATCTTTGCACACAATATTTTAAATACAAGTGGAGGAGTGATGGCAGTGAAGCAAGTGATTACATCGGACGAACTCTTGGCAAAC
>CAJUII010000199.1 GCA_910586405.1 uncultured Lachnospiraceae bacterium
TTTCAGAGATTTATCTTTTCTTTGATTATGATGGGCATAATGATAATATACCCAAGAAATATGCAAACCGTGATATTCTTGGAGAGATGCTCGAGACCTTCAATAATGAGACAGAGCTTGGAAAACTGTATGTGTCATATCCTATGATTGAGTCTGTCAAGGACATTGATGTACTGACAAGGGATTATAAGACGCTCTATGTTCCACTAAATGAGATTTCTAAGTACAAGCAGAGTTTTGATGCGGCGTCAGCGTATGCACACTATAACAGTATTGACGAGGCACTGTGGCTTACTGCGTGCGCTGCAAGCCAGAAGAGGGCTAGTATGCTGGCGAAATTTTGCAATTCATGTACATATGATTATTTTATCCATTCTCTAAATCAGGAGAGATTGTATTTTTATCAGAAACAACATTATATCAACAATGGACATTTATTGTGCATTTTAAATTCTGTACCGTTGTTCTTGTTAGAATACTTTGAAGAGGACTTTTGGTGCAGAGTGATAGCTGGGTGAATAGATATGGAATATGGCATATACTAATACAGGAGGACGACAAGGATAAAAAGATGCTGAAAATAATCAAAAAGATCAATATACTGATGGACAAAAAACAAAAAGGCGCCATGGCGCGGCTGTTTTTGATGATGATCGTCTCGGCAGGGCTTGAGACTGGCGCGGTGATGATGGTGATGGCAGTGGTGCAGCTCATCTTAGACCCGGTGGCGCTAGAGCAGGGGGAGACGTACCAACGAATCAGCAGCCTCCTCAACTTGCAGGATACTGTGCAGTTTTCTGTGGCGGCGATTCTGTTTTTGATCGTGTTATATATTGCGAAGAACAGCTTTCAATTTATATTTCAAAGGAGCCTGTACCGGTTTGTGTACAGCAACCAGTTCAAGACGGCGTCGAGTCTGATGAAAAACTTTGTACGGCGCGAGTATGAATATTATCTCGACGCGGAGACGGCGGTCATTCAGCGCAGTATCACGGCGGATGTCAGCAATATGTATGCGCTGATTATGGCTGTCTTGCAGATCGCCTCGGAGATGATTGTCGCGTTGTTTTTGGTGATTGCGCTCGCGATGCAGGACCCCGTAATGACGGTGATCATTGCGGCGCTTCTGGTTGCGACGCTGGTCGTCATCAAGAAGATTGTGAAGCCGATCATGAACCGCACCGGCAAAGAGAATCAGGATTTTGGCGCGTCGATGTTTGCATGGATTTCCCAGACGGTGCAGGGCATCAAGGAGATCAAGGTCGCAGGGCGCGAGCAGTACTTTATCGGCGAGTACTGCAAGGTTGGAGAAGGATATGTGCGGGCGATGGAGCGGTTTAGTCTGTTTAATAACACGCCAAAGCTTCTGATCGAGACCGTGTGTATGGCGGGGCTGCTCGGCTATATCATGGCGCTGATTGTGCTGGGTGCGGACGTGTCTGCAATGGTGTCGCTGTTTGCGGCGTTTGGCATCGCGGCGATGCGTCTGCTGCCGGCGG
>CAJUII010000200.1 GCA_910586405.1 uncultured Lachnospiraceae bacterium
GCTGATATTCCACTGAAAAATCAGATATTCAGGAAAGCGCATAAAATACCGAAACAGCGCTTCGCGCACCTGCTCCACGCCCTCCGGCTCCTGCATCGCATGCTCTGGATTGTGGCGCTTTCCCTGTAGATTCAACAGCACGAGGTTATAGCAGGGACCGTCCAAGTCCAGTGAAATCTTTGCCGCCTCCTCATAAATCTGCTGGACGGACAAAACGCCGCCAAACACTTTTTCCAAAAAGCTTCTGCGGGCATAATTTTCATACTCCTTCATTTCGTTCTGAAAAGTTTCCAGATAACTCTTTTGTTCCTGCTCTGTCTCTATCTTTTCCCGAATTTCGAGAAGCACCTTGCGCAGCGTGCCCTTTGTGATCGGCTTTAGCAGATACTGCTCCACGCCGACGCGGATTGCCTGCTGTGCGTACTCAAACTCATCATAGCCGCTGATAATGACAATCTTCACCTCTGGAATCTCCTGCGTCACAATCTGGCTGAGCGCAAGTCCGTCCATAAATGGCATCTTGATGTCCGTAATCAGGACATCGGGACGAATTTTTCGAATCATTGGCAGCGCCATCTCCCCATCGCTCGCCTCCCCTGTAAACTGGTATCCATACTCCTGCCATGGGATATTATTTTTTAACCCCTCCCTGACAATACTCTCATCCTCCACCAAAAATACTTTCAACATTTGTTTCCCCTCATTTTGTCATAAATTGTAGACTATAGCCTTATTCAATCAATATTTTCTGTCCTCCAGATATTTGGCATTATTTTGATCTTTAATTTCCGTTCAATCTCCTATTCAATCAATATTTTCTGTCCTCCAGATATTTGGCAGCATTTTCTCTGGTAAATACGATCTCCTCCACGACGTAATATTTCTCAACAGGCTCTCCGTTTTCGAGCTTTTGAATGATCTCATCAACATAGGCGCCCTGCACTGGATTGCACTCTACATCGACATTAATGTGCCCCTCCTTGACCAGCTCCAGCGCATCGCGCGTCGCATCAAACGAGATAATCGTCACATCGCCACCCTCGCCAAAGCGAATACCCGCCTCCTGCATCGCCTCGATCGCCCCCATCGTCATGTCATCATTCTGTGAGATGAGCACATCGATCTTGGCATAGCGCCGCAGCATTTCGCGCATCACTTCCTTTGCCTTGTTCGCCGTAAACTCCGCGGTGGCAGATTCTAATATGTGCCAGTTTTCATGCTGCGCGGCAATCTCGCCAAAGCCTTTTGTCCTGCCGATTTCCGCCGTGGAACCGACTGTTCCTTTGAGAACAACAATGTTGATTTCATCCAACTGGCGGCGCTCTTTTGTCAGATACGCTTCAAGCCATCTACCCGCTTTCTTTCCCTCTTCTTTGG
Source organism: uncultured Lachnospiraceae bacterium (assembly GCA_910586405.1). Classification (GTDB taxonomy): domain Bacteria; phylum Bacillota; class Clostridia; order Lachnospirales; family Lachnospiraceae; genus COE1. The sequence goes on from CAJUII010000200.1 coordinate 1,378, forward strand.
CATCCGCCCCAATCCATGCCGTGTAGAGCGAATCGTCCTGCACATTGACCATACGGTCTGTGACAATCACCGGAATGCCCGCATCCTTTGCCTCGAGCAGCACTGTATCCCACCC
>CAJUII010000201.1 GCA_910586405.1 uncultured Lachnospiraceae bacterium
TTAGAATGAAATGGGGTGTTTCTGATGCGGAATAAAATAAAACACAATTTGATATTTGGGGTGCTGATACTGATATTTACGCTCATCGTATGCGGATTTGTCAAAGACGATCAGATCTCTTTCATGCAGGAGATATCACAGCCGGAAGCGCGTGTTGTCGATGAAGCATGGCTTGAGCAGCAGACAGAAGAACGGCTTGCCTCGATGACAGTCGAAGAGAAGGTCTATCAGATGTTTATTGTGACGCCGGAGGCGCTGACAGAAGGTGCCGCAGTCACTGCCATTGATGAGACTGCACGAGATTTTCTGAAAGAATGCCCCGTTGGCGGTCTGGTTTATTTTTCTAAGAATCTGACTGATACAGAGCAGACAAAAGAATTGCTGCGCCGCACGCAGGCGTATGCCCTAGAGCTTCAAGGTCTGCCGCTGTTTCAGTGTGTGGACGAGGAGGGCGGCAGAGTTGCCCGCATTGGGAACAATAAAGCGTTCCATGTACCAAAGGTCGGACCGATGGGAAAGCTTCATACGAAGGAGGAAGCGTATGCAGCAGGCAGTACGGTCGGCGCTTATCTGCGTGATCTGGGATTTAACCTTGATTTTGCACCGGATGCCGATGTGCTGACTAATCCCAAAAATACGGTGATTGGAAATCGCTCGTTCGGCGGAGATGCCGGGCTGGTGCTTCGCTATGCCAGCGCGTATTCTGACGGGCTGCATGCGTATGGAATCCTGAGCACGTTTAAGCACTTTCCGGGACATGGCGCTACGGAGGCGGATACCCATGACGGTTTTGCCTACACAGAGCGGACGTATGAGGAACTGCGGCAGGCGGATTTAGTTCCGTTTGCGGGCGCTGAGGAGGCGGGGATAGACTTTGTGATGGTCTCTCATATCGCGGTGCCGAATGTCACGGGGGACAACATGCCTTGTTCTTTGTCATACCAGATGATAACGCAAGTCCTGCGCGGAGCGTTGAAGTATGATGGAATCATTGTGACAGATGCAATGAACATGGGAGCGATCACGGAACTGTACGCCAGTGATGAAGCTGCGGTGGCAGCGATCAAGGCGGGTGTCGATGTGATTCTGATGCCGGAGGATTTCAGGCTTGCGGCGCAAGGCGTCCTTGCGGCAGTGCGAAGCGGCGTGATCTCCGAGGAACGCATTGACGAGTCGGTGAGACGGCTGATCATGGCGAAACTAAAAATGTGAAGGCGGCTTTACCCCTCTTAATATTTCGGAGGGTTCAAAAGCCCTCCAGACGAAAGAGAGGGCACTGAAAAACTCCCACTTTTTTGTTGGGAGTTTTCTTATCTCTATATAAACAGCATCTGTGTACAAATTTGCTCCAAAGCATGCAAGGAAAAGCGTTCCCTGAAATATTCACTCTCCTCAAATTTTAGTCTTTCCAGGTTCTTTTCGC
>CAJUII010000202.1 GCA_910586405.1 uncultured Lachnospiraceae bacterium
GTGGACGGTGAGATGGTGGTGGTGGATACGAACTGTGTCACCAATTTTAATCTTGCCAACGGCGACCCGGCGGCTGGCGGGGAGAGCGCGCAGCAGCGGTATTTCAAACTCTGCGAAATCTATGAGGGCGCTCGCGGCACGCTCACTGCTGAGGCGGTGAAGCAGGCGCTGTCGCAGGTGGCAAAGACGGAGGGAGAATGGTGGACGCAGTGGTCGATCGTGTACCAGCAGGACACACAGACGGCATCTTATTATTTTTATGGAAAGTATGAGGACGAGATACAGATCACGATGTAGCGGATAAAATTGTGCAATATTCACAAAACTTACTCATTTTTGGTAATTTTTTTTGGTAGAATATCCAGCAGATGCAGCAGCTCTTGCTGACACACAGTGTCATGGATACCAAGGAGGACAAACAGCGTGTGGAAGAACAGATGAGCGTTTCGGCGGCGACGCTGCGCGCTTATCTGGACGCATTTCGGGAACTTGCGGACGATGAGGATTTACGATACCTATATGCAAAACTATAATGATACATTCAGTCTCAGTGCGATGAACAATACGCGCGAGGTGACGGCGAAGGTGAACGGAATCCTGCGGGATATCTTTAACCAGCTGCACGATAAGATCGAGGTGATGATTGGCGAGGAGCAGGCGGCAGACGAGGCTTCGGCTGAAATAGAGGCAGATGATGGAGCGGCGGAGGGAGACAATACAGCAGATGCAGTGGAGGGAGACAGTACAGTTGGAGCAGCGGAGGGAGACGGTGCAGCGGACGCGGGTTCTTTGATGCGAATCTTTTTAACTACAACATTGTCACGGATTATATCAAGGATGGCGCATTGATTCGCATAGAACTTAAGCCGGATGGCTTTGCGGTTTATGCGGATGATACATTGTGTTATGATCAGACGATTTTGGATAATTCACAGGCATCGGATGGAGACTTTACACCGACTTCTGATTTCAGCGGCGTTCTGAGCTGGCTGTCAGGAGCCGAGGCATTGTATTTTGGATATGGTTCTTGGTGGAATACAGTTTCTGATATTGCAAATATTGAGTTGTCCCGCGTGAGCTTCCGGCTTGCCGACGGCACGGTACTGATGGATCAGCTGCAGGCGGACAAAGATTTGGTCGAGTCGCTTGGCGGCAGTGTGGCTGCAGTGGCGGTAGATGCGCAGACAGAGCTAAAGCTTGCCGACGTGGATGTCAAGATCTTTGACATCAATTCAGTTTCATATCAGGGAAGTTCTGTGCTGCCGTTGATGACAGCGGCAGTGGCGATTGTTGTGCTGGGCGCACTGGCGACAATAGTTTTGGTGTGCA
>CAJUII010000203.1 GCA_910586405.1 uncultured Lachnospiraceae bacterium
TGAACATGGAACGCCCTGACTTAAAGCGGATGCTGAAAGCCGTTGAGCGGCGGCTTTTCTTGTTCGGATCCTGCGCCGCCTCTGCTGAGATTGCAAGTCCGCTGGCTCCGCCGCCGCCAACAAGCCTTGTCTGCCGTCAGGACTTGGAACTGCAAACCATCCCATCTCAAAATTTGCGTCTGCCTGCGAAATCTGTGAAAACATATGTGTGCCCGAATACATCATTGCCGCCATGTCATTTACAAGAAAAGTCGTAATCTGTGCATCCGGTGTCGAAACCCATCCGTCCTGCGCATACTGCAATATATCCTGTAACTCGGTAAATGTATTTTTAATGGCGTCGTCCGTAAAGGTCTTTGTGCCCTCATAGCAGTGCTTGATGAAGTCCTCATCCTGACTTAACACCTGGTCATTATATGCCTTATAGAACCAGAATCCCATATGCCAAATGTCCTGACCGCCCACTACCAGCGGCGACATGTCGCCGGCATCCTTGATACTCTGGCACAATGTCAGAAACTCATCATATGTCTTTGGCTCCTCGAAGCCTTTCTCGTCAAAGTATGACTTGTTGTAAATGATTCCGTTGGTATTCTCGCCTGCAAGCGGTGCTGTATAAGTCACACCGTCAAATGCTGTTGTCGTCTTGAACAGGCTCACAATATCGTCCGGCAGCGGCGCGAGCTTTCCTGCGCGCACATACACCGCGGTGTCTCTCATCTCCATCACGTCGGGAAATTCGCCTACACTGTCCTTGGTCTTAATAAACTCACTGTAAGCCCCTCCGTTTCCGGGTTCTATGGTCACTGTGATGTCCTCATAGGCAGCATTAAACTTGTCTACGATAGTGTTCATGGACTGCTTTGCGCCGTCATCGCCGTCGGCAAAGATAAACGTAAGCTCGGTCGGCTCTGTCACGATCGCATCTGCACCGTCTGCCTCCGCCTGGCTATCATTTGCTGCCGGAACCTCTGCCGCCGGCTGACTTTCTGATTTCTGTGTACCTGTGTCCGCCGCAGGTGCACTGTTGTAGTAAGGAAGTACAACCACCGTGCCAATCATGGCAGCGTCCCAGATAATAAGGTAAATATTTTGAAGCGTGATTTTG